>DATHSW010000113.1:0-12993 GCA_035463855.1 Candidatus Deferrimicrobiaceae bacterium | reverse complement strand
CATACTTGGGCGGCTAGCGCCGAAACGGGTGTCCGCCGACTGGGGGAGTGCGGGGGCCATGTCGGGGCCCCCGCATATGGAGAGCCGGAAGAAGTAAACGGTCGTCCGCAGAGTGAGGCCAAGCGAGACATGGGCGCCAAGTACTTCGGAGCATCGGTCAAGCGCAAGGAAGACCCGCGCTACCTCCGCGGCGAGGGCCGCTTCGTGGACGACATCAAGCTGCCCGGGATGCTCCACGCGGCCTTCGTCCGCAGCCCGCACGCGCACGCGCGCATCGCGGCCATCCGCACCGACGCCGCGCGCCGGCTGCCCGGCGTCGCCCACGTGTTCACCTTCGCCGATCTCGAGCGCTGGATGAAGCCGCTGCCGCTCTTTGGCGCCATCCCCCCCGGCCTCGCCGCCCACGTGACCGTCCGCATGAAGCAACCCCACCAGCTCGCCATGTGCCGGGATGAGGCCCGCCACGTGGGCGAGATCGTGGCGATGGTGGTGGCCGGCAGCCGCGCGGTGGCCGAGGACGGCTGCGAGCTGGTTGAGGTGGACTACGAGCCGCTGCCGGTGCTGGCCGACGTGGAGGCGGCCGCGCGGCCCGACGCGCCCGTGCTCTACCCCGACTGGGGCGACAACGTGGCGCTCTCGTTCAAGACGGGCTTCGGTGACGTCGCGGCGGCCTTCCGCCAGGCCGACGCGCGGGTGCGGGAGCGCTTCGTGATCCCACGCTACGTGGGCATGCCGATCGAGACCCGCGGGGTGGTCGCCCGGTGGGACCCGCGCGACGGCGCGCTCACCACGTGGAACGGCACCCAGGTCGTCCACTTCGTCCAGCAGGGCCTGGCCGCCGCCCTCGGGCTGCCGCTCCACCAGATTCGCGTCATCGCCCCGGACGTGGGCGGCGGCTTCGGCACCAAGGCGAACGGCTACCCGGAGGACCTGCTGATCCCCGCCGCCGCCATCGCGGCGCGCCGGCCGGTGAAGTGGACCGAGGACCGCCGCGAGCACATGATGGGCTCGGCCCACGCGCGCGCCCAGGTGCACGACATCGAGATCGCGGCCCGGCGGGACGGCACCATGCTGGCGGTGCGCGATCGCATCTGGGTGGACCTGGGCGCCTACAACTCCTGGGGCATCGTGCTGCCCTACAACACGGTGGCCCACCTGCTGGGCCCGCATCGCGTGGCGAACCTCGACGTCGAGTGCCTCGGGGTGGTGACCACCAAGACGCCGAACGCGCCCTATCGCGGCGCGGGCCGCCCCGAGACCGTGTTCGCGATGGACCGCATCGTGGACTGCCTGGCGCGGGAGCTCGCCATGGACCCGGCCGAGCTGCGCCGGCGCAACTACCTGGGGGCGGCCGATCTGCCGTACGAGCTGCAGATCCCGTACCGCGACGGCAACCCGCTCGTCTACGACAGCGGCGATTTCAAGGCCGGGCTCGAGGCGGCCCTGCGGGCGGTGGGCTACGACGCCCTGCGCGCGGAGCAGGCGCGGCTGCGCGAGCGGGGGATCCATCGCGGCATCGGGATCTCGAGCTACGTGGAGGGCACCGCGATCGGCCCGTATGAGGGCGCGACCGTGCGCCTCGACGCCTCGGGCCACGCGGTGGTCGCCACCGGAGCCTGCTGCCAGGGGCAGGGGCACGAGACCTCGTTCGCCCAGATCGCGGCCGACGCGCTCGGCATCCCGCTCGAGTCGGTGACGATCGTGGGGGGCGACACCGCCGCGATCCCCTTCGGAGTCGGCACCTTCGCCTCGCGCAGCGCGGTCAACGCGGGCAGCTCGATCCACGAGGCCTCGGGCCGCGTAAAGGACAAGCTGGTCGCGGCCGCGGCCGCACTGCTGGAGGCCGCGCCCGCCGACATCGAGGTGGCGGACGGCATGGTCACGGTGCGCGGCGCCCCGGCCTCCGCCATCCCGGTCTCCAAGGTGATCCAGGCCGCGATCCCCACGTTCGCGAAGCCCGGCGTGGCCTCGCCTGACTTCGAGGCCACCGTCTACCATCACCAGCCCACCGTGACCTACACCAGCGCCACCCACGTCGCGGTGGTGGACGTGGACCCCGGCACCGGCGCGGTGAAGCTGCTCCGCTACCTGGTGGCCCACGATTGCGGGAGGATCATCAACCCGATCATCGTGGAGGGCCAGATCCACGGCGGGGTCGCGCAGGGCGTGGGCGGCGGGCTGCTGGAGGAGATGGTCTACGACGAGCAGGCGCAGCTCCTGACCGGCACCTTCATGGACTACCTGGTGCCGACCGCGATGGAGCTGCCCGCCATCGAGACCGTGCACCTCGAGTATCCATCGCCCCGGAACCCGCTCGGCATGAAGGGCATCGGCGAGGGCGGGGCGATCTCGCCGCCGGCCGCCATCGCCAACGCGGTGGAGGACGCGCTCCGGCCCTGGGGCGTGCGCGTGACCCGCACGCCGCTCGGCCCGTCGGTGGTCCTCGGCCTGCTCGACCAGGCGGCGGCCCGAGGCGGGCGGCCCGCATGAAGCCCGCTCCGTTCGACTATGTGGCGCCGGCCACGCTCGACGAGGCGATCGGCGCGCTGGCCACCGCGGGCGACGACGCCAAGGTGCTGGCCGGCGGGCAGAGCCTCATCCCGATGCTCGCGCTGCGGCTGGCGCGGCCGGCCGTGCTGGTGGACATCAACCGGCTGCGGGGGCTCGACGGAATCCGCGAGGCCTCGGGCATCCTCGAGATCGGCGCCCTGGTGCGCCAGCGCGCGCTCGAGCGCTGGGCGGCGGGCCGCTCGCCGCTCTTCGCCGAAGTGCTCCAGGCGGTCGCGCATCCGCCGATCCGCAACCGCGGCACCGTGGTGGGCAACGTCGTCCACGCGGATCCGGCCTCGGAGCTGCCCGCGCTGCTCCTCTGCCTCGAGGGCGTGGTGGTCGCGCGGGGACCGCGCGGCGAGCGCATGATCCCGGCGGACCGCTTCTATCGCGCCCCGCTGACCACCGCGCTCGACGGCAACGAGCTGGCCACCGCGGTGCGCTTCACGCTGCCGCCGGCCGGGGCGGGCTGGGGCTTCGCCGAGGTGTCGCGCCGTCACGGCGACTTCGCCCTGGTGGGCGCGGTGGCGGTCCTCGCGCGGGCCGCCGACGGCACGGTGGCGCGCGCGCGGCTGGCCTTCTTCGGCGCGGGCGGGACGCCGGTCCGGGGCGTGGCCGCGGAGCGGGCGCTCGAGGGCCGGGCGCCGACATCGCCGCTGATCACCGAGGCGGCGCGGGCGGCGGCGGCCGGGCTCTCGCCCGACGGCGACATCCACGCGACCGCGGACTATCGGCGGCAGGTCGCGGCCACCCTGGCCGAGCGCACGCTGAGCGCCGCGCTCGCGCGGTGCGGAGGGGGCTCGTGATCAAGACGATCCGGGTGACCGTGAACGACCAGGAGCACGAGCGCGCGGTCGAGGTGCGCGCCACCCTGGCCGACTTCCTGCGGGAGGACCTCGATCTCACCGGCACCCACGTGGGCTGCGAGCACGGGGTGTGCGGGGCGTGCACGGTGCTGCTCGACGGGGAGCCCGTGCGCGCCTGCCTGATGCTCGCGGTGCAGGCCGACGGCCAGCGGGTCTCCACCATCGAAGGGGTGGCCCCCGCCGAGGGCCTGCACCCGATCCAGGCCGCGTTCTGGGCCAAGCACGGGCTGCAGTGCGGCTACTGCACGCCCGGGATCATCATGAGCACGACCGCGTTCCTCCGGGACCATCCCGCCCCCTCGCGCGAGGCGATCCGCGAGATGCTGGCCGGGCATCTCTGCCGCTGCACCGGCTACCACTTCATCGTCGAGGCCATCGAGGCGGCCGCGCGGGCGCTCGCGGGCGACGATCGCACCGAGTAGGGCGTCACCTGACGATAAAGCCCCCGACGGCTCCGTAGCCGTCCGTCCCGTAGCCCGTCGAGAAGCCGGGGGCGCACCCGCCGACGGTCCTCCAGCTGCCCGGCGAGGTCATGGCCCGGAGCTCGCCCGCGATGCACATGGTCGCCATGGGTTTGCCGGCCGTGCCCGACTCCGGGCGCGGCGGCGCCGGGGCCGCCACGTTCCTGAACTGCAGGAGCCCGGCTTCCGCGGCGATGATCCGCTGGATGGCGTCCCAGAGCTGGGCCGCCCGGATCTGGTCGGCGCTCAGGGCGGGCTTTCCGATCCCGATCGGCCCGATCCACTCGGCCGCGTCGCGGTACGGCGCGGGCACGTCGAGCTTGTATTGCGTGACCTTGCTCGCGCCCTTGTCGTCGGTGTACCGCCACTGCGCGTCAGCCTGCCCGGCCAGGAGCAGAAGCCCCGCGCCGAGTCCAACCGCCGTTGCCCATCGCTTCATCCGTCTCTCCTGTGGGGGTCGCGTGGACCGCAAAGCCGGCCGGTCTGTCATGCCGACCAGCGCCGACGCAAGAGGCACGCCACGGAGCCCGCCTCGGCGAATCGCCACGTTAGCGGGCTCCGCAATGATTGCGTCTGGAAGTATTCCCCCAGGCCCAGCAGCGAATTGCCCAGGTTGGTGATGCGCGCGGCCGGCGCGCGGGGGAGCAGGACGCCGGACGCTCAGCGGACCAGGGACCGCAGCCGCACGAGCGCGTCGGGGCCCTCGAACTGGAGGGTCTGCAGCCCGACCCGCGCGGCGGCCGCGACGTTGTCCGCGCGGTCGTCCACGAAGAGGGCGGCGGCGGCGGGCAGGCCCAGCCGCTCCAGGCAGAGCCGGAAGATGCGGGGATCGGGCTTGGCGAGACCGACCTCGCAGGAGATCACGACCGCGTCGAAGCGCGCCTCCAGGGGATGGTCCGCGCGCACACGCGCCATGACCTCCGGGCCGCTGTTGGAGAGAAACGCGGTGCGTCCGCCCGCGGCGCGGAACGCGGCGGTGAGCGCCCAGACCTCGTCGTGGTAGGCGCTCCACGAGGCGACGTCGGAGGCGATCAGCCACGCGGGATCGATCGGAACGGGGACGCCGGGCCGGGCCGCGGCCACCACGCGCTGCCAGTAGTCCGCGGCCGGGAGACCGGCGTCGTAGGCGTGCCGATGCTGCCAGTAGGCGGCCCGGAAAGCGGCGGCGTCGGTGCCGAGCCGGCGCGCGGCCCCGTCCATCCACGTCTGATCCTGGGCGTGGGTGAGCACGTTGCCGTAGTCGAGGATGAGGCCGGCGGGCCAGGCCATGCGCTCGATGCTATCGTGACCCGGGCGCGCCGGGGAAGCGGAGCGAGCATGGTACGATGCGGCGACTCAACACGACGAGAGAGGGAGGCGCGCGCCGTGCCGACGCAAGACGAGACCCTGGTGACCCGCGACGGACCGGTGGTCACCTTGACCTTCAACCGCCCCGAGGCGCGCAACGCCATGACCTGGGGCATGTACGATCGCCTCTACCAGGTCTGCGAGGAGGTGGACGCCGACGATTCGGTGCGGGTGCTCGTGCTGCGCGGCGCCGGCGGCAAGGCATTCGTGGCCGGCACCGATATCAGCCAGTTCAAGGTGTTCGACCGGGCCGAGGACGGGATCGCCTACGAGCGCGACGGGGACAAGCGCATGGCCCGCCTCGAGTCCGTGCGCAAGCCGGTCATCGCCCAGATCGAGGGGTTCGCGGTGGGCGGCGGCTTCCGCATCGCCACCGCGTGCGACCTGCGCATCGCCACCCCCGACGCGCGCTTCGGTGCGCCGATCGCGCGCACCCTCGGCAACTGCCTCTCCATGGCCGCCTACGCGAGCTTGGTGGACGTGTTCGGGCCGTCGCGCCTGAAGGAGCTGATCTTCACCGCGCGGCTGCTCACCGCCGAGGAAGGGCACGCGGCGGGCTACGTCCACGAGATCGTGCCCGCCGCGCAGATCGAGGCGCGGGTCACCGCGCTGGCCCACCAGCTCGCCGAGCACGCGCCGATCACGCTGTGGGTGACGAAGGAGTCGATCCGTCGCCTCGGGGCGAGCCGGGCCTTGCCCGACGACGAGGACCTGATCGCCACCACCTACATGAGCGCGGACTTCCGGGAGGGGGTGCGCGCCTTCCTCGAGAAGCGCAAGCCCCGGTGGAGCGGCACGTGATCCGCGAGGTGCCCGGCCGCGCGCCGCGGGTGCACCCGGAGGCCTACGTGGACCCCGCGGCCCAGGTGATCGGCGACGTCATCATCGAGGCGGGCGCCAGCGTGTGGCCCGGCACGGTGCTGCGCGGGGACCAGGACAACTACGTGCGGCTCGGGCGCAACTCCAATGTGCAGGACAACTCGGTGCTGCACGTCACGCCGGAGTTCCCGTGCATCGTGGGCGACAACGTGACGATCGGCCACCGCGCGGTGGTCCACGCCTGCACCGTGATGAACAATTCGCGGATCGGGATCGGGGCGGTGGTGCTGGACGGCGCGGTGGTGGAGGAGGGCGCGCAGGTGGGCGCGGGCGCACTGGTGCCGCCGGGCAAGGTGGTGCCGGCGGGCTGGCTCGTGATGGGCGTGCCGGCCAAGCCGGTGCGCAAGATGAGCCAGGAGGAGCTGGACGACATCCTGCGCAACGCGACCGAATACCTCGATCTCTGGCACCGCGACTACCGCGCCCCCTAGCTGGGGTCAGGTCTTACATTCCGACATTTCGCGCCGCCCCTGCGCGCGCGTCGGGCGGGTGGCGCCGGGGCAGCCCCTGCCGGCTCGGCCTTCGCCACCCACTCGCCGGAGTCGCCGCGCTTCGAGCGGCGCCCGGACTCGGGGGGACCGCTCCGGCCGCCCGGCAGGGGCTACCCCGGTGCGACCCGCCCGCCTCAGGCGCGGCGCCGCGCGCAATGTCGGAATGCAAGACCTGACCCCGGTATGGGGTAGGCTGAGGCCGTGGGGTACGTGGAGCGGCACCTGCTGGCGGGGGAGCGCGTGCTGTACAAGACGCGGCTGCACTGGGTGCTGTTCGTCAAGTCGGCCCTGATCGTGCTGGCCGGGGTGATCCTCATGGCGCTGCTCCGCCGGGCGCCCGATCCCCCGTGGCTCTGGATGCTGGGCGCGGCGGTCGCGCTGGTCGGGCTCGTCTGGGCCTTCGTCCACTACGTGGAGGTGATGACCTCCGAGTTCGCGGTCACCACCTCGCGACTGATCTTCAAGGTGGGGCTGATCTCGCGCTACACCACCGAGCTCCTGCTCGGCAAGGTCGAGTCGATCGGCGTGCAGCAGGGGCTCATGGGCCGCGTGCTCAGCTACGGTGACCTCACGGTCACCGGGACCGGCGGCGCCCGCGAGGTCTTCCGGCGCGTGCGCGATCCGATCGGCTTCCGCAACCACGTCCAGCAGGCGTCGCTGGGCGCGAGCTCGACCCGAGCCTGAGGCGGCGGGGGCGTGCCGGCGCCGCTAGGGGGCGCCCGGCGGTGCGCCGAGGTCGCGCGCGGTCTTGATGTCGGCGCTCTGGTCGCGGAGGATGGTCGGGCTCATCACGATCTCCTCGATCACGGTGCGCGGCGGCAGGGTCACGCAGAGCATGATGGCGCGGGCCACGTCCTCGGCCTGCATCATGGTGGAGCGGGCCTTGGCGTCGGGGGGCAGCGGGCGGTTGTCGAGGATCGGGGTGTCCACCTCGGCGGGCATGATGGTGGTGGCGCGGATGCCTTTCTCGCGCAGCACGGTGTGCACGTGCCCCATGAGGTTCAGGACCCCCGCCTTGGCCGCCCCGTAGGGCGCCCCGCCGATCAGGCCGGGCTTGAGCGCGGCCAGCGAGCTGACCGTGACGATGGTGCCGCCGCCCCGCGCGATCATGCCGGGCAGCACCGCCTGGGTGAGCGCGTAGACCCCGGTCAGGTTCACCGCGAGCACGCTGTCCCACTCCTCCTGGGGCACCCAGCGCACGTTGCGCGCCTTGCTCGAGTGGCCCGCGTTGTTGACGAGCACGTCCACCCGGCCGTACTGGGCCACCGTCCACTCGGCGAGGGCGCGCGCCTCGGCCGGCTTCGCTACGTCGCACGCGCGCGCCACCGCGCGGCCGCCCGCCCGGGCGATCTCCCCGGCCACCGCCTCGATCGGCGCCTTGCGCCGGCCGGCCACCACCACCTGCGCGCCCTCGGCGGCCAGCATCAGCGCGGCCGCGCGGCCGATGCCGGTGCCGCCGCCGGTCATGATCGCGACCTGTCCGTCCAGCACTCCCATGGCGCTTCCTCCGGTCCGCGGGCCCGCGCGCTCAGCGCCAGGCCCACACGGGCTGTTCGAAATGGTTCACGCGCGTCGGCCGTCCGTGGACGACCACCTCGCGCATCTGGTAGAGGACGGCCGCGGTCGGCGCGTGGATCAAGGTGCCCAGCAGCGGTAGCTGGATCACCGGGCGGTCGCTCTCCGGGATGTTGATGAGCCGGGGCACGTCCGGCCCTTCCAGGTCGTCGAGCGGCACGCGGAAGATCTTGGCCACCTCGGCCGGGTTCGGCACGAGCTCGTGGTCGGGCTCGGCCCACACGACCACCGGGGTGATGATGAAGCCCGAGCGGGTGCCGTAGTCGTCCAGCACCCCCAGCACGGTGCTCTCGTCGAGGGTGAGGCCCACCTCCTCCTGCAGCTCGCGCAGCGCCGCGCGCTCCGCGGTCTCCCCCGCGTCGAGGCGGCCGCCCGGCAGCGCCCACTGGCCGGTGTGCTTGCGCAGCGTCGCGGCCCGGCGCGTGATGAGAAAGCACGGGCGGCCGTCCTCGTCGGGCAAGAGCACCTGGGCCACCGCGGCCCGTCGCCGCCCGTCGTCGGGCAGGGCCTGCCGCTCGAAGGAGCCCAGGTGGGCGCGCGCCCGCTCGAGCAGCGCGCCGTCCAGCCGGGCCGGCACTAGTAGGCCGGGAGCTTCCCGGCCTTGGTGCCGGTCTTGCGCACGACGCCCACTTCCTCGGCCGCCTTGGCGGCCATGAAGCGGCTGTCGCTCGCCAGGGTCACGAACTGGTAGCCCTCCGCGATCATCTTGAGCGCGTAGGTCGCGGTGGCGTTGTGGATGCCCGCGACGACGTCGTGCCGCTTGCACGCGGCCACGATCTTCTTCTGGGCCTCCACCACCGGCGGGTCGGTCTGGTCGAGGCGGGGCTTGAGGCCCATGGCCAGGCTCAGGTCGGAGGGCCCCACGTAGATGGCGTCCACGCCGTCCACGCTCAGGATCTCGTCCAGATTCTTGAGCGCCTCCGCGGTCTCGATCATCGGCATCACGATGGTCTCGGTATTGGCGTGGTCGCCGTAGTCGGAGCCGGCGTAGAGGGAGGCGCGCACCGGGCCCCAGCTCCGGTAGCCGCGCGGCGGGTACTTGCACGCCCGCACCATCGCCTCCGCCTCCTGCGCGGTGTTGATCATCGGGCAGATGACCCCGTAGGCGCCCGCGTCGAGGATCTTCATGAGGCGCGCCGGATCGTTCCACGGCACCCGGGCGAGCGGCACCACCCCCAGGGTGGAGATGCCCTGCAGCATGTTCACCGCCACCTGGTAGTCCACCACGCCGTGCTGCATGTCGATGGTCAGCGAGTCGAAGCCCTGGTGCGCCATCACCTCGGCCGAGAAGCCGCTCGGGATGGAGAGCCAGCCGTTCACCACCGCCTCGCCGCGGCCCCAGATCTTCCTCAGCGCGTTCTCTCTCACGTCGTTCTCCTGTCAGATGACCTTGTCGGTGCGAAGGGAGGCGATGTCGGCCGGGGAGTAGCCCAGCTCGGCCAGGATCTGATCACTGTGCTCGCCGGTGTCGGGCGCGTGGGTGCGGACTCCGCCCGGCGTGCGCGAGAGCGTCACCGGGGGGGCCTGCACGAAGAGCTCGCCCAGCGCCGGGTGCTTCACCGGCACCGCCATCTTGAGATGCCGGATCTGCTCGTTCTCGTAGACCTGCTTGACGTCGAGGATGGGGCCGGAGGGCACGCCCTTGGTGTTGAGGAGCTCCACCCACTCCTGGGTGGTGCGCCGGGCGAACGCCTTCTCGAGCTCCACCGCGAGCGCCTTGCGGTTCTTCGAGCGGTCGGGCGCGGTGCGGAACCGTGGGTCCTCGAGCAGCGGCTCGGTCCCGAGCGTCTCGCAGAGCCGGCGGAACATGTGCTGCCCGGAGGCCGCGATATTGAGGTGGCCGTCCGCGGTCTTGAACACGCCGGTGGGGATGGCGGTCGGGTGATCGTTGCCGGCCTGCGGGGGGATCTCCTTGCCGATGAGCCAGCGCGCGGCCTGGAAGTCGAGCATCGTCACCATCGCCTGCAGCAGCGAGGTGTGCACCCACTGGCCGCGCCCCGAGCGCTCGCGCTCGAGCAGGGCCACCAGGATGCCCTGGGCCAGGAAGATGCCGGCGGTGAGATCGGCCACCGGGATGCCCACGCGCACCGGGCCCTGGCCGGGCAGGCCGGTGATGGACATGAGCCCGCCCATGCCCTGGGCGATCTGGTCGTAGCCCGGGCGCTCGCGGTAGGGGCCGTCCTGGCCGAAGCCCGAGATGCTGCCGTACACCAGCCGCGGGTTGATGCGGCTCAGGGCCTCGTAGTCGATGCCGAGGCGGGTCTTGACGTCCGGGCGGAAGTTCTCGACGACCACGTCGGCCGTCCGCACGAGCTTGTGGATGATCTCGATCCCGCGCGGGGACTTGAGATCGAGGGTGAGCGAGCGCTTGTTGCGGTGGAGATTCTGGGAGTCGAAGCCGCGGCGGGGGAAATCGCCCTCGGTGTCCTCGCGCGCGGAGATCTGGACGACGCTCGCCCCCATGTCCGCGAGCTGGCGCACGCAGGTCGGACCCGAGCGGGCTCGGGTCAGATCGATCACCGTGTACGGCGAGAGCGGCAGCGTCATCGCGGTCCTCCTGGGTTCACTCGCGCTTCGCGGCGGCGGGCATGATGGCGGAGCCGGTCTGCGACTGGGGGTTCCGGAGCGGCCAGCGGCCCGCGTCCACCGCGGTGAGGAAATCGAGCAGCGCGCGGTTGAAGACCTCGGGGTCCTCGAGGTTGATGGTGTGCCCGGCCTTGGGCATCACCACCAGTCCCGACGAGCGGACCTTGCGCTTCATGAAGATGGCGGGCTCGAGGCAGGGGTCGTCCTCGTCGCCGGTCACGATCAGGGTGGGCACCTCGAGCCGCTCGAGCGCGGCCTCCAGCTCGAAGATGGACGGCCGCGACATCTGCACCCCGCGCATGGTCAGCGCGTGACCCTTGGCCGACTGCGCCGCGAACTGGTCGTAGAACTCCCGCCAGCCCTTCGGGTCCTTGTCCATGAACTGCACGCGGGTGGGGCCCTTGGTGTAGAAGCTCGCCACGCCCACCATCCCGTCGGTCTCGAAGCGCCGCGCGGTCTCCTCCACGTCCTTGCGAAAGCGCTCGCGCTCGCCCGGCACGCTGCCGTAACCGGCGCCGGCCACCGTCAGCGACAGGGCGCGCTCGGGGTGGCGGAGCCCGAAGTGCAGCACCGCGTAGCCGCCCATCGAGAGCCCGCAGACGTGCGCCTTCGGGATCTTCAGGTGATCGAGGATTCCCAGGATGTCGTCGGCGGCCCGGTCCTGCGAGTAGGCTTCCGGCTTGTCGGGCACGTCGGAGGGCGGGTAGCCGCGCGCGTTGTAGGCGATGGTGCGGTAGCGCCGGGCGAAGAAGCGCACCTGGAGGTGCCAGCTCTGGTAGTCGCCCGCGAACTCGTGGACGAAGATCAGGGGCGCACCCTGTCCCGTCTCCTCGTAGAACAGCTTGACTCCGCCGACGTCGGCGAACGGCATGGCTCGGCTCCGATCCGGGTAACGGCCCGTGCGGATTGTACAACAAGGGCCGGACCGCGCGCCCGGGATCGCATCGAGCCGCGACCCACTTGACGGGGTGCGGCTTCGGGCCGATGCTCGCACCCAGGAGACGACTCGCGGCCGCGGAGGGGCTGCCCGAGTAGTCTCGTCGCGTTGACAAGAGCGATCCGGCTGGCCGACAATCGTCGTCGCCGTCGCGCCTCAGATAGCCATGCCGTCCCCGTCGGGCCGAGCGCCCGGGAAAGGTTCCTGTCATGCGAGCCACGACGCGCCTCCGCCAGATGCTCAAGGCCCCCGGGATCATCGTCGCGCCGGGCGCCTACGACGGGTTCTCCGCGCGCCTGATCGAGGCGGCCGGATTCCCGGCGGTCTACATGACCGGCGCGGGCACCGCCGCCTCGCACCTGGGCCAGCCCGACCTGGGCCTCGCCACGCTCACCGAGATGGCCGATCACGCCGGACACCTGGCCTCGTGCGTGTCCCTGCCCGTCATCGCGGACGCCGACACCGGCTACGGCAACGTGCTGAACGTGGTGCGGACGGTGCGGGAGTACGAGAAGGCGGGGGTGGCGGGGCTCCACATCGAGGACCAGGTGGCGCCCAAGAAGTGCGGGCACATCGCGGGCAAGCAGGTGATCCCGACCGAGGAATTCTGCGACAAGGTGCGCGCCGCGTCCGAGTACCGCACCGATCCCGACTTCCTGATCATCGCGCGCACCGATGCCCGCGCGGTCACCGGGCTCGACGATGCCATCGATCGCGGCAACCGCTACGCGGAGGCGGGCGCCGACGTCATCTTCTTCGAGGCGCCCCAGACCGAGGACGAGATCCGCCGGGTGGCGCGGGAGATCAAGGCGCCGCTGCTCGCCAACATGGTGATCGGCGGCAAGACCCCCGCGGTGAAGGTATCCGAGCTCGAGCGCATGGGGTTCAAGATGGTGATCTTCCCGGCGGTGTGCATGGCCGCCGCGATACCCGCGATGGAGCGCTCGCTGGCCTTCCTGAAGGAGCACGGCACCGACTGGCAGCCGGGGCCGGTGCTGGGGCCGATGGACATCTTCCGCCGAGTCGGGTTCGACTGGTGGCACGGCATCGAGGAGAAGTTCGCGGGGCGGTGATGACGTCGCAACGTTTGACCATGTTCGAGAAGATCTGGAGCCACCACGTGGTGGCGGAAGGGCCCGGCGGCCAGGCGCTGCTCTACGTGGACCGCCACCTCCTGCACGAGGGGTCCACCCACGCGCTGGCCCGCCTCGAGCGCAGGGGCCGCCCGGTGCGCCGGCCCGAGGCCTGCCTCGCCACCGCCGACCACTACGTGCCCACCGAGCCGGGAATCGGCGAGATCG
>DATHSW010000112.1:0-11958 GCA_035463855.1 Candidatus Deferrimicrobiaceae bacterium | reverse complement strand
TGGGATCCTGGCGGGGGCCGAACACGTTGAAGTAGCGCAGCCCGACCGTTTCCACGCCCATGAGCCGGGTCCACACCGAGGCATAGAGCTCGTTGGCCACCTTGGTCGCGGCGTAGGGCGAGATGGGCGCGGTCGGCTGGTCCTCACGCTTGGGCAAGTCGGGCCGCTCGCCGTACACGGACGACGACGAGGCGTAGACCACGCGGGGCTTCCTCTTCTGTCCGGCCGCCGCGTGGAGCACGTGCAGCGTGCCGGTAACGTTGGAGGCGTTGGCGCCGAGCGGATCGGCCACCGAGCGCGGCACCGAGCGCATGGCCGCCTGGTGGAAGACCGCGGTCACGCCCTTGACCGCCCGCTCGACGGTCTTGAGGCGGATCAGGTCGCCGCGAATGATCTCGAGCCGCCGGTTGCCCCGGGCGAAGTCGAGGTTGGCCCGGCTCCCGGTCGAGAAGTTGTCCAGCACCCGGACGCGGTGCCCCTCGCCCAGAAGCCGCTCGACGATATGGGAGCCGATGAAGCCCGCTCCACCGGTGACGAGGAAGAGAGATGAGGGAGCCATAAGTGTGCGTGAACAGCGGGCTAATTATGGCGGGGGGGGCGGGACAAAGTCAATGAACAGAACCGCCGGCCACGCGCCCCGCCCAGGCGGAGGAGGTGAGCACATGGTAGGTCGCCCGGACACCCTTGTACTCGCGGAACCCGCGCCGCTCGAAGCCGAGCTTGTCCAGCACCCGCTGGGAAGCCCGATTCTCGGGATAGGTCACGGCCACCACCCGAGGCAGCGCGAGCGGCCCCAGGGCGTGGGCTACCAGGGCGCCCACCGCCTCGGTGGCGATCCCCTGCCCCCACGCGCTCCGCGCCAGCCGGTACGCGACCTCCACGTCCTCACCGTCGGGCATCTGGATGAGGGCGCCAACGCCGAGGAAGGCGCCGTCGCTCCGGCCTTCAATCCGCCAGAAGCCCAGGGGCTCGTAGTCACCGGCCTCGGTCTCCCGGATGCGCAGGCGCGCACGCTCCGCGGTCTCGGCCGGACTCTTGACCCCGGCCGGGCTGCCCACGAACCGCATCACCTCGGGGTCGCTGTCGAGCGCGATCAGGTCGGCCTCGTCGGCGGCGGCCAGCGGGCGCAGGCGCAGGCGGGGCGTCTCGAGCGTCGGGGTCATGGCGTACCTCCTCTCTTAGCACAGCGGGGGTCCCATCCCTTGACTGCCCGGGCCCCCGAAGCTATTGTTCCTCCACCCAGATGCTCGGTTCCCACCCTGCGCCAGCCGTCACGATTTACCGCAAGGAGGCTCTCATGCGCCGTATGCTCGCCGTCACCTTTGCCCTGCTCTTCGCGGTCGCCCTCGGGCTCGTCCCGCCGGCCTCCGCCCAGACGAGGGAAGAAACCCTCATCTACTCGCTGCAGTCCGACATCGACAACTGGGATCCGCCCAACTCGGTGCTCCGCGAGGCGATCATCCTCGGCTACCACGTCTTCGACCACCTGGCGGTGCGTGATCTCAAGACCCGCAAGGTCGGGCCCAACCTGGCGACCTCGTGGAAGGCGATCGACGACACCACCTGGGAGGTGAAGCTCCGCCAGGGGGTCAAGTTCCACGACGGCACGCCGTTCGGCGCCAAGGACGTCAAGGCCACCTTCGACCGCGTGCTGGACCCGACCAAGAAGATGACCGCGCGGGGCAACCACGCCAAGATCAAGACCGTCGAGATCGTGGACGACCACACGGTCCGGTTCAAGACCGACGGGCCCTACCCGCTCTTCGTGGAGCGGCTCACCGCCCAGGTCATGCAGTCCGAGAAGGTGATCCGCGAGAAGGGCCACGACTTCATGCAGGAGAACCCGGTCGGCACCGGGCCCTACAAGCTCGTGAAGTGGAGCCGGAAGCAGGAGCACCTGCTGGTGCGCAACGACGACTACTGGGGGGCCAAGCCGGCCTTCAAGTACGTGCGCATCCGCATCATTCCCGAGAAGGCGACCGAGATCGCCGAGCTGCTGTCGGGCGGCGTGGACATCATCAAGGCGGTGCCGCCGGATCAGATGGACGTCATCAACAAGTCGGGCTCGGCGCGGACCGCGACCTCGCCGATCCTCCGCACCGCCATGCTCCAGCTCGACCAGGCGGCGCGCAGCGGACCCAACCCCTTCACCGACAAGCGGGTGCGCCAGGCCGCCAACCTGGCGGTGGACTCCGACGCCATCATCAAGCACGTGCTCAACGGGCTGGGCGACCGGGTGGCCACCGGGATCAACCCGATGGCCTTCGGCTGGGACGCGGGCCTCAAGCCCTACAAGCAGGACATCGCCCGGGCCAAGAAGCTCCTCGCCGAGGCGGGCTTCCCGAACGGCGTGGACATCGTGTTCAACGAGGGGCCGCCGATCGTGGAGCCGGCGATCCAGCAGACCAACGACGCCATCGTGGCCGACATGGCCAAGGCCGGCTTCCGCGTGAAGCGCAACTTCATCGGCGACAACACCGTGCTGGTGGCGCGCATCAAGGACGGCAAGGGCGGCCCCATGTTCAACTGGTCGTGGGGGTACTACTCGGTCTTCGACGCCGACGCGATCCTGTACGACGTGTTCAAGTGCGGCGAGAACTACAGCTACTACTGCAATCCGGCCCTCGACGACCTGATCAGCCAGGGCCGCTCCACGCTGGACGTCAAGAAGCGGACGGAGATCTACGTGAAGGCCCAGAAGCTGCTCTTCGACGAGGCGGCCTACCTCTACAAGTGGGGGCTGCGCGGCGTGTGGGGCATCTCGAACCGGGTCGACTACCAGGCGCCCGCCGACGAAGTGGACCGGATGTTCACCGCGACCCCGCGGAAGAAGTAAGCAGAGCGGCCTCCCCTCTCACCCAACCCTCTCCCCCGCCGGGGGAGAGGGCAGGGTGGGGGGGTTCGTCATGAAGCGTTACGCGCTCCGCCAGCTCGTCCAGCTCGCGGTCGTCATCGTCGGGATCTCCATGCTGGCCTTCGCGATCCTGCACGTGATCGGCGACCCGGTCACCCTGCTCCTGCCCCAGAACGCGGGCAAGGAGGAGTACGCGCGGTACTACAAGCTGCTCGGGCTCGACCAGCCGGTCTACGTGCAGTACTGGAAGTTCGCGAGCCGAGCGGTGCAGGGCGACTTCGGCAAGTCCTGGTACACCGACACCCCCGCCTTCAAGCTCGTGATCGAGCGCATGCCCCCCACGCTCTACCTGACCTCGGCGGGGCTCTTGATGGCGCTGCTGATCTCGCTGCCGCTCGGCATCCTCGCCGCGCTCAAGCGCCACTCCTTCGTGGACAACCTCTGCACGATGGGCGCGGTGGCGGGCCAGGCCATGCCGATCTTCTGGCTCGGCATCATGCTGATCATCATCTTCGCGGTGCGGCTCAAGCTCCTGCCCGCCTCCGGCTACGGGACCTGGCAGCACTTCCTCATGCCCGCCTTCACCCTGGGGGCCTTCCTGGCCCCGATCACGATGCGGCTGGTGCGCTCGGGGGTGATCGAGGTCCTGAACATGGAGTACATCAAGACCGCGCGCGCCAAGGGCGTGGCCGAGTGGGTGGTGGTGGTCAAGCACGCCTTCCGGAACGCGTGCATCCCGGTCATCACCGTGCTCGGGCTGCAGTTCGGCCAGCTCCTGGGCGGCGCCATCGTCACCGAGACCGTCTTCGCCTGGCCCGGGGTCGCGACGCTCACGGTGGACTCCATCCGCAACCAGGACTTCCCGGTGGTGCAGTGCGCGGTGGTCCTGCTCGCCCTGATCATCGTGGCCATCAACTTCGTGGTGGACATGATCGTCGGCTACATCGACCCGCGCATCCGGGTGGGCGCGTGAGCGCGGTGCGGGCGGGCGACGTGGCGCTGGAGGGCGCGGGGGCGCCGCCCGTGCACCCGGCCGCGGGCGGCCGGTCGCTGCGCCGGCTCTGGCGGCTCAAGTGGGGCCTCGCGGCCGCGGTGGTCATGCTGCTGATCGTGCTCATCACCCTCGCCGCCCCGTGGCTGGCGCCCTACAGCCCGGTGGAGGTGGACATCCGGCACCGGCTCGGCCCGCCGGCGTGGATGGAGGGCGGCAACACCGACCACTGGCTCGGCACCGACCAGATCGGGCGCGATCTCCTCTCGCGCATGATCTACGGCGGCCGCGTCTCGCTCCTGATCGGAGTGGCCGCGGTCATCGTCTCGTCCTCCATCGGGGTGCTGATGGGGCTCGCGGCGGGCTACTTCGGCTCGAAGACCGACTGGATCATCATGACGCTGGTCAACGTCATGCTGACCTTCCCGTTCGTGCTGCTGGCCCTCGCGGTGATCGCGGTGCTCGGTCCGAGCCTGGTCAACATGGTGATCGTGCTCGGGGTGGCCGACTGGCCGCTCTACGCGCGGGTGATCCGGGCGGAGACCCTGGCCATCCGGGAGCGCGACTTCATCACCGCGGGGCGCGCCCTCGGGATGAGCCACCTGCGCATCGTCTTCCGGCAGATCCTGCCCAACCTGATCTCGGTGATCGTGGTCATCGCCACCCTGCAGGTCGCGCGCGTGATCATCCTCGAGTCCTTCCTGTCCTTCCTGGGCCTGGGCGTGCAGCCTCCCACCCCGGCGTGGGGCAACATGCTGGGCGAGGGCCGCGTCTACATGCTGAACTCCTGGTGGATCGCCGCCTTCCCCGGCGCGGCAATCTTCGTCACCACGCTCGTCATCAACCTCATGGGCAACGCGCTCCGCGACTGGCTCGACCCCCACATGAAGCTATGAGGTCCGACGCGGCCGGCCCGGGGCGGCGGGGGCGCCCCTCCCGGAACACGCTGACTCGCCAGGCCGGTTCGGCACTCGATGGGGCCACGAGACCGAGGCGTGAGCCTTCGGCAACGCGCAGAAGCCACGGTTCCGGGAGGGGCGCCCCCGCCGCCCCGGGCCGGCCGCGTCGGGCGCGACTATTTGTAGCCGGAGCCGGCCTTCCGGTACTCCTCGCGCGGCGGGGAGAAGATGTCGAGGATCACCGCCCGCTTGTCGGTGGCGCGGCCGCCGTGCGGCACGTGCGGCGGCGTCTGCCAGAAGTCGCCGGCCTTGACGGGGTGCTCGACGCCGTCCTGGATGCGGATCCACTCGCCCTCGAGACACACGCCCCACTGCTCGTTGGGGTGCGCGTGCACCGGGGACACCGACCCGGGCTGGATCTCCACCACCGAGAGCATGAGGTGCTCGCCGGGGAACACGCGGGCGCTCAACCCCTCCGCGAGCTGGCGCGGGATCCCGCCCTCCTTCAGGTTGTGAAAGCACGACGCATCGGCCATGATCTGCTCCTTTCGCGCCAGATTGTACCCCGAGGGCCGACCGTGGACGGGGGGAGTGCGGGGGCCATTTCGGGGCCCCCGCAGATGAAGAGAAGCTCCCGAGGATTGCCCACAGACCGAGAGGCAAATACAGCGTGAGACTCTTCCTTGCGATGCTGTCGCACGAGACCAACACCTTCAGCAACGTGCCCACCAACCGCGCCCAGTTCGAGGCCCGCGATCTGCGCTACGGCGGCGAGATCGTCGAGACCTTTCGCGGCACCGGCACGTGCCTCGGCGGCATGATCGGGGCCGCCGAGCGCCTCGGCGCCACCCTGGTGCCGTCGGTGGCGGCCGCCGCCTCGCCGGCCGGCTTCGTCACCCGCGACATCTACGAGCACGTCAAGCAGCGCATGCTGGCCGACCTCCAGGCGGCAGGCCGCCTCGACGGCGTGCTCCTCGACCTGCACGGGGCGATGGTGCCGGAAGGCGTGGACGACGGCGAGGGCGACATCATCGCGGCGGTGCGCCGGGCGGTGGGTCCCGACGTGCCGATCGCGGTGACGCTCGACTTCCACGGCAACCTGGGCAAGGACATGGTCGCGGGGGCCAACCTGCTGCACGGCTACAAGACCTACCCGCACGTGGACATGGCCGAGCGCGGCGCGGAGGCGGTCGAGCGGCTCGCCCAGGTGATCGGCGGGCGTCTCCGGCCCACCGCGGCGTGGCGCAAGCCGCCGCTGCTGCCGCCGCTCGGCCGCCAGGGCACCGCGCGCGGGCCGATGCGGCGGCTCTACGATCTGGCCGACGAGATGGAGAAGGACCCCAAGGTGATCTCGGTGTCCGTGTTCGCGGGCTTTCCCTACGCCGACATCCCCGACGCCGGGCTCGGGATCTACGTGGTCACCGACGACGACCAGGCCCTGGCCGAGCGCCTCGCGGGCCGGCTCGCGCGGGTGGCGTGGGAGCACCGCCACGAGTTCATCCACACCGCGCTGCCGGTGAAGGACGCGGTGGCCAAGGCCCTCGCCGCCGACGGCCGGCCGATCGTGCTCGCGGACATGGCCGACAATACCGGCGGCGGCGCGGCCGGCGACGGCACCGAGATCCTGCGCGAGCTGCTGCGGGTCGGCGCGCGAAGCGCGACGGTGGCCTGCATCTGGGACGCGGCGGCGGTCCAGGAGTGCGTCAAGGCGGGGGTGGGGGCCCGCGTGACCCTCGACGTCGGCGGCAAGGTGGACGATCGCCACGGCGCGCCCATCCGGGTGACCGGCACCGTGCGCACGCTCTCCGACGGGCGGTTCATCCATCGCGGGCCCATGATGAACGGCCTGCCCGGCCGGCTCGGCCCCACCGCGGTACTGGACGTGGACGACGTAAAGGTGATACTCATCACCTACCGCTGGCAGACCCTCGACCCGGAGATGATCCGGTTCGTCGGGATCGACCCCCTCAGGGAGAAGATCCTGGTCGTGAAGTCCACCATCCACTACCGCGCGGCCTTCGAGCCGATCGCCAAGGAGATCATCGAGGTGGACGCGCCGGGGCTGTCCTCGTCCAACCTCGCGCGATTTCCGTACCGCCGCGTCCGGCGCCCCATCTTCCCGCTCGATCCCGACACCGTGTACGAGCCGGAGTAGCAAGGAGGGCCCAGCATGTCGTTCAGCGGCTTCACGCCGTCCGACTTCAAGGTCTTCGATATTCCCGGGTTCAAGCCCCGCATGGACGCGATCAAGAGCCGCGTCCGCCCCAAGCTGGAAGCGGTGGGGCGGGAGCTGCTGCCCGACGTGGCGCGCATCGGCGGGGCAGACGCCTTCGCGCACGTGGCCAAGCACGCGCGCCGCACCGTGAACCCACCCGAGGACACCTGGGTGGCCTTCGCGCTGGACCGGCGCGGCTACAAGAAGCACTGCCATTTCAAGGTCGCGGTCTCGCGGGCCGGGGTGCGCTTCCTGTTCGAGGCGGGCCCCGAGCACGCGCACAAGAAGCGCTGGGTCGCCGCCTGGAAGCGCCACACGCGCCAGCTCGTCCCGGTGTTGCGCCGGGCGAAGGGCCTCGGCTGGTTCAAGGACGAGCACGACGAGGCCCCGTCGGCGATCCTCACCGACCTGCCCGCCGATGCGGTGGCGCGGCTCGGCGACGAGCTCCTGCGCACGCGGGACGGCCAGTTCGTCCTCGGCCGCTGCGTCTCCGCGGACGAAGCGGTCAAGTGGAAGCCCCGCGAGTACGCGCGGGCCGCGCGCGAGACGTTCCACCTGCTGGCGCCGCTGTATCGCCTGAAGTGACGGAGGGGGCCAGGTCGGACCGGTTGTCCGCGGATTGGGGGAGTGCGGGGGCCATGTCTGGGCCCCCGCATTCAATGAAGCAGCGGATCCGAGCGAAGGATTGCCGGTGATCGCGGCCGCGATCTTCGACATGGATGGGGTGTTGATCGACAGCGGGGCGCATCATCGCCACGCGTGGCGGGCGTTGCTGGCCGAGCTGGGGACCGAGCCCGCCGATCCGGAGCACTGGCGCTTGACCATCGGCCGTCCCAGCGAGGAGGCCATCCCGCTCCTGCTCGGCCGCCGCCTGAGCGGGGCCGAGGCGCGCCGGCTGGCCCGGCGCAAGCGCGATCTCTACCAGGAGCGCGCGCAGGGCGGGCTCGAGCCGGTGCCGGGCGTGCCCCAGTTCCTCGAGTCGCTGGCGCGGCTGGGGGTCCCGCGGGCCGTCGGCACCTCCGCCTCGCGCTGGGACGCCGAGCGCCTGCTCGACGATCTGGGGTTGCTCCGCTACTTCGAGGTCGTGGTGACCGCCGACGACGTGATGCTGGGCAAGCCCGATCCGGAAGTGTGGACGCAGGCCGCCCGCCGGCTGCGCGCCGCCCCGGCGGCCTGCGTGGTCTTCGAGGACGCCCTGGTGGGCGTGCAGGCGGCGCGCAGCGCGGGCATGCGGGCCGTCGGCGTCACCACCGCGCACACCGACGCCGAGCTGCTGGGCGCCGGCGCCGAGCTGACCATCTCCGACTTCCAGGGACTCGAGTGGAGCCGCATCGCCCAGCCGTGAGCGCGGCGGGCTTCTGGGACCGCCTCTACGCCGAGGGGCAGGACGGCTGGGAGCTCGGCGGGCCCGCGCCGGCGCTGGAGCACTGGCTCGCGTCTGGCGGCAAGTTCGAGGCGGAACCGGGAACGAGTGTCCGCGGGGCGGGAGCGAGCGGGTTGTCCGCGGCCTGGGGGAGTGCGGGGGCCATTTCTGGGCCCCCGCATATGGAGAATGCTCACGTCGCGGTCCCAGGCGCGGGCCGAGGTCATGACGCGCGGCTCCTGGCTCGACGCGCGTACCGGGTCACCGCGTTCGATTTTGCCGACGCAGCGGTGACCGAGGCGCGGCGGCTGGGGGCGGCCGACGGGGTCCACGTCGCGGTCGAGCGGCGTGACGTCTTCACCCTCGATCACGACCACGCGGGCGCCTTCGACGGGGTGTGGGAGTACACGTGCTTCTGCGCCATCGACCCCGCCCGTCGCATGGAGTACGCGCGCGTGCTCCACGCGATCCTGCGCCCGGGCGGGCTCCTGCTCGCCTGCTTCTACCCGCTCCGCGAGGGCACGGACGGCCCGCCCTTCCCGGTCTCGCGCGACGACATCGACCGGGCGCTCGCGGGCCGCTTCCGCGTGCTGCGGGCCGGCCCGCCGGGCCGGTCCGTCGAGCGGCGCCGGGAGCTCGAGTGGCTCGTCGAGGCCCGCCGGCTCTGATCGCGTTGACCGGCCGTGCGCGGGCGTGCTAGGGTTGGGCACTTTTCTCTCGCCGTCCGAGAACTTAAGCCCTAATGAGGAGGCACCCATGAAGTCTCCCCGCATCCAATCGATCCTGACCGCGGTCGCCGTGCTCGCACTGCTCGCCGCCTCCGCGGCGCCGGTGGCGGCCCAGGGCCAGACCATCAAGATCGGCACGCTCTACGATCACTCCGGCCCCTTCTCGGCCGCCGGCTCGCTCAACTGCTGGCGCGGCGCGAAGATGATGATCGACTACATCAACGAGAAGGGCGGCGTGCTCGGCAAGTACAAGATCGTCCAGGTGGACGGCGACAGCCAGTCCAAGGCCGACGTGGCCATCAACGAGGCCGAGCGGCTGCTCAACGTCGAGAAGGTGGACATCCTGGCCGGCATCTACTCGAGCGCCCACGCGGTGCCGATCGCGGAGCGGGTGGACAAGCAGAAGAGGTTCCTGTGGATCACCACCGCCATCGCCGACGCGGTGCTGCAGGGCCGGAACCTCCAGTACACGTTCCGCCCCCAGCCCAACGGCAGCCTCTTCGGCATCGGAAGCGTGGACTTCATCGCCGCCTACGCGGCGGACAAGCTGAAGAAGCCGGTCAAGGACGTGCGCATCGCGATCATCTACGAGGACGGGCCCTACGGCGCGGGCGTCGCCGCCGCGAACGAGAGCCAGGGCAAGAAGCAGGGCATGCAGATCGTGCTCAAGGAGGGGTACTCGGCGCAGGCCGCGGATCTCTCCTCGCTCGTGACGAAGCTCCGCGCGGCGCGGCCCGACGTGCTGTTCCACACCGGCTACAACCCGGACATCAACCTCTTCCTCCGCCAGGCCAAGGAGCAGGGCCTGCGCGTGAAGGCCTACGTGGGCCACGGGGCCGGGCACAGCCAGCTCGACAAGCTCAAGGAAGCCTTCGGCAAGGACGTGGAGGGCTTCCAGACGGTGGATCCCCCGGCGTCCCAGCTCATCGACGCGAAGAACCTCAAGCCGGGCGTGGGCGAGCTCACCCAGGAGATGGTGAAGCGCTACAAGGCCTTCGAGCCGAACATCCCGGTCAACAACATCGCGCCGCACGTCTCCATGGGCTTCAACAACATGTGGATCCTGCTCAATGACGTGCTGCCGCGGGCCATCCAGAAGCACGGGGGCTGGAGCGCGGAGGCGCTCGCCAAGGCGGCCCGGGAGACCGACATTGCCGAGGGCGGCACCATGCAGGGCTACGGCGTGAAGTTCCTCGGCGAGGGCAACCCGATGCGCGGCCAGAACGAGCGCGCGGTCGCCGCGGTCTATCAGGTGGTCGAGGGCCAGTTCCGTCACGTGTGGCCCAAGATCATCGCGAGCCCGAATCCGCCCGTCGTGCTGCCCGCTTCGTCCCCCTGGGCGGCGCGCTAGCCAGATCCCGGGCAGCGAGGCGGGGGCCGTCGCCCCCGCCTCGCCGGCTTCCCTCGTGCTCACCGTCAACCGGCTCACCAAGCAGTTCGGCGGCTTCACCGCGCTGAACGCCGTCTCCTTCGAGGTGAGGGAAGGCGAGATCCTGGGCCTCATCGGGCCCAACGGCTCCGGCAAGACCACCTGCTTCAACTGCATCTCGGGCGCGCTCGCGCCGACGTCGGGCTCGATCCGCTTCAAGGACCACGAGATCACGAGCCTGACGCCCGACGTGGTCTGCCACCGAGGCCTCGCGCGGACGTTCCAGATCCCCCGCCCCTTCCGCAAGCTCTCGATCCTGGAAAACGTCGCGGTGGCCGCCCACTTCGGCGCGGCCCAGCGCAACACGGAAGCCGAGGGGCGCCGCCACGCGCAGGAGGTCCTCGCCCTGGTGGGGCTGCCGACCGATCCGGCGGCCACCACCTCGACGCTGGGCGCGGGCGGGCTCAAGAAGCTCGAGCTGGCGCGGGCGCTCGCCACGCGGCCCACCCTGCTCCTGGCCGACGAGAGCCTGGGCGGCCTCGACCCCACCGAGATGCACGACGCCGCCGAGATGCTCCGGCGCATCCGCGGCGAGCTCGGCATCACGATCGTGTGGGTCGAGCACATAATGAGCACCCTCCTTCGAGTAGTCGACCGCCTGGTGGTCCTCGACCACGGCGAGAAGATCGCGGAGGGCCCGCCGCGGGAGGTCGCGGAGAACCCCCAGGTGATCGAGGCGTACCTGGGCGAGAAGGTGGTGCTGGGCTGATGCTCGAGCTCTCCCAGGTCACCGCGGGCTACGGCGCCTTCACCGCTCTCTGGGACGTGAGCCTGCGCGTGAGCGCGGGCGAGGCGGTCGCGGTGGTGGGCCCCAACGGCGCGGGCAAGACCACGCTGCTGCGCGCCATCTCGGGGCTCATCGCGCCGCGCGCGGGCCGCGTGACCTTCGAGGGCGCCGAGCTGGCCGGCCGCCCCGCCTACGAGACCGTGGCGCACGGCATCGCGCACGTGCCGGAGGGCCGCCGGCTCTTCCCGCAGCTCACCGTCGCCGAGAACCTCAAGATGGGCGCCTTCCTGCCCGCGGCGCGCGCCCAATTCCACGAGAGCCTCGAGCGCGTCTACACCCTCTTCCCGGTGCTCGCGGAGCGGCGCGCCCAGCGGGCGGGCAGCCTCTCGGGCGGCGAGCAGCAGATGCTCGCGGTCGGCCGGGCGCTCATGTCGCGGCCCAAGCTGATCCTGTTCGACGAGCCGTCCATGGGTCTGGCCCCGGTCATGGTGCTGCGTCTCTTCGATCTGATCCGCCGGATACGGGAAGAGGGCTACACCATCTTGGTGGTCGAGCAGAACGTGCGGCAGGTGCTGAAGCTGGTGGATCGCGCCTACCTCCTCGAGGTCGGGCGCATCAAGATGGAAGGCCGCGCCGCCGAGCTGGCCGAGCAGGACTTCGTGCGCAAGGCCTACGTGGGGCTCTGAGCCGTGATCGAGCCCATCTTCATCCTCGAGGCGGTGGTGAACGGAATCCTGCTCGGCGGGGTGCTC
>DATHSW010000111.1:0-16784 GCA_035463855.1 Candidatus Deferrimicrobiaceae bacterium | reverse complement strand
AGGGCTTCCGCCCCGCGGTGGACCAGCGCGCGAGCCCCAGCTACAACGCCGACGTGGCCGCAGCCACCGTGGAGTGCTGCGAGCGGGAGCTCCGCGGCACGTGGCACCTGGCCGGCGCCGACGTGCTGGATCGCATGGCCTACGCGCTCCTGGTCTGCCGCGTCTTCGACCTGGACGCCTCCTGCCTCACGCCCGCCACCACCGCGCAGCTCGGCCAGAAGGCGGCGCGCCCCCTCAACGGCGGTCTGCGCATCGCCCGAGCGCAGGCCGAGCTCCGCACGCCGCTGCGCGGGGTCGAGGCGGGACTCCGCGCGATGCGCGTCGCCCTGGAGGCCGGGCCGACGGGCGCCTGAGCGGCCGTTGACCGGTGCCGAAACATACGGTACCCTCACAACTTGGCTGTCGTCCCGGGACGGTGACCGTAGCTCAATTGGTTAGAGCACTGGACTGTGGCTCCAGGGGTTGAGGGTTCGATTCCCTTCGGTCACCCCACTCCTGAAGTCGGCCAGGCTCGGGCGCCCATAGCTCAGCTGGATAGAGCGTTAGCCTCCGGAGCTAAAGGTCAGAGGTTCGAATCCTCTTGGGCGCACCATTTTCTTGTTGTAGTAGTACCCGCGGTGATGCGGGCCGTTAGCTCAGTTGGTAGAGCAGCTGACTCTTAATCAGCGGGTCCAAGGTTCGAGTCCTTGACGGCCCACCAATGGAATCGGGGGGTTCGGCGACAACCGGACTCCCCGATTTTTTTCTGCTGACGCCACGCTGACGAACTGCCCACCTAGCCGATTTCCAGCCAGGCGCGAATCCCGCCGAGACCGGCGCCGTGCCTCCCGCCGGTTCGACGATCTCCGCCTCGCGCGCGCCGATGGGACCTATGGCCGGCTCCTCGGCAAAGCTCGCCCGGATGGACGTCCTGCTCCTCGACGACTGGGGCTTGGCCCCACCGCAGGACCAGGAGCCTGCGGGTCAGACCAGCCCGCCCCCGCCTCCCTTGCGGGGCGCGTGACAGAACCGACCGTCAGATTCAGGCGCCCGTCTGGCCGATGCTATCGTCTGGCCCGCATAGTACGCCGCATCTGAGGGCCACCGTAGGGGACCTCGTACCAGTTCTCCTCCGTTATCCAACGTTCCTAGCGGGCTGAAGAGCGAATCGCTTGCAGGCCAGCCACTCGGTGTAGTCGCTCCGGAGCGTGAGGATAGCCAACATCGACGCCCTCCGGCGGCGGTTACCCCCTTCGTGGCCCCGTCAACGAGAACACCTTCACGATCGCGGCGGTCGCTTCCGCCACCCCCTCGACGACGCCGACCGTCACCATGGACGCGCCCAGGGTTGGGGCCCTGGTCTGCCGAGCGCTCGCTAGTCCGGCGGCGCGGCCGGCCCGCCCAGCGCCTCGACGACGAGGGCGCCGAGGCGCGCACAGGCGCGCGAGTGCGTGAACGTCGGAACGATGTACAGGAATGGCGGGATGAGCCCGAATCCGACACCCCCTCCAGCGTCCGCCCACGCAGACGCGGTGGCCGTCAATCGCCCGGAGGTGACATCGTAGATCTCGGCCGAATAGGACGAACGGCGTGTCCACATCCCACCGACGGCGATGGGCGTGTTGATCGTCTGCTCCTCGACGATGCCGCTGCCCCCACTCAGCGCAATCACATAGCGAATCCCGACCGCGCTCACCCGTTGACGCGCAGCCGGATCATCCCGGAGCAGCATCAACGACAGCGGATCCAGGGCCTCGGCACGAGCGGAGCTCGACGCGAAGAGCACCCTCAGCAGCACCCGAGAGGGCACCGCCTTCAGAGTGGGCAGCTCATCCCGTACGGCCCCGGCGACACATGACACCATCCCTTTCTCGTATCCAGAAGACGACGAAAAGGGCACATCACCCACGAACGCGATCGATAGCCCCTCCCCGGGCTGGGCACGGACGGGGGCCACCACGTGCCCGCCCGCACTGCAGGCGGAACATATCGTCATCACCAGGACCAGCCGCGCGACCGTCCGGTTCATAGCGACGGCGGCCATGCGATGCTGAAGCGGCGAACGATCTCGACGACCGCGGCCCAGTACACGCCTTCGAACGCTCGCCCCGCGCCCCGGGACGTCATCGAGCCAAAGTGCCGCTTCTGGACCTGGTGGTCGATGGTCTCGGACCATACCGGCGACCCACCCATCGTCGCCGCGCACTCGAAGACGAACGCTCCATGGAAAACGACATCGGTTGCTCCGACCACGATATCGATAGAGTGCGTCACGGGCCTGATGCTCACGATCACGTCCGCGGGCTCTTCAGAGCCAGTATCGGACCGCGCTTGCGCTCGATAGCCCCGGGCGCGAAGAGCCGCGACCACGTCACGGGCGAGGCGAGCGGCGAATGAATCCTCGCCCATCACGACGTAGCGGTGTTCCGGACCGCCGGAATACGGCGTGGTCAACCGACCGAGGGGAATGCCCTGCTCCTGCGATGTCCCATCCAGCACGTTGACCACGACGCTGGTGGCCGCGATCGGCGGCTCGAACGATGGGGTCGGCGAGAACCGCACCTCGTGCACGATGACCCCACAGCCGCCCGAGAGGATCGTGAGCGACATCGCGAGCGCGGCCACCCCGCCTCGGGCCCAACTCGGCCGTCCCCGCCGTCCGGCATGAGGGGGAACGCCGGTCACCTCAGAAGCTCCGTGGGCGCACAGATGACCCCGCCCTCGTAGGTGCGCACCGACACCAGCGGAGGCGGGCACGTGTCCAGGGGCGACCCCTTCTCCACGAGCTGATACCGGACGGTCGCGCCGGCCTCGCCGATGGGCGCGGTCCTCCACTCGTTGACCGGGATCGCCCGGAGCGTGGGTTCGGGCGCCGGCTGCCTGGGCGCGGCCGGGGCGGGGATGGGGGTCGAGGGCTCTACGAGCCGGACGATCTCACGGGATAGGTCCGTGTAGGCGGTGTCCAGGGCGCCGCGGAACGCCCGCGCGTCCTGAGCAGCCCACTCGACGAACTTCCGCGAGCCCCTCCGGTGATGCAGCTCTTGACGGTACAGCTCGGCGCCGTCCCCGCTCCGGATCACCCGGAGGCGAGTCGTCATGGACAGCGCCAGTGGCGGGTTGACCCGGCCGCCTCCGATCAGGCCGAGCCGAGTCACACCCACCTCGAGGACCGTATCCAGGCCCTGCGCCGCCAGCGGGTGGTAGTCCACGTCCACATCCGGGTCACTGGGGCTGGGATCGGCAACCGGCACGAGGTCGAGCTGAGCCTCGTCTCGCGCGATGGTCACGAGACGATCCCGGAGGGTCTGCTGAATCTTCAGCTCGGCAAAGGCGTACTGCAACGCCGCCTCCGCCTCCCGAGCCCTCTGGGCCGACTCGGTGGTAACCGCCCCGACCACCGCTCCCGTGACAACGCCAACCGTTGCCGCCCCGATGAGAACGCCGAGCATGACGACCGCGAGGAAGCCGCAGGCGTCACCGGAACAGCGGCTGTGGCTAAACATCGCCGCCGCCCCCGCCACGCTCGCCAGCGCGCCCACGGCAGCTCCCTTGGCCGCCCCCCGCACCTTCCCCGCCTCGGGCCGGTCCACGACGGTCGCCGGCACGAACCGGGCCGAAACGACACCCACCCGTCCCAGCTGCGCCCTCAACTCGGGCGGCAGCGGGGGTGGCGCCGGCCGGGAAACCGTGGCACAGCCCGCCTGCACGAGGAGCAGCGTCACGGTCAGCCAGGTGATGCTGGCCCACACGCGCCCCATCCGCCTCATCCCCGTCACCTGTCGGGGCGCCGTGGAGGTCGCCTGTGGGGCGGAGGGGGAGCGGGCCGGTCCGGAGCGAGCGGGTAGAGCGGGTTGACCGTGATGTGACCACCCACCCATACGCCGTTCGCCGCCAGACACGAGCACGGCGTTCCCGCCGGAGCGGGCTGCGGGAAGCGGCAGATTCCGTACGGAGTCGAGCACGTCGGGAAGGCGGGATAGGGCCAGGTGGGCGGCAGGATCACGTAGGGCGGCGCCTCGGGCAGCGGGCCGGTGTCCTCGCCGGAGGCCGGCCCAACTGCGACGGCTCCCGCGAGGCAGCCGAGCATCACCACCGGGAACAGACCCTTGACCATCACTGCCGTTCGCACTCCCCTCGAGGCGCCGCGACACCCCGGCAGCTTGCCGTGGCGCCCTGCCCGGCCTGGGCGTGGCACCGGCGCTCCCAGCGCGTACGTACCTCATAGGCGAAGCTATCCAGCGCCTCGAGATCCATCGGCTCCCCGTTGAACGCGATCGTCAAAGAGAGCAGCCCCTCCCGCTCCGCGACGTGGAAGAGCTGCGAGGAGGCTATCTTGGTCGGCATGCATTCGAACGGCCCGACCGCGACCACGCCGTCGATCACCCCCTCGCGCCACTCGTGCACTCCGGTACCGATGGTGAGCACCGCCTCGCCCGCGAAGAACTCGGGTCGGATGTAGGGTGCGGCGGCCGGCATCGACTCGGACACGCGCGTGCGAGGCGGCCACTTCAGGACGTCCCCTGCAGCCCGATAGGCCGTCTCCTGTATGCGAGCCCGTAGCCTGGGCTTCAACCATCCCCGGACTCCCTTCGCCTCACCGATCATCTCCTTCCACGCGTCGACGTACTCGATCCACTCGTTGAACGGGGCAAACCGACACCGGACACCGCGGGCCTCGAGCTTGTCGATGACGAAGTCGTTGGCGAATGGATCGCACCGCACATAGTTCTCACCGAGCACGAGCACGGTGGGCATCGGCCGCGGGCGGCGTACGGCGGCCAGCTCCCGGGCCGCGCCGCGGAGCAGGTCGCGGACGCCAAACAGCCGGCCCGTCGCGATCTCGACGAGCGCGCGCGTCGCGGTCAGATTCGCCACCTCTTGGCGCTCCAGCAGGGAAATCAGCTCCCGAAATCGTCGGGCATAGATGCCCGCCGCGGCCCCGGCCTGCACCTCGACCGGCCGCGCATCGTACAGGGCCTCCAGCAACACGTCGGAGGCCACGAAGGCGGTGCACACCAGGGCCTCGAAGCCCGAGGGCAGCCCGTCGAAATAGCCGGCATCCGACAGGCACCAGAGATGGACACGGTCTGTCCAGCCGAGTCGCTCCAGCGCGATCCGGTCGAGCATCGCGTAGGCCCCGAGCCGGCAGGGCCCCGCCGACGTCGCCAAGGCGAACGTGAAGGTCGTTCCGGGATCCGGCTCGCGATCGACGCGCTGCAGCAGGCTGCCCAAGGTGAGGCACATCGGCAGACATTCCTTGCCGGACGTGAAGCGACGGCCCAGGCCGAGCGCCGCGCGGTCGGGCATCGGCAGGCTCTCTGCGGGGATCCCGGCCGCCCGCACGCACGCGGCTACGGCCTCGGCCCCGGGCCCCATGCGTGGGATGAGGATGCGATCACCGCGCGCCCGCACCTCGGCCAGGGTGGTGGCCTGCGACTGCAGGCGTCGAAGATCCTTCGGGGTCTCGGGCGCGGCCACCATCCGGTCCCCATCCACGCAGTGCAGGAACGCCTCGATGCGAGTCTTGGTTCCGGCGTCGCCCGAGTGTCCGTCGGTCTCTATGATCGCGTACGGCTTGCCGTCCATTGCGTAGGCGTAGAAGTGCAGGACGAAGCTGTCCGGGCCGCACGAATAGTTGCTGCAGTAGAGGCTGTACACACCCGGCGTGCGCCGGATCTGGTGCGCGGCGCGGAGGTTCGTCTGTCCGTGGGCCCAGAAGACGTCCCGGAAGGCCGGTGTGTCGGCCTCTACCGGGAAGCAGTCGATCGGGATCGCGATGGCACCTTGCTCACGCAGAAGCGCAGGTACGTTGGAGCTCAGGACCGTGTTGTGGATCGTGTACGGGCGCCCCTGCACCACCACCGGGACGATCCCGTGCTCGGCGCAGAACCGGAGCGCCCGCCGGCCGGCCCCGAGCAGGGCCGCCTCGAAGGTCCGCTGTGCGGACCGGGCCCGCTCCCAGGCCCGCTCGAACGGCCCTGCGCGCCCCAGCTCGGTCGCCAGCCGCCGACAGCTCCCGACGAATGCGGCCCCCTCGAGGCCGCCGGCGTCGACGTCGATGACCGGGGTCAAGAGGGCATCCCGCCGGTGTTCGGGCAGGTCGAGGCGCAGGACGTCGGGACTACCCTGCACGATGGGGCAGACCACGGCGGCCGGCTCGTCCTTGACCCGCGGGAGTGAGCGGATCATCGGCGTGAACAGCCACACCGCTCCGCTCTCCGCCATCTGCTGCAAGAGGCCGTGAAAGTGCTGCATCGGTGCGCAGAACGGGACGTTGGCCCGTTCGACACCGCGTCCGAGGCTGCGCCGGTCGGCCCCCCGGTGAACGCTGACGTCGAAGCCGAGCTCGTAGAGAAAGGTCACGAAGAAGGGGAAGAGCGTCTTCAGGGCAAAGGCATCGGTGAGGGCAACCACGGGCCGTCCGCCACGCAGCGGCACGGACGCCAGCAGCGCTTCGATGCGCTCCTCACGCTCGCGGAACGGATCCGGCGCCCGATCGGGCAGCTTGCGCTTGTGCGCCCCGCGATCGTGCAGCGAGCACCCACCGCCCCATGTGAACTGCTGCCGGACCCCGGCGACGCGCGTCGTGATGTAGTCGATGCGACACCGATTGCCGCCTCCCCCGCAGCCCCGGTTGGCTCGACAGACGAACACGTCCTTCTTCTCCAGCCTCGCCGTCAGGAAGCGCTCCAGCGGCCACCCGGTCCCACCGGGTCCGCCGGCACTGGTGCCGGCTCCTCTTGCGAGCAGCGCGATTCCCAGGGCACCCACCATCCCGGGGTCGGGGGGCACCACCACCTCGCTCCCGGTCCGTCGGGCAACCGCCGCGGCGAGCGCGTCTGAGGCGAAGGGCATCCCCTGACAGAAGACGACGCTTCCCACCGACCGGTTCCCCTTCACCCGGTTGAGATAGTTCTGCACCACCGAGTCGTAGATGCCGGCGATCGTGCATCGAGAGGGGATCCCGGCCGCGGCCGCGTCGTCGATCACCTCGGCCATGAATACCGAGCAGTGCTGGCCCAACGACACGCCCTCCTCGGCGGTCAGGGCTTCCTCGCCGAGGTGCACCACGTCGCGGATGCCCGGGAACTTGCCCCCCTGCTCCTCGATGAACGAGCCTGTCCCGGCGCTGCACGCCTCGTTCATCGCGGCGTCGATTACGCGCCCGCCCGAGAGCCGGATATACTTCGCGTCCTGCCCCCCGATCTCGAAGATCGTGTCGACGCGCCGGTCGTAGTGCAACGCCCCTTCGGCGTGGGCCGCGATCTCGTTCAGGACGTAGACGGAGGCGGACCCGTAGCAGGTCGAGAGGAGAGACCCCACGATCTCACGTCCGCTCCCGGTCACGCCGAAGCCGCACACCGCCACGCCCCCGAACTGGCCCGCGGCAAAGGCGCTCACGAGCGAGCGCGCGGCGCCGACCGGGTTGCCCGCCGTGGCCGTGTAGCTTTGCCACACCGGCTGGCCACGCTCCGCGTCGAGGGCGACCACCTTCGATCCCGTGGACCCGATGTCCAGGCCGAGAATGAGCCGTTGCGGCGACCCGGCGGTGGCCCCGCCCTCGTGCCCCATGCGCCGAACACGACCGAGACTGTCGGCCAGCGGCGGCAGGTGATCGAATCGGACCGCGGTTGACGCCTCGATCAGGTCGGAGAGGCGCGGCACGCCCGACCGAAGCGTCGAGGCGATCACCGCCGAGCCCAGGGCGTCGGCGTACAGCCCCGCCTCGGAGTCGTCGAAGGCGAGGAGCTCCATGCCGCGGCTCGCGAGAAAGCGCCCGAAGTGCTCCCGCACGCGCGGAGCGCGCGGCACACCCCCCAGCAGCACCACCCGCGGGGGGCTCGTGGCCTTGATCAGGGCCTCGACGTTCTCACAGACGGCGTCGAACAAGCCCGCGACGATCCTCCCGCGGTCCTCGCCCTTGTTGGCGAGATGCGTCATGTCCGTCTTCAGGATCACCGGACACCGTCCGGACAGGGCGGCGGCGTCGGTGACGTCCCGCGCGAGCCGGCAGGCGTCTTCGATGGTGAGGCCCAACCGCTCGAGGAGCTGCCGCAGGAAGTTTCCCGTGCCCTGCGAGCAGCGCGAGTTCTCGCGGAGCACGTGCTGGTCGCGCGAGCGAAGCTCCAGGACCGAGAACCCGTGACTGCCGATCGAGACCAGCGTGGCCGGTGCCTCATCGACGAGGAACCGGAAGCCGTGCGCCTGCGCCTGAGGAGTCGGCACGCGCGCGAGAGCCACGCGGCGGGACAGCCGGCCGCAGACGGCCGCCGCCTGCACTCCGTCCCAGTCCCAGTCGGCCAGCGCCGTCACCACGGCTTCCCCCGGCCGCTTGGCGTGCGGCACGAGTAGCCGACGTGTCCACCGCAGGCCGGCGTCGCCCGGCCGCAGCTCGACGATCTTCACCGTCTCCGCGCCGACGTCGATGCCGACGAACCGGGCAGAGCACGCCGCTTTGCCCTCATCGGGGATCGAGGGTATCGTGATGTCCATGGCGTGCATCGCGAGCATTCTCTCGGCGTGCCTATTCAGCGAAGTGATCGGCTACTTCCTGCACATCCTCTTGCACAGCGAGAAGGTCCAGTTCCTCAGCCGACAGCACATGCTGCATCACCTGCGGGAATACGGTCCGCACGCGCCACTGAGGACCGCGGCCTACCGCCAAGCGACCGATGGGCGCGTGAGCCTCCTCGGAACCGGGCTCGAGTGGCTCCTGCCGATCACGATCGTGTTGCTCGTCTTGCTGGGGTTCTTCAATGCGGTCCTCGAGATGCGCGTGCTCCACCAGGTGCTCTTCATCGTCAGCGCGCTGGCGTGGAGCGCCGTGATGTTCGGCTACATGCACGACGCGATGCACGTGGAGCGGTTCTGGATGGAGCGGAGCAGGCTCCTCGGCCGATGGTTCCGAAAGGCCCGGAGGCTGCATGACATTCATCACCGCGAGCTCGCGGATGACGGGCGGATGCTGAAGAACTACGGCATCTGCTTCTTCGTTCTCGACCGGGTGTTCGGCAGCCTGTCCACCCAGCACAAGCCGTTCAACCAGGCCGGGTTCCGGGCCGCCAAGCAGCGTTATTCGTACATCTTCCGCTAGGGGATCACCACGGCTGGCGATCCTTCGCCCCGGTGGCCATGAAGAAAGCCGAGACGCCATGACACCTCGCTCGCCCAGGACGGCGGGACGGTCGGGCGGGTAGGACCCTCGTCGGTCCGGCTCCGGCGACGAACTCGACGTCGATCAGCCTGGCGAGTCACCCACAACCCTCGCTCAAGCGTCCATCCGAGTCTCGATGCATGTGAAGTGCCGCGCGGCCACCGGCACTGAACGAAGGAAGAACAATGAGTTGGGTAGGCGTCGTCGTGACCCGGACGGATCGGGGTGTCGCACGACAGCCCCAGCTGAGAAGCCCCTGCCTCAGGCGGGAAGAGGCTGTGCCAACAGCAAGTGCTTACTGAGTGGCCGGCCGCTCAGCCGATCGGCGCGCCCGCGCGCCCGCCCGTTCCGCGCGCGGGTTACCGCGGGGAGCAGGGGTCCTCGCGTCCGCGCTCGAGGGGGCTCTCCAGCTGGACCTGGCTGTCGCCTGTGGGCCGGGCGGGCGCGCAGGCGACCGCCGCGGGAGGAGCGAGGAGGCCGATGAAGCTCGCAGCCGCCAGCATAGTGAGGGCGGTCAGGGCCACGCGGCCCGGGATCGAACGCCATTGATTGTCCATGACGATTTGACCTCCTGACTAAAGGGGTGAGCATTGGCAATGCCACCCGGGGCGGGACCCGGATGGCTCGGATTTCTCAGGGGTTACAGGACCCGATGCGGGGGGCGCGGGCACATCGCCCGGGTCCCGTCGGGCGGATCGCCGCCCCGGCGGCCGGCGGAGCGCCCGACGGGCGTTTCTACGCGTGCGGTAGCGCAGGGTCGTCGAGGGGTTCACGTGGCCGAGCTCGGCGCTGACGGACCGATCGGCGCCCTGCCCGTCGGTCCAGCGGTGCCCGCGAATGCCAGAGATCCGCTCCCCGACGCTGGCGTCGCGCCCCGCAGTGCAGTTCTTTCTTGTCCTGTGCGCGAAGGCGCCTGAGAGAGCACCAGGAGGAATACAGTGGAGTCGATGAGCAGCGGGGGGCGCGGCATCCTGGCAGTCTGGAACGATTGCGCACCAGGCTCGGAGGGTCAGTACGAGGCGTGGTACCGCGGCGAGCATCTCCAGGAGCGCGTCGGCATCCCCGGCTTCCGCGCGGGCTGGCGCTACCGCGCGATCGACGCGGAGCCGGAGTACTTCACGTTCTACGAGACCGACACGCCCGAGGTGCTGCGCTCCCAGCCGTACCTGGCCCGCTTGAACGACCCCACCCCGCTGACCCGCCGCATCATGTCGGGCCCGTTCATCCATGCGACCCGCGCCCTCTGCACCTCCGTCGCGCGCTGGGGGACGCTGCGGGGCGCGACAGCGGTCAGCGTCCGCTTCGACGCGCGGCCGGGCGGGGAGCTCGAAGCGCGCGTGCGCGAGCTGGCGGGGCGCGCGGAGGTCCTGCGGGCCGAGGTCTGGATGGCCGTCTCCGCCGAGGGGCCGGCGCCCGTGTCGGCCGAGCAGCGGCTGCGGGGGCCCGACCGGACGATCGCGGCCGGCGCGCTGGTCGAGACGGCCACCGAGCCGGAGGCCGCCGCCGTCGCGGCGGCGCTCCGCACCGCGCTCGGGCCCGGGGCGCGCATCGGGACCTACCGGCTGTTCTGCGCGCTCCACAGGGTCGATCTCGATCCCTAGGACCGGTCGCCGCGATGGCCCTTGAACCACTCCCCGGCCGGGATTACGATGTCGCCCGGACGGCAGCCGATCCCGCAGGAGGCCCGCCATGGCGAGCGGAATCACCGCGAAGCTCCTTCACGTCGACCTCAGCACGCGGCAGACCCGGGTCGAGGAGATGCCCGAGGCCGTCACCCGCAAGTTCCTGGGGGGCGGCGCGATGGCCGCGCACCTCCTCCTGCGCGAGATGGCGCCCGACGCCGATCCGCTGGGCCCCGACAACGTCCTGGTGCTGTTGACCAGCGTCATCAACGGCCTGTCGCTGTCCGGCACCAACCGGTACACGGCGGCGGCCAAGTCGCCGCTCACCGGCGGCTACGGCGAGTCGGAGGCCGGGGGCTGGTGGGGGCCGGAGCTGCGCGCCGCGGGCTGGGATGGCCTCGTCATCCGGGGTCGCGCGGAGACGCCGACCTACCTGTGGATCAAGGACGATCGCGTGGAGTTCCGCGATGCGCGCCCCTATTGGGGGCAGCTCTCGGGTGAGGTGCAGGACGGCATCGAGCAGGAGCTGGGCGACAAGCGGGTGCGCGTGCTGCAGACCGGCGTGGCCGGCGAGCGCGGCGTGCGCTTCGCCGCGATCGTGAACCAGCTCAAGCACTTCCACGGCCGCGGGGGGCTCGGTGCGGTGATGGGCGCCAAGCGGCTCAAGGCGGTGGTCGTGCGCGGCTCGCGGCCGCCGGCGCCGGTCGACAAGGACGGGGCCCGCGGCAGCCTGCGCTGGTTCCGCGAGCACTATGATCGGAGCAAGGACCGCTTCCACGTGCTGGGTTCGTCCGGCGGCGTCCTGGCGCTCGAGGCGAGCGGCATCCTGCCCACCCGCAACTTCCGCGACGGCTCGTTCGAGCACGCGCGCGCGATCAGCGGCCAGACCATGGCCGAGACCATCCTCGTCAACCGCGGCACCTGCTACGCCTGCGCGGTGGCGTGCAAGCGCGAGGTGGAGATCAAGGACGAGGGCGTGACGCCGCGATACGGAGGGCCCGAGTACGAGACGATCGCCTCGTCCGGCTCGCTGTGCGGGGTCGGCGACCTGCACGCGGTGGCGCGCATCAACCAGCTCTACGCCCAGTACGTGGTCGACTCCATCTCGACGGGCGCGGTCATCGCGTTCGCCATGGAGTGCTACGAGCACGGCATCCTGACCCGGGAGCAGACGGGTGGCCTCGACCTGACGTGGGGCAACGCCGAGGCGGTGGAGCAGATGGTGCACCTGATCGGGCGCCGGGAGGGCATCGGCGCGCTGCTCGGCGAGGGGGTCAAGCGGGCGGCGGCGCAGCTCGGCCGCGGCGCCGAGCGCTTCGCCCTGCACGTGAAGGGGCAGGAGCTGCCCATGCACGATCCGCGGGGCAAGAAGGGGCTGTCGCTGGCCTACGCGCTGTCGCCGACCGGTGCCGACCACATGGAGGCGCCGCACGATCCGCTCTACGCCGGGTTCCACCCGCAGGGGCACCCGCTCGGCGGGCTCGGGCTGATCGAGCCGCTCGATCCGCTCGACCTGGACGACCGGAAGGTGCGCGCCTTCTTCGAGACGCAGAAGGTGTGGAGCTTCTACAACTCCGTCGGCATGTGCGACTTCGTGGGTGCGCCGCTCAACGCGATGGAGCTGGAGCCCCTGATCGCCTACATCAACGCGGTGACGGGCTGGAACCTCACCCTCTACGAGGCGATGAAGATCGGGGAGCGCAACAACACGCTCGCGCGCCTGTTCAACGCGCGCGAGGGCTTCACCCCGGCGGACGACACGCTGCCTGCGCGCCTGCACGAGGGCATCGGCAACGGCGCGCTCAAGGGCGAGCGCATCGATCCCGACCAGTTCCTGGCGGCGCGGCGCCTGTACTACGAGATGGCCGGCTGGGACCCGGAGACGGGCCGGCCCACGCGGGCCAAGCTGGCCGAGCTAGGCCTCGAAGCACCCGCGCGCTCATGAGGCTCACCCTGGCCAAGGCGAGCCTGATGGGCCTCTACAAGCGCTGACGCGCGCCGGCCGGGCCGGCCTCGTGATCACTCGCTCCCTCGTGTCGTCAGCGTCGGGCTGACTGTTCGGGCGCGAACGCCAGCCGCCGCGCTTCCTCCCGGAAGCGGGCCACGTTGCGCAGCTTCACGTCCTCGTAGCCGCGGATCAGGTCGGGCAGGCTCGCGAGCGTCACCGCGCGCTCGTGGGTCGCGGGCGAGAGGGTGCCGAGCGCCTGCTCGACGAGCGACCGGTACTCGGCGGCGAGCGCCCGCTCCACCCGCCGCACGCGGGCGTAGCCGAATGGGTCGAGCGCGGTGCCGCGCAGGCGGCGCAGGCGGACGAGGAGGCGGAAGAGCGGCTCGATCCACCGCCCCACCGCGACCTTTCGGCGGAGCCCCAGCGCCCGCAGCAGTGGAGGCTGGAGGTGGTAGCGGAGGTCCGCGCCCTGCGGGTACTCGCGCTCGATCTGCCGCGCGAGGTCCCCCGCGAGGTGGAGCCGGGCCACCTCGTACTCGTCCTTGTACGCCGTGAGCTGGAAGAGGTATCGCGCGACGGCCTCGGCGAGGCGCGTCTCGCCCGGGACGGCGGCTCGCTCGGCGGCGGCCACGCGCGCCACGAACCCGGCATACGCCGCCGCGCCCGGGACGTCCTGGTACGCGATCAGCTCCGACACGCGGAGGGCGAGGAGCCGCCGCAGCTCGCCCGTGGCGCCGGAGGCCTCCACGAGGCGCAGGGCGTCGCCCGCGAGCGTGGGCGCCAGCGGGACCTCCCCCAGGCGCGGGCGGGGCAGCGTGGCGGCCCATGAGGGATCGGCGACCGCGCGGCGGCCCGCCCGGAACGCCTGGGTGTTGGCCTCCACCGCGACGCCGTTGAGCGCGATGGCCGCCTCGATGGACGCGGCGGAGACGGGGATGGCGCCGGCCTGGTAGGCGGCGCCCAGCATGATCGGGTTGGCCATCAGGTTGTCGTCGAACAGCGCCTCGGCGAGCCCCCCCGCGTCCAGCACCACGTTGTCGTCCTTGCGGGTGACGCGGTTGACGGCGCCGAGGAGATCGCCCCGATCCGGGAAGCGCGCGTCGGGCGAGGCCACCATCGGCCCGGTGGGGACCGCGCTCGTGGAGAGCACGGCCACCGTCCGCTCCGGTGCCGCGCGATCGAGGTTCGTGGGGGCGGTCGCCACGAGGACGTCGAGCCCGAGGTAGCAGTCGGCGGCTCCCATCCCGACCTTGTTGGAGCAGTCGGGCGGCGCCTCCGAGATCTTGAGGTGGGAGACGACGGGGCCGCCCTTCTGGCTGAGCCCGGTCTGATCCAGGCCGCGCACATGGCGCCCGTCGAGGAGCGCCGCGGTGCCGAGCACCTGGTTGACCGTGACCACCCCGGTGCCGCCGATGCCCGTCATGACGACGTGACAGTCGCGGGGAACCCGGAGCACCGGGTCGGGGAGGTCGGGTGGCGAAGGCGCGGCGCGCCGGCGGCCGCGGGCGCCTCCGTCGCGAGGCGCGAAGCTGACGAAGGACGGGCAGTCGCCCTCCAGGCAGGTGTAGTCCGTGTTGCACGAGGCCTGATGGATCTGCGTTTTCCGCCCCAGCTCGGTCTCGACGGGGTGCACCGACATGCAGTTGGACCTGGTGCCGCAATCGCCGCAGCCCTCGCACACCGCCTCGTTGATCACCACGCGGCGCGCGGCCGCCGGGAGCCGGCCGCGCTTGCGGAGCCGCCGCCGCTCCGCCGCGCAGTGCTGGTCGTAGATCAGGACCGTGACCCCGGCCGTGTCGCGCAGGAGGCGCTGCGCCTCGTCGAGACGGTCACGCGGCCAGACCTCGACGCCGGGCGCCCACCGGGCGCCGCGCGGATACTTGGCCGGATCGTCGGCGAGCACGAGGATCCGGCGGACACCCTCGGCCTCGAGCAGGCGCGTGAGGGCGGGCACCTCGAGGGCGCCGGCGGCGGGCTGGCCTCCCGTCATGGCCACCGTGGCGTTGTAGAGGATCTTGAAGGTGATGCTGGTCCCCGCGGCCACGGCCTGGCGGATCGCGAGCGAGCCCGAGTGGCAGAAGGTGCCGTCGCCGAGATTCTGGAAGAAGTGCGGCGTCTCCGTGAAGGGCGCGGCGCCGACCCAGTGGGTGCCCTCGCCGCCCATGGCAGTGAGGCCGACGGTGTGGCGGTCCATGGTCAGGGCCATCGAGTGGCAGCCGATTCCGCCGCCCGCCAGCGAGCCCTCGGGCACCACCGTCGAGCGATTGTGGGGGCAGCCGGAGCAGAACCAGGCCTGGCGCCGGAGCGTGATCGGCGGCTGGCGGTCGCGCAGCGCCTCGAGGAGCGCCGCGCGGGCGGTGATCGAGGGGAGCGGGATCCGCCGCTCGAGACGGCGGGCGAGGATGAGCGCGATCCGGTCGGCGTCCAGCTCGCCATCGGCCGGCACGAGGACGCGGCCCTGCTCGTCCCGCTTGCCCGTCACCTTCGGATGCCCGGCCTCGTCGATGAGGATGTCTCTCATCTGCAGCTCGACGAAGCTCCGCTTCTCCTCGATGACCAGCAACTCCTCGAGCCCCCGCGCGAACTCGCGGACGAGCTCCGGCGCGAGCGGGAAGGGCATGCGAACGTGGAGGAGGCGGATGCCGTGGCGGCGCAGCGCATCGTCGTCGAGCCCGAGCGCGCGCAGGGCTTCGCGCACGTCGTGGTATGTCTTGCCCGCGGCGGCGATGCCGAGCCACGCCTGCGGCGTAGTCACCGCGATCCGGTTGACGCCGTTCGCGGCGGCGAAAGCCCGGGCCGCCTCGAGGCGGCCGGAGAACAGCTCCCGCTCCATCTCGAGGCCCCAGGGCGGGAAGCGCACCATGCCATGCGTGGCCCGCCACGGCTTGCCGTCGTGCTCGAAGCCCGGGTCGGCGATGGCGATCCGGTCCGGGGCGACCTCCGCCGTGCCCACCTCGTCGGAGACGTTGGTGACGATCTTGAACCCGACCCAGCAGCCGGAGTAGCGCGAGAGCTCGAAGCCGAGCCGCCCGAGATCCAGCACCTCCTGGACGTTGCCCGGGAAAAGCACCGGGAAGCCGAGATCGTAGAAGGCCAGCTCCGAGGCCGTCGGGAAGGTGCTGGACTTCGCCACCGGATCGTCTCCGGCGACCGCCAGCACCCCGCCGTTGGGCCCCACGCCCGCGAAGTTCGCGTGCCGGAAGAGATCGCCGGTGCGGTCCACGCCGGGGGCCTTGCCGTACCACATGCCCAGCACGCCGTCGTACTTGGGCTTCGGGAACTCGCCCGCGAGCTGGCCGCCGAAGACCACCGTGGCGCCCAGCTCCTCGTTGAGGCCCGGGATGAAGCGGATCTCGTGCTCGCCCAGCAGCGTGGCGGCCCTCTGCAGGTTGAGATCGAAGCCGCCGAGGGGAGAGCCCGGATACCCGGAGATGACGGTGGCCGTGCGCAGCCCACGTCGCCGGTCGGCGCGGTGCTGGTCCACCGGCAGCCGCACGAGCGCCTGGATGCCGGAGAGGAAGATGCGGCCGGATTCGACGCGGTACTTGGAGTCGAGGGAGAAGTCCGCTTCGGTCGCCATGTCGTCCTGCCCTCCGTCACCGGATGACGCTGCCGCAGCACCCCGCCGGGACCACGGTAGATCGAGCATCCGGGAAGATCAAGGGGAGTCCAGGTTCACTGGACGCGACCCCAGGGCGACGAGGCGAAGCGCTCGCCGCGATGCGATACCGGACGAGGTCGTCGCGATCATCGGCCCCTTCGGCAAGCGCCAGCAAGCAACCCGCTAGCGGGAGCCGCGCAGGCGGGGGTCGAGGACGTCCCGCAGCGCGTCGCCCAGCATGTTGGCGCCGAACACCGTGACCGACAGCGCCACCCCCGGCCAGAGGGCGAGCCACGGCGCGCGCAGCATGTGCATGAGGCCGGCGCCGGAGAGCATCCCGCCCCACGACGGCCGCGGCGGCGGCACCCCGAAGCCCAGGAAGGACAGCGCCGCCTCGATGAGGATGACCGCCCCGAGGTTGACCGTGGCCAGGATGATGATCGGCGCGATGATGTTCGGCAGCACGTGGCGCCAGATCAT
>DATHSW010000110.1:0-21240 GCA_035463855.1 Candidatus Deferrimicrobiaceae bacterium | reverse complement strand
CGCGAGGCGCCCCGCTGGCGAGCCACCGCGCTCGCCCAAGTGGCCGCGCAGTGGCACGACCCCTTCCGCGTGCTGGTGGCGTGCCTGCTCTCGCTCCGCACCAAGGACCAGACCACCGGCCCGGCGGCGGCGCGGCTCTTCGCCCTGGCCGACACGCCGGAGCGCATGCTCGGCCTGGCCGCCCGGACCATCGAGCGCACCATCTACCCGGTCGGCTTCTACCGCACGAAGGCGCGCGTGCTGCGAGAGATCAGCCGGGATCTCCTGGCCCGCTTCGGCGGCGCGGTGCCCGACGACATCGACGCGCTCCTCACCCTCAAGGGAGTCGGCCGCAAGACCGCCAACCTGGTGGTGACCCAGGGCTTCAACAAGCCCGGGATCTGCGTGGACGTGCACGTGCACCGCATCAGCAACCGCTGGGGCTACGTCGCGACGCGCTCACCGGAGGAAACGGAGACGGCGCTGCGCCGCGTCCTGCCCCGCCGCTACTGGATCGGCTACAACGACCTGCTGGTCTCGTTCGGCCAGAACATCTGCCTGCCGGTCTCGCCCCGCTGCTCGGAATGTCCGATCCGCCCCGGCTGCCCGCGGAAGGGCGTCCGGCACTCCCGCTGAGGCGGGCCGGTCAGCGGCGGCGCCGGCGGAGGCGGCGGAGCAAGGCGAGCGCCTCGCGGTCGGCGCGAGGCTCGGGGTCCTTCGGCGTCTCGAGCGCCATCGGCACGCGCGCGAAGCGGGGGTCGTTCATCAGCCAGCGGAAGGGCTCGACGCCCAGGTGCCCGCGCCCGATCTTCTCGTGCCGGTCGAGCCCGGAGCCGAGGGGCTGGCGGGCGTCGTTGAGGTGAACGGCCCGCACGCGCCGCACCCCGAGCAGGCGGCGGCAGCGGGTCATCGCGGACCGGTAACCCTCGGCGGTCCGGATGTCGTAGCCCGCCGCGAAGAGATGGCAGGTGTCGAGACACACCCCCACCCGGGCCGCGTCCCCGACCGCATCCACGATGGCGGCCAGCTCCTCGAACGACCGGCCGATGCTGGAGCCGGCTCCGGCGGTGTTCTCGAGCACGATGCGCACGCGATGCCCGCGCGTCCGCTCTTGAAGCTGGTCGATCGCGCGGGCCACGCGCCGGATGCCGTCGTCGAGGCCCGTCGCGCGGTGCGAGCCCGGATGGATCACCACGAAGGGGAGCCCGAGCGCCTCCGCCCGCTCCAGCTCGTCGTGGAAGGCGTCCACCGCGCGGCGCCATTCGGCGGGCACCGGGGTGGCGAGGTTGATCAGGTAGTTGGCGTGGGCGAACACCACCCGGATTCCGGTCGCCTTCCAGGCCGCGCGGAACTCGCGGACCTCGCTGTCGGTGTACGGGCGGGCCGCCCACTGGCGCTGGTTCTTGAGGAAGATCTGCACCACCGAGCAGCCCACCTCGCGGCCCCGCTCGAGCGCCAGGGCGAGACCCCCCGCGATCGACATGTGGGCGCCCAGCAGATCAGGCATCGAGCTGGCGGGCGACCTCGTGCAGCTCGCGCTCGAGCCGCCGCAGGCGGCCGCCCAGCGCGCGCCCGCGGCGCTTCCGCCGCAGCAGACCTCCCTCGATCAGGGAGAGGAACGCGCTGGAGATCTCCTCCGCGCCCCAGCGGCCGGCCGGGTTGTACCACTTGTGCACCCAGTTGACCATCCCGAGCACCCCGAAGACGACGAGCCGCGGCGGCACGTCGCGGAAGATCCCGGCGCGCACCCCTTCCGCCACGATCCGCTCGACCCCCTTGTCGTAGCGGTCCTTCTGGGCGGCCAGCGACCGCGCGAACCGCGGGGGCAGGTTCGCCTCTTCGCCGAAGAAGACGGTGAGGAAGGAGCGATTGGCGATGACGAAGCGCACGTGCTGCCGCACCATGCGCCGCAGCTTCTCCGCCGGGTCCAGGCGCGAGCCGAGCACCAGGTTGAGGTCCCGGGTGAAGGCCTCGATGGTCTCCCGGGAAATGGCGGCCAGCATCTCGTCCTTGGCCCGGAAGTGCGTGTAGAGCGAGGCCTTGGACATGCCGAGGCGCCCCGCGATGTGGTCCACCGTGGAGGCCTGGTAGCCGCGCTCCCGGAAGAGGTCGGCGGCGGCGCGGAGGATCTGGGCCCGGGCCGTCTTGCGCTTGGCGTTCACCGGCCCAGTCTACTTGACGGCGGTTCGGGCGCCGTGATAAAACTGGTGAGTCTAGAAATGATACTCATGAGTTTTCAGACCCCCTCAGGAGGTTTCCGATGGAACGGCGCGTGATCCCCGGCACGATCGAGACCGTGTTCGAGTTCGACTACTCGGTCCAGGCCGAGGACATGCGCGGCCTCTACGAGAAGGCCAAGCGCGACCAGTGGAACGCCAGCCGCGACGTCGCCTGGGACACTCCGGAGCCCTCCGACGGGCGCGTGCTCGCCGACGAGCTGGTGGACATCCACGGCAGCCCGATCTGGGCCGCGCTCTCCGAGAAGGACCGGGTGGAGCTGAACCGGCGCATCGCGGCCTGGCGGCTCTCGGTGCTCGTCTACGGCGAGCAGGGCGCGATGCTGGCGTGCAGCCAGATGGTCGACATCATCCAGGGCACCGACGAGAAGTTCTTCCAGGCCACCCAGGTCATGGACGAGGCCCGTCACAACGAGGTGCTGGAGCGGTACATCCAGACCCGGCTGGGGGGCCTCCACTATCCGATGCCCGAGAACGAGCGGGTGCTGTTCGACGCCATCCTCACCGACACGCGCTGGTACATCAAGACCATCGCGCTGCAGCTGGTGGCCGAGACCTTCGCGGTCGCCGTCTTCAAGATGATGGGCGAGGCGGCCACCGACCCGCTCCTCCGGCAGGTCTGCACGCGCATCCTGCAGGACGAGTCGCGCCACATGGGCTTCGGCATGCTCGCCCTGCCCGACATCGTCCGCGAGGCGAGTGACGCGGAGCGGCGGGAGATGGAGGACTTCACCTGTGTCGCGCTGGAGAAGGTGCTGACCGGCTTCTTCCCGCTGGAGGCCTACCGCGACCTCGGCTTCTCGCGGGCCCAGATCGACGAGGTGAAGGCCTACCGCCGCGACGTGGCCGTCCGCAACGACTACGCGATCTACCGGAAGTACTTCAAGCGCGACATGCACGCCTCGATGGTGCACAACCTCGCGCGCATCGGGCTCCTGACCGAGCGCGTGCGGCCGCGGCTCGCCGCCCTCGGCATCGCGCTGCCCGCGGCGGCTTAGGCTCGGAGGGGGCTATGCCCCCCTTTCCGAACCTCGCCAGTCCACGTCGCCCGACGGCCGCCTAGCCGCCGCCGAACAGCTCGCGCAGGCGGCGGTCCCGGTAGTCGAAGAGCCCGCGGACGCGGCGACCCGCGGCCAGGACGTGGACCAGCCGGCCCAATGGTCCCAGCGGCAGCCGGTAGGTCACTCGATCCTCCACCCAGGTGCCGCCCTCCCCGTCCGCGCCTTCTCCGAACCGGTGGCGGTGCTCCCAGCGCGCGAACGGCCCGACGAGCTGCGCGTCCACGAAGCGGTAGGGCGGGTCGAACTCGCGGATGATCACGCGCCAGCGGCCGGGCAGCCCCGCCGCGCGGAAGTCGAGGAGGGCGCCGGCGGCGAGCCGCGGGGGCGGCGGCGCGAGCCACTGCGGGCGCGCCCAGACGGGGTGGAGCCGCTCGAGGTTGCGGGGATCCGCGAAGAACGCGAACACCTCGGCGCGGGGACGCGCAAGCCACACGCGGCGCTCGAGAATGTAGTCCGCCATGGGGGCCGCGCTATCATAGGCGGGTGCCGGACCCCGGTCAAACGCGGGCGTATCTCGCTCTCACGCTGATCTCCGCGCTCTGGGGCTCCTATCCCGCGTTCGCCAAGCTCGCCCTCGCCCACTTCCCACCCTACGTGCTGGTCTCGCTGCGCTGCACGCTGGCCTCGGCCTTCCTCACGGTCCTGCTGTTTCGGCGCGGCTGGGAGGAGTTCCGCGAGCTCCGCTGGGCCGACCTGCGCGTCTTCGCGTTCCTCGGCTTCACCGGGCTCTTCGTCTCCACCGGCGGCACCTATCTCGGCATCGCGCTCAGCACCGCCGCCAACGCGGCCATCCTGCAGGCGGCCACGCCGGTGATGGTGGCCCTCGGCGCGCGCTTCTACCTGAAGGAGCACCTCCGACGGCGCCAGTGGGCGGGGGTGGCGGCCTCGATGGCGGGGGTGCTGCTGGTCATCACCCGGGGGAGCTGGCGGGCCATCACCCATCTCGAGCTCATGCCCGGCGACTTCATCCTGATGATCTCGCAGGCGGGCTGGAGCGCCTACACCATCTACGGCAAGCAGGTCCTCACGGTGCACTCCCCCGCGGTGGCCACCACCGCCTCCTACATCCTGGGCTCGGCGATGCTGCTGCCGATGACGCTGGCGGCCGCGCCCTTCTTCCCCCGCCCCGACTTCACCTCGCAGACCGCGTGGCTGGTCGTGCTCTACCAGGCCTTCCTGGGCGCGGTCGCCCACGTGTGGTGGTACGAGGGCGTCAAGGCGGTGGGACCGAGTCGCGCCGCCATCTTCATGAACCTGCAGCCGGTGGTGGGCGTGCTGCTCGCGTGGGCGATGCTGCACGAGGCGGTCGAATGGCCGGAGATCGCGGGCGGCGCGCTCGTGCTGCTGGGCGTCGCCCTCACCACCCAGGCCCCGCCTCCGCCTAAGACAGCTTCCTGACCTCGGCCAGCATCTTGTCGGGATCGGGGAGCTCGCCCTTGCCGTAGCGCTCGACGAAGCGGATGACCCCCTGCTTGTCGATCAGAAAGGTGGCCCGCACGTTCGCGTTCCAGTCCGGCCAGTAGACGCCGTAGGCCCGGCTGACGGCCCGGTGGATGTCGGAGAGCAGCGGGTAGTTGGAGATCCCGACCGACTTCGCCCAGTTCTCGTGGCTGAACGGGCTGTCCGAGCTGATACCCAGGACCTGGGTCTGCGCCGCCTCGAAGTCCTTGACCCGACGATCGAAGGCGGGCATGCAGGTGGATCAGCCGGGGGTCCAGTCGAGCGGGTAGAACAGCAGCACGACGTTCTTGCCCCGGAAGCCCTTGAGGCTCACGTCCCGGAGCCCGATCGTCTTCAACGTGAAGTCCGGCGCGGGATCGCCCACGCCCGGGACCTTGTCCTCGCTCATCGCCTCATACCTCCCTCGCCCGCCGGAAGCCCGGCCGGGTATTGATGGTGGCTCGCGCGGCCCGCCGGGCGCCGCCCCCCTCGACCGCGCCGCGGGCCCGCGAGGGTCGCACCGGCATCGGCGGCTTGCGCCGGCCCGCCCAGCGCTCGAACCGCCGCGCCTCGAGCGGGGTGTCGGGCAGCCCGAGGTACCCCGCCGCGGTGACCACGCGCCCGGTCTCCCACAGCCCGCCGAAGCGCTCGAGGTACGCGGCGTCCCGCAGCGCGTAGTGATCGAGGATGACGCGGCAGCCGGTCTGATCGATGATCCGCCGCAGGTGCTCGATCCCCCGGTCGATCAGCTCGGTGCCGAGCTGCGGCTCGAGATACGCGGGCGGGCCCGACAGGTAGAGCAGCGTCGGGCGCTGGCGGGCCAGGTAGGCGGCGGCGACCGGCGACAGCGGCCCCTGCACGTCGGAGGCGTGCACGAAGCGCGTGCCGGCGCGCCGGTCCTCGATCGTGAGGGCCACCACGTAGCCGAGCGAGGTCCCGTCGGGTCCGTGACTGAGCGGCGGCGAGGCCTGCACCACCGCGTCGGCCGTCTCGAGCCGGCGCCCCTCCGCCGCGGCCGGCGCGCCCGGCCCGCCGAGCGCGCGCCAGAGCGTGGCCGCGCGCTGAGCCTGCCGGCCTCCGACGTGGCGCGTGGGATCCTTGGCCCAGACCGTCAGGCCCGCGTAGAAGCCGGGGTCGTGGCGGAAGTGATCCTCGTGGTAGTGGCTCACGAAGACCAGGGACGCGCGCGCGGCGTAGGCCGAGATGCGATCGTTGGCGCGGCGCAGCGCCTCCCACTCTTCCTCCGCGGGCGCCAGGTTGAAGCGGTTGGGCGCCAGCGTCGCCCCCGGGTCGATCAGGATCCGCGTCTGCCCGCACTCGACATACGTCGCCATCGACCGCACCCCCAACGAATCCGCCGCCAACGGCACGACGTTCATCCACGCACCGCCAATCCCGGAACGGTTGTCCGGCGCTGGGGGAGTGCGGGGGCCATTTCTGGGCCCCCGCATATGAAGAAGAGCGCGCCGTCAATCACGCCAACCCCTCGGACCCGACGACGGGTTGCCCAATCTCTCGCCCCTCCCCCGGCCCTCTCCCCTTCGGGAAAAGGGCAAGAGCTAGATGCACCGCCCCCCGTCCACCGGGAACACGCTGCCCGTGATCATCCCGGCCTCGTCGGAGGCGAGGAACAGGGCGGCGGCGGCCAGGTCTTCCGGCTTGTTGAGCCGCCCGAGCGGCACGGTGCCGCGGTAGCGGGCCATGCCCTCCTCGTCCACCTGCTTCTTGCCCATGAACGTGGCGAGCATCGGGGTCTCGGTGGCCACCGGGGCGATCGCGACCACCCGCCCCCCGAAGGCGGAGAACTCCAGCGCGAGGCTCGCGGCCAGGGTGTGCACCGCGCCCTTCGAGGCCGAGTAACACTGCACGCCCGGCCGGGGGCGGACCCCCGAGGTGGAGCCGGTGATGAGCAGCACGCCGCCCTTCTGCTTCCGGAAGACCGGCATCACGTGCTTGGCGGCCAGGAAGACGCTCTTCACGTTCACCGCCATGATCTGATCGAACACCGCCTCGTCCACGTTCTCGACCGCCGTCGGGAACTGGGGCACGCCCGCGTTGGCGTAGAAGATGTCGAGCCGCCCCCATCGCGCCACCGCCTGCTGGATGGCCGCCTGGTTGTCCGCCGACTTGGACACGTCCGCGCGGACGGCCAGGGCCTGGCCTCCGCTCCGCTCGATCTGCTCGGCGGTGACCTTCGCCGCGTCCTCTCGGACATCCACCACCGCGACCTTCGCCCCCTCGCGCGCGAAGAGGACCGCCGTCGCCTGCCCGATACCCGAGCCCGCGCCCGTGATCAGGGCTACCTTGTCCTTGAGTCTCATGGCCGCGCTCCTTTCGAATGGCTCCCGGCTTCCTTGATGTCCACGACCCGCCCGCCCGTCGCCCGCACCAGCTCCTCGGGCGCGATCGGGAACACGCATTCCGGCAGCCCCGCCGCCGCGTAGACCAGCTCGTAGCCGAGCAGATCGCGGTCCACGTACACCGCCAGCGGACTCGCGAGCCCGATCGGCGGCACCCCGCCGATGGCGTAGCCGGTGGCCTGCCTGACCGTCTCCGGATCGGCGCGCCGGATCCGGCCACCCGCCAGCTCGCCGAGCCGGCGCTCGTCCACCCGGTTCGCGCCGGAGGCCGCCACCAGGAGCGGGCGCCCGTCGGCGGTGAAGACGAGCGACTTCACGATCTGCCCGACCGTGACGCCCAGGGCGTCGGCGGCCTGCTGGGAGGTCCGCGCGTGGACCTCGAGCTCGATCACGCGCCGGTCGAGGCCGTGCTCGCTGATGGCCGCCTGCACCTTCTGGACCGCGGGCTTCACCGCGCGCTAGAGGACCAGCTCGGCCATCAGCTCGAGCGCCTCGGCCTGCACCGCGCCGCAGATCAGCGTGGTGACGCCGGAGCTCTTCCAGCGGGGCAGCCGCTCCCGGATCCGCTCCTTCGGCCCGCAGAGCGCGACCTCGTCCACCAGCGCGTCGGGCACCGCCGCCGCCGCTTCCTCCTTCTTGCCGCCCAGGTAGAGATCCTGGATGCGCCTGGCGTCCGCCTCGTAGCCGTACCGGCTCACCAGCTCGTTGTAGAAGTTCTTGCCGCGCGCCCCCATGCCACCCACGTAGAGGGCGAGCCGCGGCTTGACCATCGCGCGGCACGCCGCCGCGTCGGGACCCAGCACGATCGGCACGGTGGGCGCGACGTCGAAGGTCGCCAGGGACTTCCCGCCGCCCGCCGCCTTGAAGCCGGCCTCCAGGCTCGGGGTGAACACCGCCATACGATCCGGGGAGAAGAACACGGGAAGCAAGCCGTCGGCGATCTCCGCGGCGAGCGCCACGTTCTTCGGGCCGATGGCGGCCAGGTAGATCGGGATGTCGGCGCGACCGTGCAGGATGGACTTGAGCGGCTTGCCGAGCCCGGTGGCGTCCGGGCCCGCGTACGGGATCTGATAGTACTCGCCCTTGTGCTCGACCGGACGCTCGCGCCGCCACACCATCCTCACGATCTCGACGTACTCGCGCGTCTTCGCTAGCGGCTTGCCGAACGCGACGCCGTGCCAGCCTTCCACGACCTGCGGGCCCGACACGCCCAACCCGAGGATGAAGCGACCGCCCGAGAGCTGGTCGATCGTCATCGCGGTGGTGGCGGTGAGCGTGGGCGTGCGGGCCGGGATCTGCATGATCGCGGTGCCGACCTTGATGCGGGTGGTCTGGGCCGCGATCCAGCAGAGCGGTGAGACCGCGTCCGAGCCGTACGCCTCCGCGGACCACACCGAATGGAAGCCGAGGCGATCGGCGTGCTGGACCAGCGACAGGTCGATGCCGAGCTGGGAGCGCGAGTAACCGATGTTGAGTCCGAGCCGCATGGTTTCTCCGATCAGAGGCGCTCGAGCGCCGCGATGGACCGGCGGCGGGCGCGCCCGGGGCCCGTCCACCGATGCCGTTGGAGCCGCACCCGGCCCCGCCGGACCGGCACGCCTTCCTGCTCGAGTCGGAGCCGCTGCGTCAGCATGCTCCCGACGTTGCCGCGCCGGCTGATCCCGCCCTGCGCGTTGACCACCCGGTGCCACGGCAGATGAGCGGGCACGTGCTTCATGGCCTGCCCCACCGCGCGGGCCGCCCGGGGATAGCCGAGCAGCGCCGCGATCTGCCCGTAGGTCGCCACCTGCCCCTTCGGGATCCGCCCGACCAGCCGGTACACCGCCGCGTGAAACGCCTTCATGCCCGGCCCAGACCGAACTGCAGCTCGTACAGCCGCGAGTAGAGCCCACCCCGCGCGAGCAGCTCGGCGTGCCCGCCCGCCTCCCGGATCTGCCCGCGGTGCAGCACGAAGATGCGATCCGCCCGCTGGATCGTGGACAGCCGGTGCGCGATGACGACGCTCGTCCGCCCTTCCAGCAGCCTCGCGAGGCCGCTGCGCACCTGCGCCTCCGACTCCGGATCGATGCTGGAGGTCGCCTCGTCCAGGGCGAGAACGCGAGGATTATAGATGATGGCGCGGGCGATGGCCAGCAGCTGCCGCTGTCCCTGCGAGAGATTGAGGCCGCGCTCGCGCAGCTCCTCGCCGAGCCCGCGGGGCAGCGCGGCCACGAAGCGCTCCGCGTTGGCGGCGGCCAGCGCCCGCTCGATCGCCGGGCGATCCGCGCCGCCGTTGCCGGCGAGGCGCAGATTGTCCTCCACCGTGCCCGAGAAGAGGAAGGCCTCCTGGGGGACCAGGCCCACGTGCCGGCGGAGGCTCGCGAGCTCCCACTCCCGCACGTCCACCCCGTCCACCAGCACCTGGCCGCGCGTGACGTCGTAGGCGCGGATCATGAGCCGGGCGATGGTCGTCTTGCCCTCGCCGGTGGGGCCCACCAGGGCCACCCGCTCGCCGGGCGCGAGCCGGAACGAACAATCGCGCAGCACCCACTGCTCGCCCTCGTACGCGAACCAGACGTTCCTGAACTCGACCGCCGGCGCGGGCGCCCCGCGCCGCGGCGGCGCCACGACGACGGGCGACGTGACGGACGGAGGCGTGTCGAGCAGGCCGAAGATCCGCTCGGCCGACACCATCGCCGCCTGCATGACCGTGTACTTGGCGCCGAGATCCCGGATCGGCAGGAAGAAGCGCCCGGTGTACTCGATGAAGGCCACGAGCCCGCCGAAGGTCAGCGCGCCCGTGACCACCTGGCCGCCGCCGTACCACAGCAGCAGGGCCACCGCCGCGGAGCCCAGCGCCTCCACCGTCGCGTAGAGGGAGGCGTCGTAGAAGGTCGACCGGAACTGCCCGGCCCGCAGGGCGCCGGACAGCCCGCCGAACGTCTCCCGCTCCCGGGCCTCGCGCGCGAAGAGCTGGATCACGCTCATGCCCTGCAGCGACTCCTGCAGGAAGGCGTTCATCCGGGCCAGGCGGGTGCGGACCACGCGATAGCTGTCCCGCGCGCGCAGGCGGAAGTAGGCGGCGGCCCCCACCAGCAGGGGCACCAGGGCGAAGGTGGCGAGCGCCAGCTTCCAGTTCATCCCGAGCATGATCACCACGACCCCGGTGAGCACGACCACGTCCCCCAGGAGCGCCACGATCCCGCTCGTGAACAGCTCCTGGATGGCCTCCCCGTCGTTCAGGACCCGGGTCATCAGCCGCCCGACCGGGCTCCGGTCGTAGAAGCGCGCGTCCTGGCGCTGGAGGTGCTCGAAGAGGGCCGCGCGCAGATCGTGGATGACCCGCTGGCCGGTCAGCTGGGTGAGATAGGCCTGGGCCGCCCGCAGCGCGTAGAGCGCGATGAGAACCAGCAGGAACACTGCCGCGATCCCCCCGAGCCCCGCCCAGTCGCCGCGGAGGATGTGGTCGTCGATGGCGATCTTGATCAGGTAGGGCTGGGCCAGCTCCAGCAGCGCCACCGCCGGGAAGAGCGCGCAGGTGGCGAGCACGAGGCGCGTGTGCGGGCGCGTGAACGCCCAGAGGCGCCGCATCAGGCGCGCGTCGTACGCCTTGCCGAGGACCTCGTCGTCCTGCTCGGTCTCACGCATTGGCGAGCTCGTCCTCCAGCTGCTGGACGCGCCAGAGGCGGGCGTAGAGGCCGCCGGCGGCCAGGAGGTCCGCGTGGCGCCCCTGCTCGACGACGCGGCCCTCGTCGAGCACCACGATGGCGTCGGCCTCCGCCGCCGCCTTGAGGCGATGGGTCATGAGCAGCGTGGTGCGCCCGCCGGCCGCCTCCCGGAGCGCGCGCGTGATCTCCCACTCCTTGGCCGCGTCCACCGAGGCCAGCACGTCGTCGAGCACGAGGAACGGCGGATCCGCCACCAGGGCGCGCGCCAGCGCCACCCGCTGCCGCTGGCCGCCCGAAAGCGTGAGGCCGCGCTCCCCGACCACGGTGTCCCAGCCGCCGGGGAATGCGCCCAGGTCCTCGGCGAGCCCCGCGGCGCGGGCCACCGCGTCCAGCCGGTCGGGCCCGGCGCTCTCATCGGCCAAGCGCACGTTGTCCCGGAGCGGACGCGAGAAGAGGAAGGACTCCTGGGGCACGTACCCCACCGACCGCCGCAGCCGGCCGAGCGGCAGATCGAGCACGTCGGTCCCCGCGACCCACACCGCGCCGCGTGGCGGCTCGTAGAGCCGGCAGAGCAGGGAGCCAAGCGTGGACTTGCCGCTGCCCGTCGGCCCCACCACCGCCACCACCGCCCCCGCCGGCACGGTGAACGACACGTCCCGCAGCACCGGGCCGCGGTCGTCGTAGGCGAAGGTCAACCCGGTGAACTCAATCGGTCCGCCGGGCAGGAGCTTGGGAGGTTGCTCGGACGCGTTTCTCTCCATATGCGGGGGCCCAGAAATGGCCCCCGCACTCCCCCATTCCGCGGACAACCCCTTCCCCTCGGCGACCCTGGCCCCCGCACTCCCCCATTCCCCTTCCCGCATGTCCGGGCTGTCGAGGATCTCGATCACGCGGGTCATGGCGGCCAGGCCGCGCTGGATGCTGGCCAGCGTCCAGCCCAGCGCGATGGTGGGCCAGGCGAGCTGGGCCATGTAGCCGTTGAAGGCCACGAAGGCGCCGAGCGAGATCCGGCCGTCCACCACCGCCTTGCCCCCGAGCCAGAGCACGATCAGGACACCCACCCCCGAGACCAGGCCCATGAGGGGCCACGACACCGCCTGGGTCCGGGCCAGCGCCATGTTGCGCGTGAGGTACTCCCGGTTGAGCCGCTCGAACTCGGCGATCTCGCGCGACTCCATCGTGTACGCCCGCACCACCGGCATCCCGGTGAGGTTCTCCTGCACCTTCGCCGACAGGGCCCCGAGCTGCTCCTGCGCCGCGGAGGCGCGCGCCTCCACGTCGTGGTGGAAGCGCTTGGCGATGACGACCAGCACCGGGAACGGCGCCATCGCGAACAGGGTCAGCCAGGGGTCGATCAGCCACATCGCGCCCAGCGCGCCCGCAAAGGCGAGCCCGGTCCCGACGAGCATGACGCTGCCGAAGCCCGCCAGCATCCGCAGCGTCGAGATGTCGTTGGACACGCGCGACATCAGATCGCCCGTCCGGTGGCGGTGATAGAAGGCGGGCGGCAGCGTGAGCAGCCGCGCGTAGAGATCCGCGCGGATGTCGTGCTCGACCCACTGGCCGGCGCCCAGGATCGCGAACCGCGAGGCCAGCCGCGCCACCCCGTGGGCCGCCGCGAGCGCGAGGATCAGGAGGACCGGGGGACCGAGTCGGGCGGCGCCTCCGTCGCGCTCGAGCGCGTCCACCGCGCTCTTCACCGTCCACGGGATGCTGAGCGAGAACGTGGTGGCGAGCAGGATGCAGGCCGCGCCCCCGAGGTACCGGAGCCGGTAGCGATCGAGATACGGCAGGAGACGCCTGAGCGCCGGCATCCAATCAGTATAGACCCCGCGGCACCCGGCCGCGCGGTGAGCGCGCGTCTAGCGGGCGGGAACGACCGGCGCGCCGTCGCGATAGGGCAGCAGCGCCGCGTAGACCGCGAAGACGGTCGGCGCGGGCACGCGGTGGCGCTCGGCCAGCCGGACCGCGTGGCCGTGGAGGGTCTCGAGCTCGAGCCGCTTGCCGTGGGTCAGGTCGTAGTGGAGCGACGTGAAGGCGTTCGGCGCCACCGTATCGAGCAGCTTCATCCCCTGCTCGAACACCCCGTCGTCGAGCTTCACTCCGGCGGCCCGTCCGATCGCGATCAGCTCGGTCGCGATGCGCCGGTACAGCTCCCGCACCTCCGGGATCGCCCGCAGCACCCCGGCCGGGCAGCGCGTCAGCGCGGTCAGGCCGGCGTGGGTGGTGAGAAACACGTACTTCTCCCAGAGGGCCCGCGTGACGTCGGCGACCAGCTCCGCGGGAATGGCCGCCCGCTGGCACGCGGCGAGCAGGGCCCGGGCGCGCGCGGTCTCCCGGCCGTCCATCTCGCCGAAGACGAGATGGCCGCCGAAGATGTGAGCGACGACCCCGGGAGCCTCGATGGTGGAGAAGACCCGCGCCGCGCCGCCCAGCACGTGACCGGTCCCGAGCACTCGCTCGAGCTTGTCCTCGTTGTCCACCCCGTTCTGGATCGACAGCACCCCGGTCTCGGGCCCGACCACCGGCCGGATGAGCGCGGCGGCCTCCTCGGTGTCGAAGGACTTCACGCAGAACAGGACGACATCCGCGGGCGGCAGGCCGTCCAGACGCTCCACCGCGGGGGCCCGCACGCTCCAGTCTCCCTCGACCGCGGACTTGATCCGCAGGCCCCCCGCGCGCAGCGCGGCCAGATGCGCGCCGCGCGCCACGAAGGTGACGTCCTCCCCCGCCCGCGCCAGCTTGGCGCCGAAGTATCCGCCCGTCCCGCCGGAGCCCATCACCACGATGCGCACGGCCGCCATGCTGCGAGAGCGGCGCCGGGTTGTCAAGCATCGGCGTGGTATCCTCGATTCCCGTGAGCGATTCCTTCCGCGACGTCGCGGTGGAGGCGGCGCGGCTGGCCGGCGCGTTCCTCCGGTCCCGCTTCGGCGCCCAGCACCGCGTCAGCTACAAGGGCAGTCCCACCAATCTCGTGACCGAGATGGACCGGGGCGCCGAGGCGATCATCCTCGACGCGATCCGCGCCCGTTTCCCGGGGCACGGCGTCCTCGCCGAGGAGAGCGGCGCGCGGGCGGGGCGCGAGCCCCACCGCTGGATCGTGGATCCGCTCGACGGCACCACCAACTACGCGCACGGTCTCCCGATCTACTGCGTGTCGATCGCGCTCGAGCTGGACGGGGCCCTCGCGGTCGGCGTCCTCTACGATCCCAGCCGCGACGAGTGCTTCGTGGCCGAGCGCGGCCGCGGCGCCAGCCTGAACGGCGCCCCCCTGCGCGTCTCCGCGACGGCCTCTCTCGCCGAAAGCCTGCTCGGCACGAGCTACCCGAACGACCTGCAGGCGGCCCCGCGCAACAACCTCGCCGAGCACGCCGCCCTCATCCAGCGATGCCGCAGCGTGCGGAGCCTGGGATCCGCCGCGCTCGGGCTCGCCGCGGTCGCGGCCGGCCGGCTCGACGGCTACTGGGAGCAGCGGCTGGGCGCCTGGGACGTGGCCGCCGGCGCGCTGCTGATCCGCGAGGCGGGCGGCACCGTGACCTCGGTGCACGGCGGGCCGCTCGATCTGGCGGCGCCGACCATCGCGGCCTCGAACGGCCCGATCCATTCCGACATGCTGCACGCCCTCAAGGAGGTCGCGGCCACCCCATGACCGAGGAGACGAAGGCCCCGCCGGTGCACGTGAGGACCATCCGCGTCGAGGTCGCGCCGGTGGGGACGGAAGAGCTGCAGATCACCGCGACCCTGGTGGACGAGCGGCCGGGGGACAACCCGCGCTGGTTCGGGGCCGAGCCGCCGCGGGTGATCCACGACATGCGGCTCCGGCTGCGCGTGCGCCACCCCGGCCTGGTCATCACCCAGGCGCGCGCCGAGATGGCGTCGCATCCCTACACGATCTGCCCGGAGGCCCTGCCGCCGCTCGGGCAACTGGTCGGCCTCTCCATCTCGCGGGGCTTTACCCGGGAGGTCAACGAGCGCTTCGGCCGGGAGCGCGGCTGCGCCCACTTCACCGCGCTCATCCACGCGATGGCGCCGGCGGTGCGCCAGGGCGCGGGCGTCGCCTTCCCCGATCATGAGCGCCCCGTGGAGGGCGCCCCCTGGTTCGTCGACACCTGCCAGGCGTGGCGCGAGAACGGCCCGCTCCACCGCCTGATCCAGGCGGGCGACGAGGCCGGCCTGCGCGGGCTCTCCGCGTACAACCGCAATCCCGCCCCGGAAGACGCGTAGCCCGAGCGGCTAGAGCCCCGGCACCGGGTAGCGCCGGCCGCCCAGCACGAGGGCGGGCTCGGCGCCGGGGTCGGTCACGACGTGCAGGAGGAGCTGATAGGTCGCGGCGCGGCCGAGCCGCGCGTCGAAGCGGCCGTCCTTCACCCGGCAGCGCGGGATGCCCCGCTGGTCCACGCGGAGGGTGTCCAGCGCCACCGGCTCCCGGCTGAGATCGTTGAGCGTGGCCACGAGCTGCTCGCCCTGGGCCTCCACGCGCTCGACGACGAACGGCGCGTCCTCCACCTCCACCGGCACCCGCGCGGGCCCGATCTGCAGATAGTGGCCGCGCTCGTCCACCTGGAGGTTCTCGCGCAGGTTGGCCACGATCCCGGCGTGCGTGACCTCGGCGTCGTCGTGAAACCAGACGCCCTCGCGGTCGATCCGCAGGCGTGGCAGCGTCCAGGTCGAGGGATCGGGCGTCGGGCTCACGGGAACGTGACCGCGCAGAAGGTCACCGCGCCCTCCGCGTCCGGCCACTGGGTGTAGCGCAGCAGGCGGCCCCGCGCCTCCGGCAGGAGCCGGAGCAGGGTGTAGATCGGCGAGAGACCGCAGATGCGGCGGGCGTCCTGTTCCGCGGCCACCGAGGCGTAGAAGGCGCGCGCGTCGGCCGCCACCACCGATTCCAGCATGGCGCGATCCGCCTGCTCCACCAGGGCCAGCGACGCGGGGGTATTGGCCTCGGGGTCGCCGAACCGCGGACCCACGTGGGCCAGGTCCACGCCCGCGATCAGGCAGACGCGGCGCGAGGACGCCGCCACGGTCTCGCGCAGCGCCTCCAGGAAACGCGGGACGCGCGGGTCCGCCTCGGGGTCGCCCCCGCTCCACAGAGACTCGTGCAGGTACGACGCGAGCACGGGGAGGATGGCGAAGGGCCGGCGGCGCCCCACGATGTGCTGGAGCATCACCGCTTGGAACTCGATCGAATGCTCCGCCCGGTGCGCCGGCTCCGAGGCCAGGAGATCCTGACCGGCCCGGCGGCTGAGCGTCTCGTAGAACTCGCGATCCACCGGCACGGGGCCGAGCGGCGTCTCGTAGGGCTTCAGCGTCACCGCGAACGGATCGGCCATGCCCGCGTGGCAGGTGCCGAGCACGACGAAGAGATCGGCGTCCGAGCGCTCGAGGACCTCCCGGTAGGCCCACGCGTAGGTCGAGCCGCCGCGGTGAAAGTCGATGTGCGGGGCAATCAGAGCCGTTAGAGGCTCTTTCAGCTGCGGGGGCCCGGAAATGGCCCCCGCACTCCCCCAGTCGGCCGACACTCCGGGGCGAGCGGTGGACACTCCGGGGCGAGCGGTGGAGGCTCCGGGGCCGTCGGTGTGCGTGAAGAAGTCTTCGATCTGCGCCTGCAGCGCCACCGCGTCGCCGGCGTAGGCCCCGCCCGCGTGGGCGGCGGGGCGCACCGGGCTCTGACGGAAGGCATCCTCCAGGGCCCGGCGGCGCTCCCGGAACCGGTCGCTGTCGAGGAACCCGGCGGCGTCGAAGCGCTCGATCACCTCCGCGATCTGCTCGGCCGTGGGCGCCCGGCCGTGTCGGCGCCCGACGATCTCCCGGATCTCCTCGACCGAGTGGTCGCCGTCGAAGAGCGAGACCAGATCCAACAGCGACGCGGGGAGCACCGCGATCTGGTCGGTGAAGCCGGCGGGATCACGCAGGGCCACGCAGCGCTGCCCTTCGTGCTCGACGGGGAAGGCCTCGAGGGCCCGCAGCCGCGGGTTGCCGGTCACTCGGCTTCGAGGTAGTTCAGAGCCGACGCCACGTAGATCTTTGCCGCTTCGACGACTTCATCGGCTTTGACGAACTCGTCGGCTTGATGCGGGATCAGGCGATCTCCGGGCCCGCAGGTCACGATCGGGATGCCCAGCTCCATCCGGAGGATGGTACCGTCCGTCGAGCCGGGTACGCCCCCGTACCGGGCCGCCCGGCGGGTCGCCTGCTTGACGCCGCGGACCATCGCCTCCACGAGAGGCTCGGAGCGATCCACCCTGGTGGCGAGACGGAACGCGTTGACCGCCTCCCACTCCACCTTGATCCCCGGCTGGGCGGCGGCCGCGTCGCGGCAGATCGCCTCCAGCTCGGCCCGGATCCCGTCGGCGCCGATCCCGGGCGTGAGCCGGATGTCGAACGTGGTCTCGGCCAGCGCCGGGATCACGTTCGACTGCGGCACGCCCACGCGCGGCGGCGGCCCCTGGATGATGGTCGGGGTCACCGTCGGCGGCCGCAGATAGCGGCTCTTCTCGCAGGCCCTGCGGAGCCGCCGCTCGAGACCGGGCGCCGCGGCCAGCAACCGGCCCAGGCAGGCGATCGGATTCACGCCCGCCTCGGGCATGGCCCCGTGGGCCATCTTGCCCCGCACCCGGAAGCGCGCCCAGACCACACCGCGCTGCTCGAGGCAGAGCTCGTTCTCCTCCGGCTCGCAGATGATGGCGGCGTCCAGCTCGCGGCCCACCGCGGTGCCGCAGAGGTGGCGCACGCCGATCATGCCGTCCTCCTCGTCCACGAGCGCGCCCACCACCAGCTTGCCGCGCAGCGCCACCCCGGCCCGCTTGAACGCGGCGGCGGCGATCATGGCCGCGGCGAGCCCGCTCTTCATGTCGGCGGTGCCGCGGCCGTAGATGCGCCCGTCCACCATCTCCGCCCCGAACGGCGCATGCGACCACTCGGCCGGATCGCCCTCGGTGACCACGTCGGTGTGTCCCTCGAGCAGCAGGCTCCGGCATCCCGCGCGCTTCTCGCCGAGCCAGCCGATGACGTTGGGCCGGCCGGGCGCGACCTGCTGCACCTCGACCCCGAAGCCCTCGCGCCGGAGCCACGCCTCGACGAAGGCGGCGACCCGGGCCTCGGTGGCCTCGGGATCACCGGGCCGGTAGACGCTGGGGATGCGGACCAGCGAGCGGGTGAGCTCGGCGACCTCGTCCGCGTCGATCTTGCGGAGGACTTGCGACAGCGCGGTCACAACCGGGGCGGGGCGGTTATTCCAGCGGGAATGAGAGGATGATGGCGTCGAGTCGGATCACCCGATGCTCTTCCCCGCCGATGTAGAAGTAGTGTCCTTCCACCTCCTCGGGGTTCTCCTCGAAGGCCACCACCGAGCGGACCGGCGGCATGTCCCGGAAGGCATTGGCCCCCTCGTCGAAGCCGTCGCCGCGCCCCACCACCTCGCCGTAGCGGATCGGCGAGCCCTTCGGACAGTGCACGCGCACGTCGGCAGGCGGCTCGGCCATGAGCCGCACCAGGAGGTTGATGCCGTACACCTGGAACTGGATATCAGGCATGGGTCCCTCTGATGGTGGATTTCCTCGATACTACCACAAGCACTGGGCCCCGACCGGCCCGGCCGCGGGCTCGGCCAAACCCTTGATCAGGCGCCGATTCCGGGCAGCGCCCCCTGCTCGCCCTGGCGCTCGACGCCCTCCAGCTTGCCCTCGAGCCGCCCGAGCCCGGCGGCCGCGTCGTCGTACTTGTTCCGGGCATTGGTCAGGTGGCGGCCGACCACGTCGAAGGCCTCGCGGAACTTGTCCAGATCCCCGCGCAGCCGGCCGAGCCGGGCCTGGATCTCCTGGGCGTCGCGCTCGATCCGGAGCCCCCGGAGCCCCATGACGATGACGCGGAGGTAGGCGTAGAAGGTGTTCGGCGAGACCGGCACCACCCGGCGCCCCAGCGCGTAGGCGGCGGGCGGCTCCTCCTCGCTGTCCTCCTTCACGATGATCTCGTAGTAGATGTTCTCGGCTGGGATGTACATGAGGGCGAAGTCGAAGGTGTTCTCGTCGGGCAGGATGTACTTCTTGGCGATCTCGTCCACCCGGTTCTTGACGTCCCGGAGAAACGCGCGGCGCAGCCCGGGCCGCCGGTCCTCGTCGGTCTCGTCCAGGATCCGGCGGAACCCTTCGAGCGGGAACTTGGCGTCCACCGGCACGAGCCGCTCCCCGATGCGGATGACCGCGTCCACGCGATCCCCGGTGGCGAACGGGTGCTGGAGCGCGTACTGCTCGCGCGGCAGCATCTGGGCCAGGAGGTTCTCGAGCAGGGTCTCCCCGACCCCGCCCCGGATCTTCGGGGACTTGAGCAGCTGCTCGAGGCCCGCGATGTCGCGCCCCACGTCGAAGACGCGCTGGGTCACCTCGCCGAGCTTGCCGAGGCTGCCCTGCACCGCGCCCACCACCTGCCCCACGTGCTGGAGCTGCTGCTGGACACCGCTGCCCACCTGCCCCATCTGCTCCGTCATCCGGCTCGCGAACTGGTGGAGCTCCTCCTTCACGGAGGTCAGCGTCTCGCTCCGGGCCTGATGCGCCTCGATGCGCGCGGTCTGGATGTCGCGCTGCAGGAGGAGCAGGGCCTGGTCCGGCTGCTGGCGGGCCGCCTCCAGCGCGCCCAGCCGTGCCACCGCCCGCCACAGAGCCAGCGCGGTGAGCCCGACCAGCAGCGCGAGCGCCACGACGACGACCCAGAGCCACCCCGCGGTCACGCGCGGCCTCCCCGCCGGCCGCGCCAGTGGCGGCACACCGGCCGGAGCCGGCAGGGCGCGCACACCCGCTCGTCGCGCCGGTCGAGGCACTGCCCCGACATCCGGGTGTGGCAGAGCGAGAAGTCGTACTTCACCGGATCGGCCGGATCCAGCCGGCGCAGTTCGGCCGTGATCTCCTCGGCCATCTTCCAGTTCCGGCTCCGCCGGCGCGTGAGGCCCAGCGCGCGTGCCATGTTCTCGATATGGGTATCCACCGGGATCAGCAGCGCGGCCGGCGGGATGTCCGTCCAGAGGCCGAAGTCGGGCGGCTCGCGGCGGACCATCCAGCGCAGGAACAGGTGCAGGCGCTTGCACGGCCCGCCGGTGGACGGCCGGGGAAACCAGTGCCGGTAGCCGTACGAGAGCCGGTTGCGCGGAAAGACCGCAGAGAGATCCTGGGTGAGAAACTCACCGACGAAGCGCTCCAGGGCCGGGCCCACGTGCGGGTCCGCGGGCGAGAAGCCGGCGCGGAAGCAGGCGGCGAGCGAGCCGTGGCGGATCAGGACGCGCTGGGTGGCGAGACAGAAGGCGGCGAGATCGCGCGGCCGATTGAAGCGGTAGCGGAAGCCCGCGAAGCCCGCGGCGTGCTTGGCCGGATCGAACCCCAGGATGAAGCGCGCGGGCGCCTCGCCCATGCGGGCGAGCGCCCAGTCGACCCAGGGGCCGAACAGATCCACCCGGCCGTAGGCCATGCAGGCGGACAGGAGCGCGACCACTTCGCGATCGAGTGGATCGGGGTAGCGGATCGGGAAACGGATGGCGTCGAGGTCGGCGCGGGCCGCCCAGTCGAACTCGCGGTAGAGCCTGTCGAGCGGCTCCTGGAGCCGGGGCGATGAACGCATCCGCCGGTGATTCTAGCACGGTCTCCGGTGGCCGTCGGGGGCCGCGGCTGCTATCATCGCGGCACTCCCCGAACGGAAAGGAAGCCCGTCATGCTCGAGGTCGGGATCGTCGGCATGGGCGTCATCGGCCACCGCATCGCGGACGCGGTGACCCGCGGCATTCCCGGGACCGCGCTGGCCGGCGTCAGCGTGCGCAAGCCTGCGACCGCCGGCGCCTACCCCGTGCTGCCCCTGCCGGCGCTCATCGAGCGCTCGGACCTGATCGTGGAGGCCGCCACCCAGGCCGCGCTGCGCGAGTTCGGCCCGGCCGTGCTCGCGGCGGGCAAGCATCTGATGGTGCTCTCGGTCGGGGCCCTCGTGGGCGTGGGCGTGCTGGACGACTGGGCGCGGCTGGCCGAGAAGCACGGCTGCCGCATCCTGGTGCCCTCCGGGGCCATCGCCGGGCTCGACGGGGTGAAGGGGGCGCGCGAAGGCGCGATCACCGCCGTCACCATGGAGACGCGGAAGCCGCCGCGCGGCCTGGCCGGGGCGCCCTACATCGAGCAGCACCGCATCGACCTCGACGCCATCACGACCGAGACGCTGATCTTCGAGGGGCCGGCCACCGACGCGGTGGCCGCCTTCCCGGCCAACGTCAACGTGGTGGCCGCGCTCTCCCTGGCCGGCATCGGCCCCGAGCGTACCCGCATCAAGCTCTACGCGGTGCCCGGCCAGGCGCGCAACCAGCACCGGATCACGGTCGACGGGGAGTTCGGCACCCTGCGCATCGAGATCGAGAACGTACCGTCGGAGAATCCCCGGACGGGCCGGCTCTCCTACCTGTCCGCGATCGCGATGCTGCGGGAGTTGGGCGCCTCCGTCCAGGTCGGCAACTGATCCCGCGAGAGGAGGAGCGAGCGCATGCTCAAAGAGT
>DATHSW010000109.1:0-47232 GCA_035463855.1 Candidatus Deferrimicrobiaceae bacterium | reverse complement strand
TGGCCCGCGCCAGGATGTAGTCGGTGACCGCGCGGTTGTCGTTGACCGGGAAGGTGTTGGCCATGCACGCGACCGCGGTGAAGCCCCCCGCGGCGGCGGCGCGCGTTCCGCTCGCGATCGTCTCCTTGTACTCGAAGCCCGGCTCGCGCAGGTGCACGTGGATGTCGATGAAGCCGGGGCACACCACCTTGCCGGTGGCGTCCACGATCTCGGCGCCCGCGGGCGCCTTCAGGCGGGGGCCCACCTTGTGGATGCGCCCGTCCGCGATCCAGACGTCCTGTACCGTGTCGGTGCCGGCCGCCGGATCCACCACCCGCCCGTTCCGGATCAGGAGACTCATGCGCCCTTGCTCCCGGCGAGCAGGTAGAGCACCGCCATGCGGACGGCCACCCCGTTGGCGACCTGGTCGAGGATGATCGAGTACGGGCCGTCCGCCACCTCGGGAGCCAGCTCGACCCCGCGGTTCACGGGGCCCGGATGCATGATCAGCACGTCGGGCCGGCAGCGCTCGAGCCTGGCCGGCGAGAGGCCCCACACCCGCGAGTACTCGCGGATGGACGGGATGAAGCCGCCCTGCATCCGCTCGTGCTGCAGCCGCAGCATCATGATGACGTCGGCGTGGGCGATGGCCTCTTCGAGGCGGTGGCTGACCTTCACGCCCAGCTCCTGGCACTGGGCCGGGATCAGGGTGGGCGGGCCCGCCACCGTGACCGTGATCCCCATCTTGCGCATCCCGAAGATGTCGGAGCGCGCGACCCGGCTGTGGGTGATGTCGCCCACGATGGTGACGTTGAGCCCCTCCAGGTGGCCCTTCTTTTCCCGGATCGTCATGAGATCGAGCAGGGCCTGGGTCGGATGCTCGTGGGCCCCGTCGCCCGCGTTGATCACCCCGCAGCGCAGGCGCCGGGCCAGCAGCGCGGGGGCGCCGGAGGCCTTGTGGCGCACGACCACCACGTCGGGACTCATCGCCTCGATGTTCCGGGCGGTGTCGAGCAGGCTCTCGCCCTTCTCCGCGCTCGAGCCCGACGCGGAGAAGTTGATCACGTCGGCGGAGAGCCACTTCCCGGCGATCTCGAACGAGGTCCGGGTGCGGGTGGACGACTCGTAGAACAGATTCACCACCGTCTTGCCCCGGAGGGTCGGGACCTTCTTGATCTCGCGGGCCGCGATCTCCTTCATGGACAGGGCGGTGTCGAGCACGTCGGTGATCTCCGCCGGTTCCAGATCCTGCATGCCGAGCAGATCCTTGCGCTTCCAGCCCATGGCCTTACTCCTCTTGGATGACGACGCGGTCCACGCCGTCGTGCTCGCGGAGCAGCACGGCCACCGTCTCCCGGCGGCTCGTGGGAAGATTCTTGCCGATGTAGTCGGGACGGATGGGCAGCTCGCGATGGCCGCGGTCCACCAGGACGGCGAGGCGGATGATGCGCGGGCGCCCCAGGTCCATGAGGGCGTCCATGGCGGCCCGGATCGTCCGGCCGGTGAAGAGCACGTCGTCCACCAGCACCACGGTCTGGCCCGTGATCGGGAAGTTGATCTCGGTACTGCGGACCACCGGCTGCGCGCCCTTGAGGCCGAGATCGTCCCGGTAGAGCGTGATGTCCAGGGCGCCCACCGACGGCTTGGTGCCCTCGATGGCCGCGATCTTGGCCCCGATCCGCTCGGCCAGGGTCACCCCGCGGGTCTTGACGCCGACCAGGACGACACCCTCGCCCCCGCCGGCCTGCTCGACGATCTCGTGGGCGATGCGGGTCAGCGCGCGGTCGAGGCCGGTCTCGTCGAGGACCTGGGCCTTTTCCCGGGAGCTCATGCCGCCGCTCCCGGGCAAAAAAATTGCCCCTCACGGGGCGGGGGGCTGCCGATCTTCTTCGCGTGCCGCATCGTGCGCTCCTTGCCGGCCTCGCGGGGCCCGCTTAAAGGAGTGAATCGTGATGTGCTCGTATGCTACGCCGCGAAGCGCGGCCTGTCAAGGCGCCGCGGTCACGAATTGCGCGCGGTGAGCCACCGGACGAGGCCGACCAGGAAGATCCCGACCCCGACCATCAACGGGATCCAGTAGCGGGGCACCTGGAGCATCTGGACCAGCACGATGCAGAGGCCGACGAACGCGACGATCAACCCGGCCATCATGAGCTTGCCGCCGGAACTATCCGCCATGGTCAGTCCTCATTTCTCGGCCACCAGGATGAGACGGCCCGTCGAGCCCGCGCGGTACCGCCGCCCATCGTAGCCGGAGTAGGCCCGGAGCAACCGCAGACCGACGCGGCGGAGCATCCGCCGCCACTGGGGAAGGGTGAATTCCTGGAAGCGCAGGGTCTTCTGGGCGACCCACCGCTGCCCGGCGACGACGACGAGCTGGGTACTGTCCGTGATCCGGGTGCGGGGATCGAAGTGGCGCTCCTCGAGCACGAATCGCTTCCGCCCGGTCCGGTACCAGAGCCGCCTTGGGAGGCCCGCGTCGTAGGCGGGGTCGCGGTGGTCGATGAGGAGCCGGCCGCCCGGCCGCAGGGCGCGGGCCATGCGGCGCAGGGCCGTCATGTTCTGCGCGGGCGTGAAGTATCCGAAGCTCGTGTAGAGGTTGATCACCGCGTCGAACTCGGCGCGGAACGCGATGCGCCGCATGTCACCCCGCCGGAAGCGCAGGCGCGGGCCCTCGATGAAGCGGCGCCGGGCCTCCGCGAGCATCGCGCGCGAGAGATCCACGCCGACCACGCGGAAGCCGCGCCGCGCGAGCAGGGCCGCGTGCCGGCCGTAGCCGCAGGGCAGGTCGAGGATCCGGGCGCCCTCGGGCAGGCGCAGGCTGCGCAGGACGAAGTCCACCTCGAGGCGGGTCTGCGGAAGGGGCTTCTCTTCACGCAGCGCCGCGACGTAGCTGGCGTCGAAGAAGTGCCTGAACCATTCCCGCCGGCCCATTCGCGGCGTAGTATACTCCGCCCTGGTCACCCCATGAGCCGGCTTCACGACGCAGCGCGCACCGAGGCCCGCACGATCGGCGTGTCGGTCATCCTGTCCGCGGGTCTGCGACGGCTCCTGCCCAAGAGCCCGGACGGTCCCCAGCGCCACACCCTGGCCGCCGGCGCGACCCTGGGCGATCTGCTCGCCGCGATCGGCATCGACGCGGCGACCGATCTCACCGCCGCGGTGGACGGCGAGCTGGCCGAGCGCGACACCCCGCTCCGCGACGGCGCCGAGGTCATGCTACTCGTGCCCATGGAAGGGGGAGCCGCCGCCAAAGGCGAGGCGACAATCAGAAATGAAGTGAAAGGTCGTTGCAGTAAACCGTAGCCGCAGTAAACCGTAGCAACAACGCCCCAAAACCACAACCCACACGAAGCGAGGACGACGAAATGGCTCAGCTCAGGATTCCCCTCGATGACAAGCGCTTCAACTCCGGCCTGACCTGGAAGGACTACATGGCCCAGATGGGCGACACCCGGGCCCGTACCGAGCAGAACTACGCCAGCTCCAAGCTGACCGACGAGGAGCGCAAGTTCTTCAGCGGCGTCAACGGCGTCAAGTACGTCATGATGCTCGCCGAGAATTGGTGCGGCGACGTCCACCGCAACTCGCCCCTGATCGCGCACATCGTCGAGGCGATGCCGGGCGCCGAGCTGCGCGTGTTCTTCCGCGACCAGAACGCCGACCTGCGCGACACCTTCCTCAACAACGGCTACCAGTCCATCCCGGTGGTGGTCTTCTTCGACAAGGACTGGAACGAGATCGGCCGCTGGCTCGAGCGCGCGCACGGCGCGACCGGGGTGACGACCGGGATCCGCGCCCGCACGCTGGGGGCGGTGCCCCAGGGCGCGTCCAAGGAGCAGCAGGACGCGGCGATGGCCGAGTTCCGCAAGCAGGTCCAGGCCGAGTACGACAAGCCGGGTGGGGCCCTCTGGCGCGCCGCCGCCGCCGAGGTGAAGCTGCTGCTGGAGACGCGCCTCGGAGCCAAGAAGTAGCGGAGCGACCGGAAACATTCTCGTGCGTCCACGGAGGCCTCGATGACCGTCAAGCTCGGCATGTTCACCATGCCGTTCCACCACCCGGACCGGGACTACGCCACCATCCTCGAGGAGGACCAGGAGGCGATCGTCCTGGCCGACCGGCTCGGCTTCACCGAGGCCTTCGTGGGCGAGCACTTCTCGTCGTGGAGCGAGCGCATCACCTCGCCCCTCATCTTCTTCGCCACCCTGATTCCCCGCACCACCCAGATCCGCTTCGGCACCGGCGTCATCAACCTGCCCCAGCTCCACCCGGCCACGGTCGCCGCCCACGCGGCGATGTTCGACCAGCTCTGCCGCGGCCGCTTCATCATGGGCATCGGCCCCGGTGGCCTGGTCAGCGATCTGGAGATGTTCGACGTGGGCCAGGCGGAGCTGCGCCCGCAGATGGTCATCGAGTCCATCGACACCGTACTGAAGCTCTGGACCCAGGACCCGCCCTACGAGATCGACGGCCGCTTCTGGAAGATCTCGCTCCGGAACGGCATCTGGCCCGAATTCAAGGTGGGCTACGTGCCGCGGCCCTACCAGCGGCCGCACCCGCCCATCGCGCTGTCCCTGCTCACGCCCAATTCCAACAGCGCGGTCACCGCGGGCGAGCGCGGCTGGATCCCGATCTCCGGCCAGTTCTTCCACCGCCGTTACCTGCGCGGGCACTGGGAGAGGTACGTGGAAGGGTGCGAGCGGGCGGGCCGCCGTCCGGATCCGAGCATCTGGCGCGTCTCGCGCAGCGTGCTGGTCACGGAGAGCGACGCGCAGGCCGAGGACTACCTCGCCGACCCCGACAACGGGCTGTCCTTCTACTACCGGTTCTTCCATCACAGCTTCTCCAAGGGGCGCAAGGCCCTCTTCATGCTGAAGCCCGATCTCCTCATCCCCGACGAGGACGTGACGATGGACATGGTCAAGCGCGCCCTCGTGATCGCGGGCAGCCCCCGGCGGGTGATCGAGCAGCTCGTGGCGCTGCGCGAGGAGACCGGCCCCTTCGGGACCCTGCTCATGGGCGGGCACGACTGGGATCAGCCCGCGCTGTGGCGCCGCTCGATGGAGCTGCTCGCCACCCAGGTGATGCCGCACTTCTCGAAGCACGCCGATTCGGGCCGCCCGTGAAGGTCGCGACCTGGCGCGGGGGCAGCCGGTTCACCCTCGACGAGGTCCCGGAGCCGGTGGCGGGGCGCGGGCAGGTGGTGGTGGAGGTGGCCGCCGCGGGCATCTGCGGCACCGACGTGCACGCGACCCAGGGCCTCTTCCCATGGACGCCGCCCATGATCCTGGGTCACGAGTACTCGGGGGTGGTCCGCGAGGTCGGCCGCGGCGTGAACCGACGACTCATCGGACAGGCGGTCGCCTGCGAGCCGAGCTTCGGGTGCGGCACCTGTCTGCACTGCCGTAACGGCCGAATCAGCCAGTGTGCCAAGGCCACGCGCGTGGGCGGCTTCGCCGAGCGGGCCGCGCTGCCGCTCCACTGCGTGCATCCGCTGCCGCGCGGCCTCGATCCGGTCACCGCCGCCCTCGCCGAGCCCGCTGCCTGCTGCCTCTCCGGGCTCGAGATGTTCCGCATGCCGCGCAACGCCACGGTGGTCGTCATGGGCGGTGGGATCATGGGCCTCCTCACCATGGTGCTGGCCCGCCGGCGCGGCGCGGGACGCCTGATCCTGTCCGATCCGCTCGAGGAGCGGCGGCAGCTCGCGAGCAAGCTCGGCGCCCGGGTGGTGGTGGATCCCACCCGCGAGAGCCTCCACGACCGGGTCATGGAGCTGACCGGTGGACGCGGCGCGGAAGTCGTCTGCGAGGCGGTGGGCAAGCCGGAGCTGGTCGGAGAAGCCTTCGCCCTGGTGAAGCCCACCGGGGTGCTGCAGCTCGTCGGGGTCAACCCCAAGGGCAGCCGCATGCCGATGGATCTCTTCGACATCCACTTCCGCGAGATCCGCATCCACGGCGCCTACGGCCGCGGCACCGCCTTCCGCCGGGCCCTCACGGTGCTGCCCAAGCTCGGGGTCAAGCGCCTGATCGGTGCGCGCTTCCCCCTCGCGCGCATCGAGGAAGCCTTCGCGCACGCCGCGGCCGGGCGGGGCGCGAAGACCGTCATCACCCCCGCGTAGCCCGCACCTCACGCACCGCCAGGTTGTTGTCGAAGGGCACCAGGTCCATCCAGCCCACCTGGCCCCCGGCGGGCAGGTCCTGGGTGAGCGCCCGGTCCTGCGCGTTCTCGACCACCACGAGGATCGCCTGCTTCCCGGCCGCCGCGGGCGTCCACGGGAAGGGGCCGACGATGACTCCGGCGCCGGGCGCGGGCGGGATCGTGTTCGGCATGGGACCGGGTGGGGCGGGCAGCTCCGTCCAGTCGACCGGCCACCGCCGCGGGCTGCCCGGCGCGCTGCTGAATGCCCTCACCGTGATCGGCCCGGAGGCCGCGGTGCCCCGGTTCTGGACGCGCGTGAAGACGAAGGCCGGGATGCCGACGGGCGGACGGGCCACGTGGTCGGCGGGCGTCCCGGACGCGGCCGCCGCGCTCACCCAGACGTCGGGCGAGTCGCCGTGCTCCTCTTTCCAGAGCTTCTGGCCGAAGCCATCGTCCCCGGTCGTCGAGCCGTACCCGCCCTTGCGGCCGTCGTCGACGTAGAGGTCGACCTGCTTGGCGGGGTAGCCTTGCACCGCCCGGCCCGCGAAGACCGCACCGATCACCTTGTGGTGCAGCCCGTCCGGGTAGCGCCAGCCGCCCAGATTGAAGTCGCCGATCTCGATCGCGTGGGCGATATCGCTGATCGAAACGCCGGACGACGCAACCGCGCTGTTGGCGACGACGTGGAGGCGGATGGCGAGGTCGCGCGCCGCCGCGCGCCGGGTCGCCTTGGCCGAATCGCCGCCGAGCTTTCGGTACAGCTCGAACATGGTCGAGCACCAGCCCTCGGCGCCCTGGTAGCCGCCGCCGTCCTTCCACTCGGGATCGGTGACCTTCCAGTTCCGGTCGTAGCGCCGGCCCGCCCAGGTATCGTCCGTCACGTTGGCGTCCCAGGAGAACATCAGCCCGCGCGTCTTGGCCGGGTCCGCGTGCTTGTCGTCGTAGTAGACGGCGGCGAGGAAGTCGCAGAACCCCTCGGAGAGCCCGCCGGGGAAGTTGCCGTGGGAGGATCCCTCGACCGTCTGGTCCTGGAGGAAGTGCCCGTACTCGTGGAGGATGATCATGGCGTCGGACGCGTCGGGCACGCCGTCGCCGCCATTCCCGAAGGCGAGGCCGTCCCCCGTCCCGGAGGAGCCGCCGGCCCCGCTCTCCCCCTGGGGGTCCGTCTTCACGGACGAGCTGCCGACGTCGAGCAGGCCGAGCTCGGTCTGCAGGTAGTTCTGGAACCGGTCGATGTGGAAATAGACCATCACGTCGAGGAAGCTCTGGCTCGTGGCGTTGAAGACGAAGCGGCCGGTCGGGCTGGTCGGCTCCGCGACGTTCGGGGCGAAGGAGTCCTCCATGTGCACCCAGGCCCCGTCCAGGCGCAGGCGCCCGTCGGCGGGAGCGTGGTCGAGCCGCTCCAGCGTGACGCGGACCCGCTGGCCATTCAACACGGCCGTCGAGGTCGCGGAGGAAAGAGTCGTGTCCCCGCTGCTCACGATCGGGTTCGGATCGAACACCGAGCCGCGGCCCCGCGCGTAGGCCACGAGGTCGCGGACCTCGATCAGCCGGCCGGTCATCGCGTCGATCAACACACGCCAGCGATCCCGGGGCCTCTCGGTGTGGAGCCGGACGTCCCATACCAGCAGGTGGGAGCCGACCGGCGGCCGGCGTCCGCGGGCGAGCGCGGCCCGCACCGCGGTCAGGAAGCGCGCCCGGGGTCCGCCGCGGCGGCGAGAGGGCTTGGGCGGTCCCTTCTCCACCGGCTCGTGCCGGTGCACCAGCAGCGTCGGCTTGCCGATGGTGCGGTAGCGGTACGGCGCGGCGAGGCGGGCGACCCGCTGGCGGACGTCCGCGGTCCCGATCTTGATTCGAGTGGGATCGAGCGTGTCGGGAATGTCGTAGTGGTACTGGTTGAACCCGGAGAGCGGCCGGCCGTCCGAGGTGACGTTGATGATCACCTCGCTCACGTCCACCGGCACGCCCTTGAAGTCCTGGGTCAGGCGTACCGACCAGCCGTCCGGCCGCGCGAGGAGGGCGGCGTCCCGGAGATCGAAAAGGCTCGTGGGCCACGCGAACAGCGGGGCGTTCTGCTGCAAGAGCCGGCGGGCGACCTCGCGCGGAGCGAACGGAGGACGCGCCTCGGGTCGGGCGGCCGGCTCGATCCACGTCCGCAGGGCGCCGTTGGCGGGGTCGACGATGACCCGGCCGTCGCGCCGGATCGGGGGCTTGCCGTCTACCGCTTCCGTCGCGCCGCGCCCTTGGACTTCTTGGCCTTCGACGACTTTCGCGCCGCCTTGGCCGGCACGGTGGCCTTCTTCGGCTTCTTCGGCTTCTTCGCGGGCGTTGCCGCGCCCCCGCCGAGGTTGAGCTGCGTGCCGGCGTTGTTCTTCCCGGGGAGCAAACTGATGCCGAACACGTAGTTGTCGGTGGCGAACTTGTGGTTGGCGTGGGTGAACGCCACCGTGACGATCTGGAAGCCGTTCGGATGCACGGCGAACGGGCTCAGCCGGAGCTTCGTGGTGAACTTGGTGCCGAAGGCCGGATCGTAGTCGGCCAGGTAGGTCGCCCACCGCTCGTCCGGGCCGCGGCCGAGCGCGGTCGTCAGGTCCTGCGCGATGGGATCGTCGGCGGGCTGGGGGTGGAGCGGCAGGACGCCGTTGGCCCCCGGACCGAAGCGTACCTCGAACTCCTCGACGGTCTGGATCTGCTTCACGCGCAGGCCCAGCTTGAGCTGGAGCGCCACGATGGGCTTCGGTGTGTTCGCCTCGACCTCGCTCACTTTCTCGATCTTGACGTTACCCGGGTTGCCGGGATCGGGGGAATACTGCAGAGTCTTCTTGGTGATGACCAGCTTGTGCTGGCCGCCTGGCCGGTTGCCTGACATGGCGTGCGCCCTCCTTCGGGTCGAAGTGGTCGCGGACCTACCCACGGGAAGCTAGCACGCGGGACGACGGTACCGCAAGACAGCCCGGCTCAGCCGCCCGCGGGATCGGCGGCCAGCACGGATTCCGCGCGAGTCCGCCAGTACTCCATGCCGATCGCGCGGAACATGTCCCGCGCGGTCTGGATCTCGGCCTCCGCCTCGCGGGCGTGCCCGAGCCGCCGCGCGAGGGTGCCGAGGCCCAGGTGGCAGCGCGCTTGGAGCGGGCGCATCTCGAGCTCGAGCGCGCGGGCGAGCGCCTGCCGGTACGTCGCCTGCGCCTCGTCGGCGAGCGGAGCGCGCTGGCTCGCCTCGGCTTCCGCCAGGAGTCTGAGCGCCCAGGCCTCCGAGCCCCGGCTCTGGACGTAGCGGGTCAGCTCGACCGCCCGCCGGGCCAGGGGCAGCGCCTCCTGGGCGCGGCCGCCGGCCAGGTGGATCTCGGCGAGCACGCCGGTCCGCAGCCAGTGCCCGAGCGGATCGCCCATGGCCACCGCCAGCTCCAGCGCCTCGTCCACCAGCTTCATCGCGTCGGCGACCCGGCCGGACTGGGCCAAGGCGGAGCAGAGGGGAGTGACCACGTTCAGGAGCGGCGCGCGGATGTCCGCGCTCCGGCAGAGCGCGAGCGCGCTCTCGAGCTCGGCCACCGCGCGCGGGAGATCGCCCTGGCGCAGGTGGAGCGCGCCCAGCCCGAAGCGGCTGAAGACGATGCTGTAGGGCTGCTCGGCCTCTTCCGCGATCCGGGCGCTCTCCTGTCCCGCGGCCAGGCCCTCGTCGAACTCTCCCAGCTCGGCGAGGCTCCACACGAGCACGGTGCGCGAGTAGACCGCGGGGAGTAGCGCCATCCCGAAGCGCTCCCGGACGAGACCACCGCGGAGCAGCTCCACGTTGCGCCTCGCCAGCTCCACCGCCGCGCGGTAGTCGCCCTGCCCGTAGCGCGCGAGGCCGAGGAAGGTGTGGGCCAGGACCTTCACCTCCGTGTCGCTCACGTCGGCGGCGATGGCGACCGCGCGCTGCCCGTACTCGATGGCCCGCCGGAACTCCAGCATCACGGTGTAGAAGTTCGTCAGGAACGCGGCCACCAGCCCTTGCCGGCGCCGATCGCCCGCGGCCTCCGCGAGCCGCTCCGCCTCCTGCAGGTGGTCCTGCATCCGGGTGAACTCGGCGAGCGGGCTCAGCGAGTAGCGCAGGTCGAGGCGCAGGTCGATCGCGACCCCGGCCGAGTCCGGCGTCTCCGGCAGATGCGTGAGCGCGGCGAGCGCGTGCTCGAACCACTCCACCGCCGCGCGGTGGGCCGAGCGGGCGAAGGCGCGCGCTCCCGCCTGACGGCAATAGGTGAGCGCCTTGTCCCACACCTCGCCGCGGAGAGCGTGGTGCGCGAGCCGCTCCACCTGATCCGCCCGCGGCTCGGCGGCGAGCGCCTCGAGCGTCTCCACGATGCGCGCGTCGAGGGCCCGGCGCCGCTCCCGCAGCAGGCTCGCCGCGGCCACCTCGAAGGTCAGGGCGTGCTTGAAGGTGTACTCGGGCGCGGGGAACCGGGGCAGCTCGTAGAGCAGCTCGGTGGCCTGCAGCCGCCGGAGAGCGAGCCGCAGGCGGTCCTCGCCGAGATCGCTGATCGCGGCCAGCAGGGGCAGCGGGACGTCCTTGCCGATCACCGCGGCGGCCTGCAGCAGCCGCTTCTCGAGCGCGGGGAGCCGGTCGATCCGCGCGGCCAGGACCGCGTGGACGGTGGCCGGCACCTGCGCGTCGCGGATCGGCCGGCCGGGCCGATAGGCGCCGCGCGCGCCGGTGAGCGCGCCCGTCTCCACGAGATGCCAGACGCTCTCCTCCAGGAAGAACGGGTTCCCCTCCGTCCGCTCGATGAGCTGGGCCCGGAGCGCGTCGAGGGCGGGCTCGCCGCCCAGCAGGGCGTCCAGCAGGGCCTGGGCGAGCCCGGGAGCCAGCGGCTCCAGCGCGATCTGCGTGTAGTAGCTCTTGCTGGTCCAGTCGTGCTCGAACTCGGGCCGCGAGCTGACCAGGCACAGGATCCGCGCGGTGGGCAGGCTCTCGATGAGCCGGTCCAGGAGGGACTGCGACTCCGAGTCGATCCAGTGCAGGTCCTCCAGGACGAGGCAGAGGGGCTGGGCCTGGCTCTCCCGCAGGAAGAGCCGCCGGAGGAACTCGAGCGTGCGCCGCCGCCGCTGGGTCGGGTCGAGCGTGCCCCAGGTGTCGTCGGCGACCGGCACGTCGAGCAGCGAGAGCACCACCGGGATGCCCGTGACCAGCGCGTCGTCGAGACCGCGAAGCCGGGAGCCCACCTTGTCGAGCACCTTGCCCTCGTCGTCACCCTCCTCGATCTGGAAGTAGTCGCGCAGGAGAGCGACGATCGGCAGGTAGGGCGTCGCCCGGCCGTAGGACACGGTCGCCGCCTCGATCACCCGCCACGAAGGCGGCAGCCGGCCGTGGGCGAACTCGTGGACGAGGCGGGACTTCCCGACTCCGGGCTCGCCGATGACGCACACCACCTGCCCGTGACCTCCGCCGGCGCGCTCGGCGGCGCGCCCGAGCATCGCCAGCTCGCCCTCGCGCCCGACGAAGCGGGCGAGCCCGCGCAGGGCCGCGGCCTGAAGCCGGGAGCGGGCCTGGCCCGGCCCGATCAGCTCGAAGGCCTCCAGCGGGTCCGCGAGCCCCTTGATCGGCAGGGGCCCCGTCGGCTGCACCGTGACGTGGCCCTGCACGAGCTGCAGCGTCTCCCGGGTGAGCAGGGTCCGGCCCGGCTGCGCGAGCTGCTCCATCCGCGCCGCGAGGTGGGTGGTCTGGCCGACCGCGGAGTAGTCCATGTGCAGATCGCCACCGATGGCGCGCACCACGACCTCGCCCGAGTTGATCCCGACCCGGATCTGCACCGGCACCGCCAGCCCCGCGATCCCGGCCACGTAGCGGCGAACGGACTCCTGCATGCGCAGCGCCGCGTAGCAGGCGCGGAGCGCGTGGTCCTCATGGGCCAGCGGCGCTCCGAACAGGGCCATGATCCCGTCCCCCAGCACCTGATTCACCGTCCCCTCGTAGTGGTGGACCGCCTCCATCAGGGACTCGAGGATCGGGTCGAGGATCTGCCGCGCCTCCTCCGGATCCCGGTCGGCCAGGAGCTCCAGCGAGCTCTTGAGATCGGCGAAGAGGACGGTGACCTGCTTGCGCTCGCCCTCGAGCGAGTCGCGAACGCTCAACATGCGCTCCGCGAGGTGCCGCGGCGTGTAGGCGTCGGGTGAGGCGAATCGTGAGCCTTCCATCGGCCGCGCCCGCGTGGGCTCGGCGCACTCCGGGCAGAAGCGGGCGGTCGGGGGGAGGGGACTGGCGCAGCGGCGGCACGAAGGCGTCAGGGATCCGCCGCACTCCGCGCAGAACTTCGCCTGGGGCTGGTTGTCCGCGTGACACTGGAGACACTGCATGTCGTGAGCCCCCTGAGGGACTAGGGCACCGTAGTATTTCCCGGGTCGGGGGTCAAGGCTCGCGCCAGGGCTCGGCCACCCAGCTCAGACATCACGGGGTGTCCGCCATGGGGGAGTGCGGGGGCCATGTCTGGGCCCCCGCATGCAAACGATGGACAGTTCCGAGGGCTCACGGGAGGTGAGGCACGGCGCGGGGGCCATGTCTGGGCCCCCGCAGACGCAGGGGAGTCCCGCCTGCTACTTCGGCGCGCTGATCCCGTACGCCTTGAGCTTCCGGTACAGATGGCTGCGCTCGATGCCGAGGCGGTCGGCGGTGCGCGTCATGTTCCACTCGTTGGCCCGCAGCTCGCTCAGGATGAAGGCGCGCTCGAAGGCCTCGCGCGCTTCCTTGAGGGTGCGCTCGCGCTGGCCGTCGTCGGCAGCCGGCTCGGCGTCCCGCGGGCGGAGCGGGGGCGGCAGATCCTCGGGGCCGATCACGTCGCGCGGGCACATGATGACGAGGCGCTCCACCATGTTGCGCAGCTCGCGCACGTTGCCCGGCCAGTCGTACGAGAGGAAGTAGGCGAGGGCCTCGACCGAGACCGTCTTCGGGCGCTTGCCGTTCTCCGCCGAGAAGAGCGTGATGAAGTGGGCCACCAGCAGGGGCAGGTCCTCCTTGCGCTGGCGCAGCGGCGGCACCTCGATCGGGATGACGTTCAGCCGGTAGTACAGATCCTCGCGGAACGCGCCCGCGGCGATGCGCTCGGTCAGGTTCTGGTTGGAGGCGGCCAGCACCCGCACGTCCACCCGGACCGTGTCCTTGCCGCCCACCCGCTCGAAGGCCTGCTCCTCCAGCACCCGCAGCACCTTGGCCTGGGTCTTGAGGCTCATGTCGCCGATCTCGTCGAGGAAGAGCGTGCCCTGATCGGCGAGCTCGAACTTGCCGCGCCGCCGCGCCACCGCCCCGGTGAAGGCGCCCCGCTCGTGGCCGAACAGCTCGGACTCGATCAGCTCCTCGGGGATGGCCGCGCAATTGACCTCGACGAACGGGCCGTCGCGCCGCGCGGACAGGGCGTGCACCGCGCGGGCCACCAGCTCCTTGCCGGAGCCGTTCTCGCCCTGGATGAGCACCCGGCCGCTCGAGGGGGCGGCGACCGCGATCTGCTGGCGCAGGTGCTCGATGAGCGGGCTCTTGCCGACGATCTCCTGGCCCCGCTCGATCTGGGCGCGGAGATTGCGGTTCTCCCGCTCGAGGCGGGTGTGGTCGAGGGCGCGGGTGGCGGTGAGCAGCGTCTTCTCGAGCGAGAGTGGCTTCTCGATGAAGTCGTAGGCGCCGAGCTTGGTGGCCTTGACCGCGGTCTCGATGGTGCCGTGACCGGAGATCATCACCACCGCGGTCTCCGGCCGCAGCCGCTTCATCTCGGCCAGGGTCTCGAGCCCGTCCATGCCCGGCATCCAGATATCGAGGAAGATGATGTCGGGCGCGTCCTCCTGCAGGCGCGCGAGGGCCTGCTCGCCCGAGCCGACCGCGGTCACGCGATAGCCTTCGTCCTCCAGAACGCCTCTCAGAGTCGTCTGGATCGCGCGCTCGTCGTCCACGATCAGGATGTGCTCGCCCGCCATGAGCGCGCTCAGGCCTGCACCGGCGCGGCCACCGGCCGGCCCGCGGGCAGCTCGATCACGAAGCGGCTGCCGTGAGGCAGGTTGTCCTCCACCCGGATGGTGCCGCCGTGATCCGACACGATCTGGTGGACGATGGGCAGGCCGAGCCCCATGCCGGTGGCTTTGGTCGAGAAGTAGGGCATGAAGAGTCGCTCGCGGTCCTCCGCGGCGACGCCCGGCCCGTCGTCGGTGACCACGATGCGGGCCCGGTGCGACTCGGGCAGCCACGCGGTCTGGACCACCACCTCGCCGGTCCCGCCGACCGCCTCCACCGCGTTGTCCACCAGGTTGAGGACCGCGCGCTTGATCTGATCCGGGTCCACCTCGATCGGCGGCAGATCCGGGGAGAAGGCGGCGCGGATGGCCAGGCTCGGATGCGACTCGCGATAGAGCACCACCACGCCCTCGAGCAGCCGGGCCAGGTCGGTGGGCTTGGGGATGAGCGCGGGCATCCGGGCGAACCGCGAGAACTCGTCCACGAGCTGCCGCAGACCGTCGACCTCCTGGATGATGGTGGCGGTGGCCTCCTCGAGCAGCCGCTTCTCGTCGGGACTGCCGTTGGACGCGAGCCGGCGCCGGAGACGCTGGGCCGAGAGCTGGATCGGGGTGAGCGGGTTCTTGATCTCGTGCGCGATGCGCTGGGCGACCTCGCGCCAGGCGGCCAGCCGCTGGGCCTTCAGGAGCTCGGTGAGATCGTCGAAGGCCAGCACCATGCCCAGGTAGGCCCCGTCGGGCCCGCGGAGCGCGGTGGCCGAGGCGAGCAGCGCCACCGCCTGGCCGTCGCGGCGGAGATGCACCTCGCGGTCGAGCGAGCCCTCGCGCCCGCGGCCCATGCGCTGGATCAGCACGTCGATCTCCGCGTATTCCGGGGAGCGGAACACCCGCGCGACGGGGCGCCCCTGGATCTGGGCGGCGGTGAGGCCGAGCAGCCGCTCGGCGGCGCCGTTGATGGTGGTGACACGCCCCTCCGCGTCGAGCGACACCACGCCGGTAGCCACCGCCTCCAGCACCGTCTCGGTGTACCGGCGGCGATCCTCCACCTCCCCGTGCTTGGCCTGGAGGTCCCGGTAGGTCTCCTCGAGCTTGGACTGCGAGGCGGCGAGGTCGCCGGTCATCCGGTTGAAGGAGTCCACCAGGATGCCGATCTCGTCGTCGGCCCGGACCTCCACCTTGTACTTGAGGTTGCCCGCCGCCACTTCCCGGGTCCCTTCGGCCAGCATCTGAATTGGTTCGGTGATGCCGCGGGCCAGGTAGAGGCCGAACCACGTCGCGGAGAAGACGATGATCAGGGTCATCAGCATGAAGAGCAGGATGTAGATGCCCTTGATCGGGTTCTTGAGCAGGCGGAGCTGCTTGTATTCCTGGAAGGCCTGGCTGATGTTGCGCAGGCGCGCTTCGAGGCGCTGGGGCACATGAATGGCCACCACGATCGCCGCCGGCACCGCCTGCTCGCCCTCGCGCACCGGCACCATCGCCTGGATCATGTCGCCGTTGTCCAGCTCGTGGACGGTGGTGATCTCCTGGCCGGCGAGCGCCTGCTTGACGTTCTCGCTGTTGGCCTCGCGGGTGGGGACCCGGGCCAGCACCGGGTTCTTGACGTGCACCAGCTCCTGCCCGTCGCGATTGAAGATGGTGATGGCGGCCACCCCGAGTCGATCCTGCTGCTCGGTCAGGTAGCCGGCCAGCGCCTCGCGCTTGGTCTCGGCGAGGAGTCCGTCGCGCTCGATCACGCGGCCCATGTAGCGGCCGTGGCGCAGCGCCGTGGTCTCGAGGCTCTGATAGTACGTCTGCGCCACCTCCATCGCCTGGTCGAGCGGCTTCTCGACCTGCGGCTTGAACCACCCTTCGATGGAGGTGGTGATGAAGTTGGAGGCGATGAGGAAGATCAGGATGCCCGGCACCAGGGCCAGGGCCAGGAAGGTGAGGACGAGCTTGGCCTTGAACCGGGAGCCGATGATCTTCTGGCGCCGCTCGAAGGACAGCTTGACGAGATTGCGGAAGAGCAGCACCAGCAGCAGCAGGAAGACGATCAGGTTGAGGTTGAAGAGGAAGAAGACGATGAGGTTGGAGGCGAACGGGATCTGGGGCGCGCGGATGCCCACCTCGAAGACGGTGGCCACCACGAGGAGGACGAGGACCCCCGTGATGATGAGCAGGTTCCGCTTGCGCTTCTCCTGCTCGTCCACCGGCGAGGGCCTGGGCGCGCGCGGCATCACTGGCCGCGCACCGGGGTGAGCAGGCTCGACTGCACCCACGGCGTCTCTTCGGCCTCGCCGGTCATCCGTGCGAACCAGGAGTTGACACCGCCGAGCGACACGTCGGAGCGCACCCGCACGTAGTAGAGCTCCCGCTTGTCCAGCGCGGCCACCGGCGCGAGCTGGCCCACCCGCAGCTCCGAGATCACGCGCTGGGCCTCGCGCAGGTCTTTGGTGAGCATCGGCTCCCGCTGCTCGCCCTTGAGCGACGCGACCTTGTACTCCTTGGTGAGGACGTTGTAGGTGATCTGGCGCTCCACCGTGCGCGCCTGCAGGCGCCGGTCGATGCCGAGGGGGGTGTGCTGCCAGAGCTCGACGTAATACCGCACGTGGGCCGCGATGCCGGTGTGGATGCTTTCATGCAGCGCGCTCGGTACCGCGCCGAACAGCACCACCGTGACCGTGACGTCGTAGTCGTTGAGGAAGACCGCCAGATTGCTGACCCGGACCTGGGCGGCCGCCCCCCCCGCCCCCAGCAGGACGGCGGCGAGCAGGCTCGCGACGAGCGCGACGCTCCCGATCGGACGGCGACGGCGAGTTCCCATAGAGCAGCCGCCCCATTATAGCGTCGGGCCCTAGGGGTAGGGTGGTTCGGCCGTAGGCGCTCCGGGCGGTCGGAAAGGGGGGCCGGGGGGCGGCGGCTACAGCGCCGCGACACCCGGCAGGAAGCCGTCCCCGGTGGCGGCCACCCGGGCCGGAACGGGACGGGCGGCCCGCGCGGCGACACGCCGGCGATCGGCCGCCAGGGCCTTCTGGATCGCGGCCACCAGCTCGTAGTTCAAGGCGTGGCCGGCATTGCGGCCCACCACGTGCGCCCTGAGCGGCCGGCCCAGCAGGAACAGGTCGCCGACCAGGTCCAGGATCTTGTGGCGGACGAACTCGTCGGGGAAGCGCAGGCTGTCGTTGAGCACGGAGCGCTTCCCGACCACGATCGCGTTCTCGAGCGAGCCCCCGCGGGCCAAGCCGTTCTGCCTCATCGCCGGGACGTCCCGGAGAAAGCCGTACGTCCGGGCGGGGGCCAGCTCGTCGCAGAAGACATCTTCGGTGATCCCGAAGGTGCCCGCCTGCAGCCCGATGATCGGATGGTTATTGTCGAGCGTGTAGCTGATCCGGAGCGACTCGGCGGGCAGCACCTCGAGCCAGCGGCTCTCGGTGCCGACGCGGATGGGCCCGGTGATCGTGATCGGGCGGCGCGGGGCGGCGAGGCTCACCCGGCCGGCCGAGCGCAGCAGGTCCACGAAGGGCTTGGCGCTGCCGTCCGCCGCCGGTACCTCGGGCCCCTCGACGCCCACCAGCATGTTGTCGATGCCGAGCGCCGCCGCCGCCGCCATGAGGTGCTCGATCGTGCGGACCCGGACCCCGAAGGCGCCGACCGTGGTCGCCGAGTTGCTGTCCACCACGTGGTCGGCATTGGCGGGGATCAGTGTGCCGTCGCTGGCCCGGAACAGGATCCCGGTGTCGGCTCCGGCGGGTTCCACCGTCATCTTGACCGTCTCACCCGAGTGCAGGCCGATCCCGTCGAGGCTGACCGAGCGCTTCAGAGTCTGCTGGGAGCTCATGACCGTGGCTATGGTAGGCAAACCATATGCCACGAGGAGAGACAATCTGAAACTGCTTGTTTATTCGACGCTTTCTGGAATAAGGCAAATCGGTGTCTATGTAAGAGGTTGCAAGAATGACACATGGAAGCGGGGCGGTTGTGTCGGATCAGCAACATCACAATTCGAGCTTGGCCCGCACCCGGAAGCCCCTCGGCAGCGGCTCCACGGCGAGCCCGTCGCCAGCGATACCCCGGACGAGCCCCTGGACGCGATGCCGCGCGGGGTCGACCGGCTCGCCCCTGAGGAAGGCGTGGAGCCGGAGCGGCTCGCCGCCGACGGTCGGCGCTTCGTCGAAGACGACGAACTCGATCGAACGGCTGGTGAAGCCTTCCACCTCGTAGACGTAGAGGCATTCCTCGAGCCACCGCCGCAGCAATGCGGGGACCCCGGCGCCGTGCGCGCGAACCTCCCGCACCTCCGCTTCGTCGACCGACGCGGGATCCACCGCGGCGGCGAACAGATCGAGCGCGATCCGGGAGAAGGCGTCCGGCAGGGTGCGTCCCTCGGCGGTGAGCTCCACGTCAGGCGGTGCCCAGATCGCCGTAGCGGGCCTGCAGCAGCGCCACCGCCACCGCGCCCGCGGTCTCGGTACGGAGCAGCCGCGGCCCGAGGCCGGCAACCACGGCCCCCGCCTCCGCGAGGCCCCGGACCTCGTCGGCGGTCAGCCCGCCCTCCGGACCCACGACCACGCTGACCCGCGGGCAGGGTCCGGGGGGCAGGCGCTTGTCGAGTCCTTCGCGCGCTTCCTCCCACAGGCAGATCAGCATTCCGGCCGCCCCGGCCTGCCGGGCCCACGGGGACACCTCACGGGGCGTCACGATCTCCGGCACAGCCGCGCGCCCGCTCTGCTGGGCCGCCTCCTTCGCGATCCGCTGCCATCGGCCGAGGCGAGCAGCCCCGCGCGCGGGCTCCAGTCGCACGACCGTCCGCGCGGTCAGCAATGGGACCACGCGCGTGACGCCGAGCTCGGTGGCCATCCGGATGATGCCGTCCATCTTGTCGCCCTTGGGGATGCCCTGGGCCAGCGTGAGATCCAGCGGGGACTCCGTCGCGAGCGGGGCGCGCCCCACGATCACGCCCTCGGCGCGGCGGGCCCCGATGGCGGTGAGCCGCACCGACAGGAGCGCGCCCGCGCCGTCCACCGCCTCCACCACGTCCCCCACCGTCGCCCGGAGCACGCGGCCCAAGTGATGGGCGGTGGCGGCCTCGAAGGTCACCCGGTCGCCGCGGACCGAGTCCGCCGCCAGGTGGAGAAAGCGGGTCACGGGCGCGGCGCCTCGAGCCACCGCGAGGCCCAGCCGTCGAGCGCCAGGCGCGATCGGGGCGTGAAGCCGGCTCCGGCCAGGGCCTGGCTCACGTGCTCGTCCTCGTGGTCCAGCATCCCGCCCAGGACGAGCGACCCGCCCGGCGCCACGAGGCGCGCGTACTCCGAGGCCAGCGCCAGGTGCGTGTGCGTCAGCAGATTGGCCAGCACGAGCGGGAAGCGCTCGCGCACCTCCTGGGGCTCGGCCAGCCGGACGGTCAGGCCGGCGCAGCCGTTCCGCCCGGCGTTGACCTGGGCGGCCGAGACCGCGTCGGGATCGACGTCGATCGCCACCGCCGCGGAGGCGCCCAGCTTGAGGGCCGCGATGGCGAGGATGCCGGTGCCCGTGCCGATGTCGAGCACGGCCCCCGCCCGGGTCGCGGCGAGCGCGTCCTCGAGCAGCACGAGGCAGCCCTCGGTGGTGCCGTGGTGGCCGGTGCCGAAGGCCCGGCCCGGCTCGATGATCACGGTCAGGCGGTCGGCGGCGTCCCCGCGGGGCGAAGCCTCGAGCCACGGCGGCAGCACGAGAAGGCGCCGGCCGACCTCGCGGGCTGGGAAGGACTGCTGCCAGGCGCTGGCCCAGGCCTCGTCCAGCAGCGGCGTGATCTCGGTGCCGTGCGACTCGACGGAGAAGCCGAGCGATCGGAGCGACGCCTGGTACTCCCGCACGGCCGCCAGCAGCTTGGTGGACGACATGCTCTCGGCGAAGAAGGCGCGCAGGCGCGGCGGGGCCCCGGGCGCCTCCTCCTCGACCACACCCAGGGCGCCCTGCTCCCAGAGGAAGTTGGTGAGCGCGTCTTCGCTGTCGGCGGAGGCGGGGAGGGTGAGCTGCCAGAACGCCATCAACTACCGAACAGCTGCTTCATCCGCTCGACGAACTTGGAGGCGCGGGGGCTCGAGTCGCCGTCGTGCGAGCGCCGGAACTCCTCCAGCAGCTCGCGCTGACGCGCGGTGAGCCGCGTCGGCACCTCGACGACGACCTCGTAGACCGCGTCGCCCCGGCCCCGCCCGCGCAGGTGGGGCATGCCCTTGCCCTTCAGGACGAGGCGCTGGCCCGGCTGTGTCCCCGCCGGGATCTTCAGCTTCGCGGCTCCGTCGAGCACCGGCACCTCGACCTCGTCACCGAGGGCGACCTGGGGGAAGGTGAGCGGCAGCTCGCAGATCAGGTGGGTGCCCTCACGCACGAAGATCTCGTGGGGCCGGATGTGGAGCACCACGTAAAGATCCCCGGACGGGCCGCCCTGGAGCCCGCCCTCCCCCTCGCCGTTGAGCCGGAGCTGGTTGCCATTCTCGACGCCGGGCGGGATCGTGACCTTCAGCAGCCTCTCGCGGGACACGCGTCCCTGGCCGCGGCAGCCCGGGCAGGGGTGCTTGACGATCCGACCCTCGCCGCGACAGTTGGGGCAGGGGCGCGCTACCGTGAGAAAGCCCTGGGTGAAGCGTACCTGACCCTGGCCCCGGCACGTGCCGCAGGTCTCGGGTTGGCTGCCCGCCTCCACTCCGGTGCCCCGGCAGCTCTCGCACGTCTCGAGACGCGGGACCTGCAGTTTGGTCTCGATGCCCTGGGCGGCCTCTTCCAGCGAGATCTCGAGATCGTAGCGGAGGTCGTCGCCCCGCCGCGACCGTGTCCGCGGGCGGCCACGCTCGCCGCCGCCGAAGAAGCCTTCGAAGAGGTCCTCGAAGATCGTGCCGAAGCCCACGTCGCCCGCGCCGGCTCCACCGACCACACCGAAGCGGTCGTACTGGGCGCGCTTCTCGGCGTCCGACAGGACGGAATAGGCCTCGCTGATCTCCTTGAAGCGCTCCTCGGCCTTCTTGTCGCCGGGATTCCGGTCGGGGTGGTACGCGCGGGCCAGGTTGCGGTAGGCCTTCTTCAGCGCCGCCTCGTCGGCGTTCCGCGGGACGCCGAGAACGCCGTAGTAGTCCTTGGCGGCCACGCTAGGCGCTGGCGGCGGGGCCCGGCTCGTCGGGGGCCACGGCCACGGTGACCATCGCCGGCCGCAGCACGCGCCCGTGCAGGAGATAGCCCCGCGCGGTCTCCCCGGCCACCGTCATGTCGGGCAGGTCCGTGCTCGGCACGCGCGCGATCGCCTCGTGCCGCTCCGGATCGAAGGGTTGGCCCACCGAGGTGAACGCGGTCAGGCCGAACTTCTCGAGGATGCGCAGGAGCTCCCGCTGGATCAGCTCGACGCCGGTGGTGAGCGACGTGGCGGGCTCGGACCGCGCCGCCTGCAGCGCCCGGTCGAGGTTGTCCAGCACGGGCAGGATGTCGCGCAGCAGCGACTCGTTGGCGTAACGGGTGTACTCCTCCCGCTCCCGCGCGCTGCGCTTGCGCACGTTGTCGAACTCCGCGACGGCGCGCACATAGCGGTCCTGCTGGGCCTCCACCTCGCGGGTCTTGGCCTCCAGCGCCTCGCGGAGGCGCTGGATCTCCTCCTCCCGCTCGTCGGCCACCGGCCCCTCGAAGAACGAATCACTCATGGCACAAAGCAAGTATAGCAGACGGTCGTCCCCCCGCCGGGGGAGCCGGCTACGGCAGGTACAGGTGCTGGCGGACCCGCGACAGCGTGCTCGAGACCACGCGCGCCGTCTCGTCCACGACCGCCATGACCTCGGAGTACGGCATGCGGCGGGGGCCCACCACGCCGAGCACGCCCAGGACCTGGTCGCGGTAGGTGTAGGTGGAGGTGATCAGGCTGCAGCCCCGCATGTCCTCCACCGGGTTCTCGCTCCCGATCATCACCTGGATGCCGCGCTCCTCGGCCATGCGCGAGAGCAGGTCGATCAGGCGCGCCTTGTCCTCGAAGGCGCGCAGCACCGAGCGCAGGGTGGCGGTATCCGACAGGTCGGGATGATCCAGCATGTTGGTGGCGCCGCTCAGGTAGAGCGTGCGATCGCGCAGGAGCGCCACCACCTCGTCGAGCACCCCCCGGCTCCGCGTCCAGAGGGGATCGAGCGGATCGGCGGGCGCGCTCAGGTCGTCGAGGATCTCCTGGAAGGTCTTGCCGCGGAAGCGCCGGGTGAGGGTCCGACCGATCTCGCGGAGCTCCTCGCCGCTGCCCCGCAGCCCGGTGGCGAGGGGCCGTGCGGTGACCCAGCCGGTGTCCGTCACCAGCACGGCCAGGGCCCGCTCCTCGTCCAGCGCCACCAGCTCGATCCGGTCGAGCGCGGTGTGCTTCAGCGGCGGGGCCAGCAGCACCCCCATCATGTGCGTGCCGGTGGAGAGCACGGAAGGCGTCTCCGCCATCAGCCGCTCGGCCGCGTCCGCCTGCGGCATCACCGGCGGCTGGCCCACCGCGGGCGCCTTGCCCGCCACCCACGGCACGCGCTGGAGGTGATCCACGTAGAAGCGGTAGGCGGCGTCGGTGGGAAGGCGGCCCGCGGAGGTGTGGGGCTGCACCAGATAGCCCAGCTCCTCCAGGTCGGCCATGGCATTGCGGATCGTCGCCGGGGAGAGGCCGCGAATATGGCGGCGCGCGACCGCGCGCGAGCCCACGGGCTCGCCGGTCTCCACGTACTCGGCGATGACCGCCGTGAGGACCTGGCGGCTGCGTTGATCGAGCGGGGCGGCGGTCATGGTGTGGGCGCGATCTTACCGCTAGAGCAGCTCGGTGAACAGGGCGTCGGAGAGGAGGAAGCCGGCCTCGGTGAGGCGGACGCGCCCGTTCCCCTCCGCGAGGAGGCCGCGCTCGCGCCAGGCCTCGAGCGCGCCGGGCAGGCGGCCGCGCTCGAGCGCGCAGCGCTCGGCGAGCCGCTCGGCCGGGACGCCGTCGCTCGTGCGGAGTCCCAGTATCAGCCGCTCCGCGAGGGCCTGGCGCTCGGTGAGCACCTCGTGGGTCAGGAGCGGCAGCGCGCCGCTCTCCACGAGACCGCAGTAGCGCTCGACCGGCTTCACGTTGCCGTACCGCACGTGTCCGAGGAAGCCGCACGCGCCCGGCCCGAGCGCCACGTACTCCTCCCACCGCCAGTAGCGCTGGTTGTGGCGCGACCGGTGATCCGGCCGCGCGTAGTTGGAGACCTCGTAGTGCTCGAAGCCGGCCTCGGCGGCCAGGCGCGCCAGCGTCCAGTACTGCGCGGTGACCGTCTCCTCGGCGGGCAGGCCGGTCACGCCCGCGGCGTGCCAGAGGCTGCCCTCGTCGAGGGTGAGCGCGTAGGCGGACAGATGATCCGGCCGCCACGCGAGCACCTCCCGCACCGTGCGCGTCCAGGTGTCCACGTCGAGCCCGGGCAGCCCGTAGATCAGGTCCACGCTGATGTCGGCGCAGCCGGCTTCGCGGGCCGCTCCGAACGCGGCGCGCGCCTGCGCCGCCGAGTGCCGGCGGTCGAGCCGCGACAGGATCGCGTCGTCCAGGCTCTGCACCCCGAGGCTGACGCGGCTCACCCCCGCGCGTTGGTAGCCGGCGAGGCGCTCGCGCGTCACGTCGTCGGGATTGCACTCGACGGTCACCTCCGCCCCCGGCTCGAGCCGGAGGCGGGCGCCGATCCGTCCGAGCACCGCCGCCATCTGGGGAGCGTCGAGCAGCGAGGGGGTGCCGCCGCCGAGGAAGAGCGTGTCGAGGGTGACGCGGCCCGCCCACGGCGCCGCGGCGACCAGGTCGCACTCGCGCAGCAGCGCGGTCAGGAACCGGTCGAGGCCGCCGGGGGTGTAGGGCGCGGTGTTGAACGAGCAGTAGCCGCACCGCTCGGCGCAGAAGGGCAGGTGCACGTAGGCCCCGAGCCGCGCGGCGCGGGGAGCGAGCGAGGCTACGGCAGGTACTTGCCCAGCCGTTGCCAGCGTAGCCAATGCCCTTCCCCGTTCCACGACCAGTAGATCAAGAAGGCCTTGCCGCGGATCTTCTCCCGGCGGACGAAGCCCCAGTAGCGGCTGTCCTGGGAGTTGTCGCGATTGTCGCCCATGACGAAGTAGGCGCCCGCGGGCACCTTCAGCGGCTCGCACCCGTAGGCGTAGCCGCACTGGCCCGACGGGGGGCCGGTGAAGGATCCGGGACGCCCGTAGGGCTCCTCGATCGGCCGGCCGTTGAGCACCACGCGGTTGTCGCGCACCTGGATGGTGTCGCCGCCGATCGCGATGATGCGCTTGATGAAGTCGCGTGTCTCGTCGTTGGGATACTTGAACACCACGACGTCCCCGCGCTGCGGATCGCGCAGCCCCGGAAGGTGCTTGTCGGTCAGCGGGATCTCGGCGCCGAACAGGAACTTGTTCACCAGGATGTAGTCGCCGATCAGCAGCGTATCCATCATGGAGCCGGAGGGAATCGTGAAGGCCTGCACCGCGAACTGCCGGATGAAGAGGGCCAGCAGCACCGCGATGATGATCGCTTCCGAGTACTCCCGGAAGAGAGACTTGCGCCGGGGCCGGGCCGCCGGGGGGGCGGGCGCGGTGTCGCGGTCGGGCCGGAGCTGGAGATCGTTCATGCCCCGCTCAGCTCTTGAGCACCGACAGGAACGCCTCCTGCGGCACCTCGACCCGCCCGACCTGTTTCATCCGCTTCTTGCCTTCCTTTTGCTTCTCGAGCAGCTTGCGCTTGCGCGTGATGTCGCCGCCGTAGCACTTGGCGGTGACGTTCTTGCCCATGGCCTTGACCGTCTCGCGGGCGATGACCCGGCTGCCGATGGCGGCCTGGATCGCGACCTCGTAGAGCTGGCGGGGGATCACCGCCCGCAGTTTCTCGGCGAGCGCCTTGCCCTTCTCGTAGGCCTTCTCGCGGTGGACGATGATGGAGAGCGCGTCCACCGGGTCCCCGTTGAGCAGGATGTCGAGCTTGACCATGTCGGAGGGCCGGAACTCGAGGAAGTCGTAGTCGAAGGAGGCGTAGCCCTTGGAGATGGACTTGAGCCGGTCGTAGAAGTCCACCACGATCTCGCTCAGCGGAAAGTCGAACTGGATGTGGACGCGCTTGCCCACGTACTCGAGCGACTTGTGCTCGCCCCGCTTGTCCTGGGCGAGCTTGTAGATCTCGCTCATGAACTCGGTCGGCACGAAGATCGAGCCGCGCACGTAGGGCTCCTCGATGCGCTCGATCTTGTCGGGCGGGGGCAGCTTGGCGGGGTTCTCCACCTCGACGGTCTCGCCCTGGGTGGTCACCACCTTGAAGCGCACGCTCGGCGCGGTGACGATCAGCGAGAGATTGAACTCGCGCTCGAGCCGCTCCTGCACGATCTCGAGGTGGAGCATGCCCAGGAAGCCGCAGCGGAACCCGTAGCCGAGCGCCAGCGAGGTCTCCGGCTCGAAGTTGAAGGCGGAGTCGTTGAGGCGCAGCTTCTCCAGCGCGTCGCGGAGGCCCTCGTAGTCGGTGTCCTCGATCGGGTACAGACCCGCGAAGACCATCGGCTTGGCGTCGCGATAGCCGGGGCAGGGCTCGGCGGTCGGATGGAGCACGTCGGTGATGGTCTCGCCGATCTTGGCGTCGGCGACCCGCTTGATCGAGGCGGTGAGGTAGCCGACCTGCCCGGCGGTCAGCTCCTCCACCGGCCGCATGTCGGGGGAGAAGACGCCGACCTGCTGGACCTCGTGGGTCTTGCCGTTGGACATGAACAGCACGCGGGAGCCGGCCCGGACGCGCCCGTCGATCAGCCGGATGTAGACCACGACGCCCTGGTAGGAGTCGTAGAAGGAGTCGAAGACGAGGGCCTTGAGCGGGGCGTCCACGTCGCCTTTGGGCGGCGGGATGCGCGCCACGATCGCCTCGAGCACCTCCGGGACGCCGGTGCCGTGCTTGGCCGAGATCGCGAGGGCCTCGTCGCCGTCGAGGGTGAGGATCTCGGTGATCTGGTTCCGGGTGGCCTCCACGTCGGCGGCGGGCAGGTCGATCTTGTTGATGACCGGGATGATCTCGAGGCCGCCGTCGAGCGCCAGGTAGAAGTTGGCCAGGGTCTGGGCCTCGACCCCCTGGGCGGCGTCGACGATCAAAATCGCCCCTTCACAGGCGGCGAGGGAGCGGGAGACCTCGTAGGAGAAGTCCACGTGCCCGGGGGTGTCGATGAGGTTGAGCGTGTACTCGCGCCCGTCGCGCGCCCTGTACAACAGTCGAACGGTGTGGGCCTTGATCGTGATCCCGCGCTCCTTCTCCAGGTCCATCGAGTCCAGGACCTGGTCCACTGCCTTCTTGGCGTCCATCGTCCCGGTGAGGGACAGGAGCCGGTCGGCCAGGGTGGACTTGCCGTGGTCGATGTGGGCGACGATGGAGAAATTGCGGATCAGATCGATGGGCATCTGGCTAAGAATACCACGGCCTTGCGCGCCCCGTCGGGGCCTCCTCCCCCTTCAGAATCCCCAACATACACGGTCCAGGCGCGCGGGTGGCGGGCGGGGCGGCCCGGCCGGCCGGACTTCGTCACCCGCTCGCCGGATTCGCCGCTCTTCGAGCGGCGGGCCGGACTCGGGGGGCCCACTCCGCTCGGCCGGCCGGGCCGCCCCGCCCGCCACCCGCGCGGTCACCCGTGCTTGGACATCTGCGGCGCAACGGCCACGCGGTGGGCGGCTGGCCTCCGGTCGTGTCGGGCCCTCTCTACATGCGGGTGTTGGGGGGGACCGTGGTGTTGGCTTCGAGGACCGCGGTGAAGCCGAGCTGGGCGTGGGCGCCGATGCGGGCGCCTGAGCCCACGATGCAGTCGCGCAGGACCGCGCCCGGTCCCACGTTGACGTCGTCCCAGAGGACGGCGCCCTCGATCACGGCGCCGGGGGCGACGACGCAGCGTTCGCCCAGCACCGCGTTCGGTCCCACGCGGCAGCCCGGCTCGAGCCGGGTGCCCGCGCCGATCACGGCCGGGGCCGTGACCGTGGCGTCGGGGGCGATGCGGGCGCCCGGCGCGATGGCGCGGCCGTCGGGGCGCGCGCCGGCGGGCTTCACCGGGGTGGCGACGCGGCCCGCGAGCAGGTCGAGCTGGCCCTGGCGGTACTTGGCGGGGCTGCCGATGTCGAGCCAGTAGCTGGGGGAGATCCAGCCGAAGAACGGCACCCCGTCCCGGAGCAGCCCGGGGAACGTCTCGCGCTCGATGGAGACGGCGCGGCCGGTGGGGATGCCGGCGACCACCGCGCGGTCCAGCGCGTAGACCCCCGCGTTGACGGTGTCGACGGTCACGCGCCCGGGCTCGGGCTTCTCCACGAAGCTCCGGATGCGCCCGTCCGCCTCGAGCTCCACGAGCCCGTACTGGGTGGGGTCGGCGACGCGCGTGAGGTACAGGGTCGCGCGCGAGCCGCGCGCGGCGTGGAAGCGCAGCATCGCGGTGAGATCGAGATCGGCGAGGATGTCGCCGTTCAGGACGACCACGAGGTCGCGCACGAGATCCGCCGCGTTGCGCACGCCGCCCGCGGTGCCGAGCGGCTCGGTCTCCACCACGTAGCGAAGCCGCACCCCGTGGGCCGCGCCGTCGCCCATGATGCGGCGCACTTCGTCCACCAGGTAGGAGCAGGACAGCACCACGTCGGTGATGCCGTGCTGGCGGAGGAGGGCCAGCTGGTAGGCGATGAACGGGATGTTGAGGAGCGGGACGACCGGTTTGGGCGTGGCCAGGGTGAGCGGCCGGAGCCGGGTGCCCTGACCGCCCGCGAGGATGACCGCGGTTATCTGGTCGGGACCCAGGGCTCCGCCTCGCCGATCAGCATCACCGGAATGCCGTCGCGCACCGGATAGGCCTTGCGGCACGCCCGGCAGATGATCCGCGTCTCCTCGAAGGTCAGCTCCACGCCCTTGCACGCCGGGCAGGCGAGGATCGCCCGCAGCTCCTCGTCGATCATCGTACGGTCTCCTTTTGAAAGAACTCGAAGGTGCGACGGAGGCCTTCCTCGAGGGTCACGGTGGGCTTCCAGCCGAGCACGCGCCCGGCGAGCGTGGGGCTGAGGCAGCTCCGACGCTGCTCGCCGGGCCGCGCGGGGGCGTGCTGCGCTCGCACCTTCGAGCCCGCCGCCGCCACCAGCGCCCGGTACAGGTCGTTCACCGAGGTCTCGACCCCGGTGGAGATGTTGACGGGACCGGCGACCTCGGGATGCTCGAGGGCCTTGAGATTGGCGGCGGCCACGTCCTCCACGTAGGTGTAGTCGCGGGTCTGCGCGCCGTCGCCGTTGATCATCGGGATCTGGCCGGTGAGCAGGCGGTGGCAGAAGATGGCGATGACGCCCGCCTCGCCCTGCGGGTTCTGCCGCGGGCCGTAGATGTTGGCGTAGCGGAGCGAGACGCCGCCGATGCCGTAGATGCCGCTCCACGCGTTCACGTAGTGCTCCATCGTGACCTTGGTGATGCCGTAGGGCGAGATCGGCAGGGAGGGATGGCTCTCCGGGGTCGGGATCACGTCGGTGTCCCCGTAGCCCGCGCCGCCGCTCGAGGAGTAGATGACCCGGCGCACCCCGTAGCGCCGGCAGCACTCGAGCAGGCCGATCCCGCCCCCGACGTTCACGCTCGCGTCGAAGGCCGGGTCCGTCACCGAGCGGGCCACCGACGCCTGCGCGGCCAGGTGGGCCACCACCTCCGGCCGCTCCGCCTCGAAGACGCGGGCCAGGCGGGCGCTGCGCAGGTCCACCTCGTGGAAGCGCGCGCGCGGGTTGATCCAGCGGGCGTCGCCGGTGGTGAGATTGTCCGCCACCGCCACCTCGTGCCCGGCGGCCAGGAAGGCGTCCACCACGTGGGAGCCGATGAAGCCGGCGCCGCCCGTGACCAGGATCTTCACGGCCGCGGCACCAGCTTGCGGCACCAGTCGATGGTGCGGGCGAGGCCCTCCTCCACGTCCACCTTCGGCTCCCACTTGAGCAGGCGGCGGGCCTTGCTGATGTCGGGCTGCCGCACCTTGGGGTCGTCGGTGGGCAGCGGGCGGAACACGATCTCGCTCCGGGAGCCGCTCTGGCGCACGATCTGCTGGGCGAGCTGCAGCAGCGTCATCTCCTTGGGGTTGCCGATGTTCACCGGCTCGTTCACCGGCGCCTGCATCAGGGCCCAGATGCCCTCGACCAGGTCGGTGACGTAGGTGAACGAGCGCGTCTGGGAGCCGTCGCCGAAGACGGTGAGGGGCTCGTTTCGCAGCGCCTGGCGCACGAAGGTGGGGATCGCGCGGCCGTCGGTGAGCCGCATGCGCGGGCCGTAGGTGTTGAAGATGCGCACGATGCGGGCGTCGAGGCCGTGCACGCGGTGGTAGGCCATGGTCATGGCCTCCGCGAAGCGCTTGGCCTCGTCGTAGACGCCGCGCGGTCCCACCGGGTTCACGTTGCCCCAGTAGTCCTCGCGCTGCGGGTGCACGAGCGGATCGCCGTACACCTCGGAGGTGGAGGCGAGCAGGAACTTGGCCCGGCGCTCCTTGGCCAGCCCGAGCGCCTTGTGGGTGCCGAGCGCGCCCACCTTGAGGGTCTGGATCGGCAGCTCCAGGTAGTCGATGGGCGAGGCCGGGCTCGCGAAGTGCAGCACGTAGTCGAGCGGCCCGCCCACCACGATGTAGTTGGTGACGTCGTGCTTGACGAAGAGGAAGCGCGGGTCGCTGATGTGCGCGATGTTGTCGGTGGAGCCGGTGAGGAGGTTGTCCATGCAGACGACCTCACACCCGCGGGCGAGCAGGAAATCGCACAGGTGAGAGCCGATGAAGCCGGCCCCGCCCGTCACGAGCACCCGCACCGGAGGCCGCCTCAGCCCGCCAGCACGGGCTTGCGCCCGATCGAGTGGTACTCGAACCCGAGCCGCCGCATGCGCTCGGGCTCGTAGAGATTGCGGGCGTCGAAGATCAGCCGGCGCCGCAGCAGGCCGCGCAGCCGGTCGAGGTTCAGGTACTTGAACTCGTTCCACTCGGTGAGCAGGGCCACCCCGTCGGCCCCGGCCGCCGCCTCGTAGGCCGACTCGCAGAAGGCCACGGTCGGCGGCATCAGCGCCTTCGCGTTCTCCATGGCCACCGGGTCGTACGCGCGCACCTGGGCCCCGGCCGCGTGCAGCAGCCGGACCACCTCGAGGCTCTTGGCCTCGCGCATGTCGTCGGTGTTGGGCTTGAAGGCGAGCCCGAGCACCGCGACCGTCTTGTCCTCCAGCCCGCCCATCCCCTTGCGCATCATGTCCACCAGGTGGGAGGCCCGCTCCCGGTTGATCTCCACCACCGAGCGCAGCAGCTTGAAGTCGTAGCCGAAGCGGGCCGCGGTGTGGATGAGGGAGTCCACGTCCTTGGGGAAGCAGGAGCCGCCGTAGCCGAGCCCGGCCTGGAGGAACTGCATGCCGATGCGGGAGTCGAGGCCCATGCCCTTCATCACCTGGCTCACGTCGGCGCCCGCGTTCTCGCAGATGTTGGCGATCGCGTTGATGAACGAGATCTTGGCGGCGAGGAAGGCGTTGGAGGCGTACTTGATCACCTCCGCCGACGGCAGGTCGGTGATGATCATGGGCCGTTCGAGCGGGGCGTACAGCTCGACGAGGGTCATCGCCACCTGCTGGTTGGGCGCTCCGATCACGATGCGATCGGGCCGCAGCGTGTCCTCGATGGCCGAGCCCTCGCGCAGGAACTCCGGGTTCGAGACCACGTCGAAGTCGATCGGGCGGGGCTGGTGCCGGGTGATGACTTCTCGGACGAACTCGCCGGTCCCGACCGGGACGGTGGACTTGTTGACCACCACCTTGTAGCGGTCCATGGAGCGCCCGATCTCGGTGGCCACCGCCTCCACGTGCGACAGATCGGTCTCGCCGGTGTCCTTGGGGGGGGTGCCCACCGCGATGAAGATCACGTCGGACTGGCGGACCGCGGCCCGCAGGTCGGTGGTGAAGCTGAGCCGGCCGTCGTCCGTGTTCCGGGCGACCATCTCCTCCAGGCCGGGCTCGTAGATCGGCATCTTGCCGGCCCGCAGCGCCTCGATCTTCTTCTGATCGTTGTCCACGCAGACCACGTCGTTGCCGAGATCGGCGAAGACCGCGCCGGTCACCAGTCCCACGTAGCCCGTTCCCACCACACAGATGTTCATTCGGTCAGGCCTCCAGACGGGCTCTCAGAGTAACAGACAACGCACCCGCCGTGCCACCGACCCGAGCTGGGAGGGGGCCGCGTCCCCGAGCGGACCCGGCCGCCCGCGGGGCGTCGGTCCTCTTGCCGGGCCGGACGGCTAGGACAGGCTATGGCGGATCAGCCGCTCGCTCACCATCACCAGGAACAGCAGGAGCAGGAAGAAATTGGAGAAGAGGAACAGGGACAGCCACCCCCGCTGGTCGTCCGGCCGCCGCGCGAACTTGGCGGCGAGCCAGATCAGCCGTCCGCCGAGCGCCGCCGCCGCCGCCAGGGCCGCCGGTCCGCCCACCCCGAAGGTGGGCGCGGCCAGGGACCAGGCGGTCAGGCCGAGGGCGTAGAGCTGGATGAGCCGCGCGGTGCCCTCCACGCCGACCCGCTCCGAGACCATCGGGAAGCCGCCCGCCGCGTAGTCCGCCCGGTAGCGCAGCGCGAGGGCCCAGAAGTGGGGCATCTGCCACAGGAACAGGATGCCGAAGAGGATCACCGCGCCCGAGTCAAGGAGGCCGCCGCCGCCCGCCACCCACCCGATGACCGGGGGGATGGCGCCCGGGATCGCGCCCGGCACCGCCGCGAACGGGGAGCTCGGTTTGAGCCACGGCGTGTAGATGCCGTTGTAGAAGCCGCTCGCGATCAGGCCCAGGACGCCCGCCATCGGCCCGACGCCGAGCCACAGCACGGCCGCGCCCGCCGCGATGGCGACGATGGAGAAGGTCAGCCCGTGCGCGTGAGACAGCCGCCCCGAGGGCAGGGGCCGCCCGGCGGTCCGGGCCATCAGCCCGTCCCGGGCGCGCTCTTGCACCTGGTTCAGCGCGGAGGCGCCGCAGGACAGGAGCATCACGCCCGCCAGCACGAGGAGGCCCGCCAGCCACGCGAAGTCCGGGCCGAGGGGGACCCGCAGCATGAAGCCGGCGCCCGCGGAGACCAGCACCAGGAGCACGATGCCGAACTTGGAGAGCTCGGCGTAGGCGCCGACGCGCTCGGCCAGGCTGAGTGTTCCGATCTGGCGCGAGGATACCGTCGCGGCCCTAGGCGGCATGTGTCGCCTCCCGCTCCGTGCCGGACCGCGCGGGCGCCGTGAGGCTTCCGCGCCCCCAGCCGGCCTCGGCGTTGAGCCAGACCAGCGCCGCCCAGAGCGAGTAGCCGACGGCGGCGTGGGCGGCCCGCACCACCGGGGTGAGCTGGAGCAGCACGGCGGCGATCCCGAGCGCGACCTGGAGCACCGCGACGGCGGCGACGAGGCGCGCGGCCCTCGTGCGGCCAGCTCCCGCCAGGTGCATGAACAGACCCAGGAGGAGCACCCCGAGCCAGCGGTGCACCCAGTGGACGGAGGCCAGCCACTGTCCGGGCAGGATGTCGCCGCTGCAGAGCGGGAAGTCGGGACAGGCGAGGCCCGCCCCCGAGTGCCGCACGTAGCCGCCCAGCGCGAGCTGGACGAGGAGCATGACCAGTCCGACGCGGGTCAGGCGACGCAGCCGGTCGCGGCCGGCCGCCGGCTCTCCCGCGCCGGACGACTCCAGGCCCCGGGCCAGGACGATGAGGCCGGCCAGGATCAGGAGCGCGTTGACCAGATGCGCGGTGCTGATCAGGTGGGGCAGCTTGAGCAGCACCGTGATACCGCCGAGCGCGATCTGCACCGCGAGCAGCGCGGGCAGGAGCCAGCCGAGGCGGCGCAGGCTCGGCGCGCGGATCCGCCTCAGCGTGAGCACGCTGGTGGCCAGGATCAGCACGGTGGCGGCCAGCGCGGTGAGGCGATGGCTGTACTCGATGAGCACGCCGGGCGTGAGCGGCGGGATCAGGGAGCCGTGGCAGAGGGGCCAGTCCGGGCACGCGAGTCCGGACCCGGTGGCGCTCACGACGTTGCCGAGCGTCATCAGCAAGAAGACCGCGACCACCGCGGCCCAGGCGATCTTACCGGCCACGGCGCGCATCGGCGAGAGGGATTGCGAGGTCGTCGGCGCCCGCGCTCTGCCAGCGGAAGAAGACGACCGAGATGGCGGCGAGGAAGACCATCCCCCCGGGGATCCACATGATGAGCCCGCCCAGGTGCTGGTCGGCGCGCGGCGTGAGCTGCGGCCACACGCGAGGCGCGGCCGCGTAGTAGGAGTACAGGACGCTGTCGGCCATCGAGATGAAGATGGCCACCATCACCATCGGCAACCCGACCACGAAGAGATACAGCATCTGGATCGGGTAGGCCGCGCGAGGCAGCGCGTCGAGCGGGGAGAGCACCGGCCACCACAGGATGACGGCCCCCGCCATCATCAGGAGGTGCCCGAGGATGTGGAACGGATGCTGCTCCATGGCCAGGTTGTACAGCGGGGGCAGGTGCCAGGCCACGATGATCACGTTGAAGGTCGCGAAGGCGCCCGCCGGCCGCGTCAGCGCGCGGGCGAGCTGCACGAGCTTCGCGTCGCGCAGCAGGGGCCGCAGCATCCAGCCCGGCGTGCCGTAGAGCAGGAGCGGCGGCATCGCGAAGACGAGCAGCATGTGCTGCACCATGTGCGCGCTGAAGAGGTAGTAGTCCGAGAGATCGTGGATGGGCCCGGTGAGGGCCACGACCAGCACCAGGAGGGCGCCCCCGAAGGAGGCGACCTTGGCCGGCTCCACCCGCGCGCCGGGCTGGAGCCGCTCCCGCCACAGGGTCGTCGCGGTGTAGACCGCTCCCAGGACGACCAGGCCCGCGACCACCCCGGGATCGGCCTGCCAGGAGGTCCAGTCGAAACCCTCGGGCCCGAGGGGCGGCGGCCCCGCGGGCCCGGGTACGACGTGCGCCATGGCTCTAGCGATACCCTTCGCGCGCGGGCTTCGCCCGCGCAATCGACTCGCCCACTCGCCGAACGTCGTCCGCTGTTACCAGGGCGGACTCCTAGTGCGGGCGGGGCAGCAGGAGGAAGGCGCTGAAGAGCGCCATGATGGCCAGGATGATGGCGACGGCGATGATCAGCGGTCCCACGAAGAGCGACCGCATGATCTGGTGGTCGTACTTCAGGTGCATGAAGAAGCCGACGACCAGGTAGAACTTCAGCGCCGACATCACGAGCAGGCTCGCCACCAGCAGCGGGTTCGGGATGCCCGGGATGTACAGCGAGGCCACCTCGACCGCGGTGATGAGGGCCAGCACGATGGCCACGTTGATGTACGTCCTGACGGTGGCGTGCCCGCCCCCTCCTCCGTGCGTCGCGGCAGCGGTGCCGTGATCGGCCATGTCGCGGCTCCTAGGGGATGAGGTAGATGATGGTGAAGATCGCGATCCAGACGATGTCCACGAAGTGCCAGTACAGGCCCGCGATCTCGACCTTGGTGTAGTCCCGCCGGTCGAGCTGGCCCCGCCACGCGAGCCCTACCAGGATGAGCAGCCAGACCACCCCGCCGGTGACGTGCGCGCCGTGGAAGCCGGTGAGCACGAAGAAGCTCGACCCGAAGAGGCTGGTCGAGAGCGTCAGGCCGTGGTGGGTGACGAAGGACCAGAACTCGTAGACCTGGTTCAGCACGAAGTGCAGCCCCATCGCCGCGGTCGCCAGCAGCCAGCCGGCCGCCACCTTCACCCGGTTGTCCTGCAGGGCGGCCAGGGCCAGCACCATGGTGAGCGACGAGGCCAGGAGCAGGGCCGCACTGTAGGAGGTCAGCGGGATGTCGAACACGTCGTGGGGCGTCGGCCCCGAGATGGACTTGCCCTTGTAGGCCAGGTACGTCCCGATCAGCGACCCGAAGAACATGCAGTCGGAGCCGAGGAAGGCCCACATCCCCATCTTGCGATGGTCGAGCCCGGTGTTGCCGATGTTCGGGTCGTGGACGGCGTGGGTGGCGGCGTGATCGGCCACGGCGGCTCTCCTAGTGTCCGGTTCCGCCGGCGGGGCGGTGCAGCTCCATGGCGAACTTGTACATGAGGAACAGCGTGAGCAGCCCGCCCACGATGACCTGGTACATGCTGATGAGCAGGCCGGACATCATGACCGCCATCGCGAGGGCGAGGAGGATCGGCCAGAACGAGGTGGGCGGCATGTGGATGGCCGCGATCTCGGCGGCGGTCACCGGGGCCGGCTTGGGCCGCGGGGCGCTCCCGTGCCCGTCACCGTGCTTCTGCAGCCACAGGTCGTCGCGGTCGTGCACCTGGGGCACGCGCGCGAAGTTGTAGACCGGGGGCGGCGACGGGATCGCCCACTCGAGCGTGCGCCCGTCCCACGGATCGGCGCTCGCGACCTGGCCGGCGCGGGCGGTCTTGATCACGTTCGCGATGAACACGAGCAACGAGACCGCGATCATGAAGGCGCCGATCGTGGAGATCAGGTTCCAGAAGTTCCAGCCGAGGTCCCCCGCATAGGTGTAGATGCGGCGGGGCATGCCGACCAGCCCGAGGTAGTGCTGCGGGAAGAAGGTCATGTTGAAGCCGAGCAGCATCAGCCAGAAGTGCACCTTGCCGAGCCGCTCGTCGAGCAGCCTCCCGGTGATCTTCGGCCACCAGTAGTAGGCGCCCGAGAAGAGCCCGAAGATCGAGCCGCCGAAGAGCACGTAGTGGAAGTGGGCGACCACGAAGTAGGTGTCGGTCTGCTGCAGGTCCACCGGCGGCGAGGCGTGCATCACCCCGGAGAGGCCGCCCATCGTGAACATGGCGATGAACCCGAGCGAGAAGTAGAGCGGGGTCTGGAAGCGGATGGACCCGCCCCACAGCGTGCAGAGCCAGTTGAGGATCTTCACGCCGGTGGGCACCGCGATCAGCATGGTGGTGATGGAGAAGGCGGAGTCGGCGACCGGTCCCATCCCCACCGAGAACATGTGGTGGCTCCAGACCCCGAAGCCGAAGAAGCCGATCATGATGCCGGAGTAGATCACCACCGGCGCGCCGAAGAGCGGCTTGCGCGCGAAGGTGGGCAGCACCTCGGAGACGATGCCCATCGCGGGGAGGATCAGGATGTAGACCTCCGGGTGGCCGAAGATCCAGAAGAGATGCTGCCAGAGCAGCGGATCGCCGCCCGCGGCGGGGGAGTAGAAGAGCGTGCCGAAGAAGCGGTCGAACATCAGGAGGATGAGCGCGACCGTGATGGCCGGGAAGGCGAGCACGATCAGGAACTGGGTCACGAAGCTCATCCAGATGAACACCGGCATCCGCATCAGGGTCATGCCGGGGGCCCGCATGTTGAGGATCGTCACCAGGAAGTTGAAGCCCGCGAGCATGGACGAGATGCCGAGGATCTGCAGGCCGAGCATCCAGAAGTCGATGCTGTGGCCGGGGGAGAACTGGGTGGAGGTCAGGTTGGCGTAGCCGAACCAGCCCCCGTCCGGCACCGCCTTGAACACGAAGCTCGCGTGCAGGAAGAGCGCGCCGGAGAGGAAGATCCAGTAGGACAGCGCGTTCAGGCGCGGGAAGGCCACGTCGCGCGCGCCGATCAGGAGCGGGATCATGTAGTTGAAGAAGGCCGCGCTCATCGGCATGATCGCCAGGAACACCATGGTGGTGCCGTGCATCGTGAACAGCTCGTTGAAGGTCTGCGCGCTCACGAGGTTGTTGTCGGGCCGGGCGAGCTGCAGGCGCATGATCAGCGCCTCGATGCCCCCGATCAGGAAGAAGATGAACGCGCTCGAGCCGTACAGGATGCCGATCCGCTTGTGATCGACGGTGGTGAGCCAGGACGCGACGGTCCCCCAGAACGTGGGGGTCTCCTCCTTCGCGCCCGGCATGAATGCCGCGTGGGTCGCCATGGGCGTCTCCCTATTTCAGGCTGAGGAGGTAGGCGGTCAGCGACTTCGACTGCTCCCCCTTCATCCCCAGATTCGGCATCAGCGCGCCGGGCTTCATGTGCTCGGGATTCTCGATCCACCTGGTCACGTTGTCCGGGGTGGTGGCCATCAGCGATCCCGCGAAGGTCTTGCGGCTGGCGAAGTGGGTGAGGTCGGGCCCGATGTGGCCGGCGGAGACCCCGGTGATGGTGTGGCAGCCCACGCAGGCCGACTGGGTGAAGAGCGTCTTGCCCTGCTGGGCCAGCGCGTCCGGTGACTCCACCGGGGGCGCCTGCTGGGCCTTCACCCACTTCTCGAACTCGGCGGGCTCGTGCACGATGACCCGGAAGCGCATGTTGGCGTGCGACATCCCGCAGTACTCCGCGCACTGGCCCGGATACTCGCCGGGCGTCTCCGGGGTGAGCGTGACCCGGTTCACCCGGTGGGGAACCACGTCGCGCTTGCCCCCGAGCTGCGGCATCCAGAAGGAGTGGATGACGTCGGGCGCGTTCAGCAAGAAGGTCACCGTCTGCCCGGCGGGCAGGTGCAGCTCGTTGGCGGTCGTGATCTTGTGCTGCGGGTACCGGAACTCCCACCACCACTGCTTGCCCGCGACGTCCACCCGCAGCGCGGTGGCCGCGGGCGCCTCCTGCGTCTTGAAGATCACCCGGATGGTCGGGATCGCGAAGATCAGGAGGATCACCGCGAACGCGATGGTCCAGGAGATCTCGAGCACGGTGTGGCCGTGCACCTGCTTGGGGATGGGCGCGCCCGGCCGGTCGCGGAAGCGCCAGCACGCGTAGATCAGGGCGACCTCCACCGCGATGAAGATGCCGAGCGTCCACCACGAGATCAGCATGAAGATGCCGTGGGTGACCCTCCCGAAGTCCGACTTCGGGACCACCGTGCTCATCGGGGTGTCCCAGTTCCAACCCACCGCGCTGCAGGCGCTGGCCAGCAGGAGCACGGCCCCCAGCAGGCAGAGGCGCGTCCAGTCCAGGCGCTTCACGATGCGGGCGACCGTCGAGGTGCGCTGAGTCATGGCGTCGTAGTGGGTTCCTCTAGCGCGGGCCCGCCGTCGACTGCGACGGCGGGCCGGTTGCGGCCACGGCGGGCCGGTGAACGTCGACGACGACCATCCAACTCCGGGCGGCCAGGAAGAGCACGAGGAGCACCGGGATGCAGGTCCACAAGAGGTCGGTGGCGCGGCGGGCCCCCTGCGCGGAGACGGCCCGGCGGGATCTTAGCACCAACGCGAGGGCGCTGGCCTGAGCGGCCAGGAAGACGGTCAGGACCAAGGCCAGCAACAGGTGCACTATCGTGGGCACAACATCCTCATGGAAGTTATGGCGCTGAATTCAGGCGGGAGTGTACTTGATCCCGCCGACGGTTGCCAAGTGGAAACTTTCACATGCGCCCCGGTTGCGCCCTAGCCGGCCAGCTTCAGCAGGGTGTGGAGCAGCGCGTTGCCGCCGCGCTCGATCGCCCGCCAGTCGCTCATCTCGTCGGGCCGGTGGCTACGCCCGCCGCGCGAGGGGATGAAGAGCATCCCGGAGTCGGTCACCGCGGCCAGGTTCTGCGCATCGTGCCCCGCGCCCGACGGCATGCGCTTGTAGCGGAGCTTGAGAGTCTCGCAGGCCGCCTGCACCGCATCCATGACCCGCGGCGCGCAGCGCGCGGGCTCGGTACGGGACATCACCTCGACGATGACCCGAAGCTTGCGCCGACGTGCGACCGTGCGGGCCAGCGCCGCGCACTCCCGGTCGAGCCGCGCCAGGATCTTGGGGTCCAGCTCGCGCATCTCCTGCATCAGCACCGCCTGCGCGGGCACGATATTGGAGACGCCGGGGGCCAGCTCGATGCGCCCGAAGTTGGTCACGCTGCGCCCGCTGCCCTTCCGGACGATGTGCTCGCGTGCCTTCAAGGCGTACTCGCAGGCCGCCAGGAAGGCGTCCTTGCGCCACGCCATGGGGGTGGTGCCCGCGTGGTCCGGCTCGCCGATGAACGTCAGGCGATTGCGCCGGATGCCCACGATGCCCTCCACGAGCCCGATGGGCAGGCGGGCCGCCTCCAGATGCGGCCCCTGCTCGATGTGCAGCTCGACGTAGGCGTGGAGCGCCCGCGGGTCGCAGCGGGCCTCCGCGACGCGGCCCGCGTCGAACCCGGCCCGCGCCATCGCGTCCCCGAGCTTCATCCCGTCCACCGCCTGAAGGGTGGGGACCTGCGCCAGGTCCAGCTTGCCGGTGAAGGCGCGCGAGCCGAAGAGGCTGCCGTAGCGACCTTCCTCGTCGCTCCAGGCCACCACGGCCAGGGGCCGGCGCCGCTTGAGGCCGGCCGCCTTGATGGTCTGCAGGCACTCGAGCCCGGCCAGCACGCCCAGGGCGCCGTCGAGCGGGCCGCCCTCGGGCACCGTGTCGATGTGGGAGCCGGTCAGCACGGCCGCCCCCTCGCCCCGGAGCGAGCCGAACGTGTTGCCGGCTGCGTCCACGCGCGTCTCGAGCCCGGCCTCGGTCATCCGCCCGAGCAGCCACGCCCGCGCCTCCTCGTGGGGCGCGCTCCAGCAGGAGCGGGTGATGCCCCGCCCGCCCGGGTTGCGGCCGTAGCTGGACAGCTTCTCGATGTGGCTTCTCAAGCGGGGCAACGAGATGCCGACGGTCGCCATGGCTCCGCGAGTATACCCCACCCCTTGACACTTTCTCGGGCGCGCTCGTATGATCGTACTGAATCTTCGTTCAGCCTTACCCCGGTTAACCTTACTAGCGACCCACGTGCGTGGGAGGGTGTATGGACTTCACGCTGACCCCTGAGCAGACCTCCTTCCGGGACGAAGTGCGCGCCTGGCTGTCCAAGAACATGCAGAAGGACTGGGTGGCGCGTCTCGGCCAGGGCTCGGACATCCCGCGCCCCGAGGCCTACGAGATGCTGCGGCGGTGGCAACGGGAAATGTACGAGGCGGGCTTCGTCGGCCTCACCTGGCCGAAGGAAGCCGGCGGGCGGGGCCTCACCTTCATGGAGGAGATGATCCTCCAGCAGGAGATGGCGCTCGCCAAGGCGCCGCCGGTGCTCAACATCCTGGCCATCGGCATGGCGGGGCCCACCATCATCGCCTACGGCACCGACGAGCAGAAGAAGCGCTACCCGCCCAAGATGCTCTCGTGCGAGGAGATCTGGTGCCAGGGCTACTCCGAGCCCAACGCGGGCTCCGACCTGGCGTCGCTCGCGACCCGGGCGGAGAAGGACGGCGAGCACTACGTCATCAACGGTCAGAAGGTGTGGACCTCGCTCGCCCACGTCGCGGACTGGATGATGCTGCTGGCGCGTACCGATCCGAGCGCGCCCAAGCACAAGGGCATCACCTACTTCCTGCTCGACATGAAGAGCCCCGGCGTCACCGTGAAGCCGCTCAAGCAGCTGACGGGCGACGCCGAGTTCAACGAGGTCTACTTCGACAACGTCCGCGTCCACGAGTCGCAGATCCTGGGCGGCCTCAACAACGGCTGGGCGGTCGGCCTCACCACGCTGATGTACGAGCGGCTCGCGCTCGGCTTCGGCCTGCAGGTGCGCCTGCGCATCGCGCTCGACGGCCTCGTCGAGCTCGCGCGCGGCACCAAGAAGAACGGGGTGCCGGTCACCCAGGACCCGGTGATGCGCCAGAAGCTCGCCCAGCTGTGGATCGACACCGAGGTCTTCAAGTACACCGGCGCGCGCGCGATCACCAAGCTCTTGAAGGGCGAGCTGCCCGGCCCCGAGGCCTCCGCCGGCAAGATGATGTGGGTGGAAGGCCACCAGCGGGTGCAGGAGCTGGCCATGGAGATCCAGGGCCCGTTCAACCAGCTCACCCACGGCAGCGAGTGGGCGGTGGCGGACGGTCTCTGGCAGCACACCTTCCTGCGCTCGCGGGCCAACTCCATCGAAGGCGGCACCACCGAGATCCAGCGCAACATCATCGGCGAGCGCGTGCTCGGCCTCCCGAAAGGCTAGATCATGAACTTCGGATTCAACGAAGAGCAGGAGCTGCTGAGGAACACGGCGCGGAAGTTCTTCGAGAACGAGTGCGGCTCCGACACGGTGCGGCGCCTCATGGAGACGCCGGAGGGCATCAGCCCCGAGCTGTGGAAGAAGCTCGCCGAGCAGGGTTGGCTGGGCCTGATCTATCCCGACCAGTACGACGGCATGGGCTTGGGCCTGGTGGACCTGGTCGTGCTCATGGAGGAGATGGGCCGCGCGGTGGCCCCCGGGCCGTACTTCTCCACCGTGCTCCTGGGCGGGCTCGCCATCCTGGAGGCGGGCCGCGACGCCCAGAAGAAGGAGTGGCTGCCGAAGATCGCGGCGGGCGACAAGCGCGTGGCGCTCGCCTGGATGGAGCCGAGCGCGCAGCTCGGCCCCGCCGGGGTGACGCTGACCGCGGTGGAGAAGGGCGGCCGATACACGCTCTCCGGCACCAAGCTCTTCGTGCACGACGCCCACACCGCGGATGCGCTCGTGGTGGCCGCGCGCACGCGGCCGGGGGCGGGCGCCGACGGGGTCTCGCTCTTCCTCCTGCCCAAGGGGACCAAGGGGCTCGAGGTGACCTTGCTGCCCACCATGGACCAGACCCGCAAGCTCTGCGAGGTCACGTGCGCCGACGTGACCGTCGGCGCCGACGCGCTGCTCGGCGCGGCGGGGACGGGCTGGGCGCCGCTCTCCCGTGTGCTCGACCGCGCCACCGTGGCCCTCTGCGCCGAGATGTGCGGCGGCGCCCAGAAGGTGCTCGACATGACGGTGGAGTACGCGAAGATCCGCCAGGCCTTCGGCCGGCCGATCGGCTCCTACCAGGGCGTCAAGCATCGGGCCGCCGACATGCTGGTGGACGTGGAGAACAGCAAGTCCATCACCTACTACGCGGCCTGGGCGCTCGACGAGGGCTCGCCGGAGGCGCCGCTGGCGGTGAGCATGGCCAAGGCCTACGTCTCCGACGCCTTCCGCCGGGTCGCCGCCGCGGGCATCCAGCTCCACGGCGGCATCGGCTTCACCTGGGAGCACGATCTCCACCTCTACTTCAAGCGCGCGAAGGGCTCGGAGTTCACGTTCGGCGACGCCACCCATCACCGTGAGCGCGTGGCGCAGCTGGTGAACCTCTGATCCTCGACCCGTGATCAAGCGCGTCCGGCAGCGGGTAGGCCGGTGGATGCGGCGCGATCCGCGCGAGGCGCCGCCCGACGCGCTCCTCTTCGCCGACCACGAGGAGATCCAGGACATCGCGCGCCAGATCCGCCGCACCAAGGTGGAGATGGACCGCTCCGTGCTGTCCATGCGGAGCTGGGCGCGCGACCTCGGCCGCCGCCTCGCGGAGGCCCCCCGCGGGCTCTCGCGCAACGAGGACCTGCGGGCGCTCGGCGAGACGGTGGGCGGTCTCGCCCACAACTTCAACAACTCCCTCGCGGCCATCCTGGCCTACACCGAGCTGATGCTGCGCGAGAGCGAGTCGGAGGCCGCGCGCCGCCGGCTCATGGTCATCCGCGACGTGGCGCTCGAGGCCTCCGCCACCGTGCGCAAGCTGCAGGAGTTCGTCTCCCGCCAGCCTCAGACCGCCTTCGGGCCGGTCGGCCTGCCCGCGGTCATCGCGGAGGCCCTCGAGCTGACCGCCCCGCGCTGGCGCGACGAGGCCGAGCGCAAGGGTATCGTCATCACGGTGACCCAGGACATGGAGGCGTTGCCCCCCGTCGAGGGCAACGCCTTCGAGCTGCGGGATGCCCTCGTGCGCCTGATCCACAACGCGGTGAACGCCATGCCCCGGGGCGGCGCCCTGGCCATCCGGGCCGCCGCGGAGGCCTCGGGCTGGGTGGTGGTGGAGGTGAAGGATACCGGGGTGGGGATGTCGGTGGAGATGCGCCGGCGCCTCGCCGAGCACGCCCGCAGCCTCCAGCCGGGGCGGGGCCTCGGGCAGGGGCTGGCCGACGTCTACGACATCGTCGAGCGCCACGGCGGCAGCGTGGCCATCGATAGCGAGATCGGCAAGGGCACCACCGTGCGGCTCCGGCTGCACGCGAGCCGCTTCCAGATCATCCCGGCCTCCGAGGGGCCCGCCGAGCGGCACATGGTGCCGGAGCACGCCGCACGCGTGCTCCTGGTGGACGACGACCCCCGGCTCCTCACCGTGCTCTCCGACGTGCTCCGCAGCGAGGGCCACGCGATCACCACCGCCGCCAACGGCGAGGAGGCGCTGGCCGTCTTCGACCCGGGCGCCCACGACGTGGTCATCACCGACCTCGGCATGCCCAAGATGAACGGCTGGGAAGTGGCCGAGCGCATCAAGACCCGCTCGCCCGCGACCGCCGTGTTCATCCTCACCGGCTGGGGCGAGGGCGTCTCCGCGCACGAGTCCATGCAGTTCGTGGATCGCGTCATCGCCAAGCCGGTGTCGGCGGAGGCGCTGCTCGAGCAGCTCGCCGGTCTCACGCGGTCCCGCGTCCCGCCCGCGTGACCTCCGCGCCGTCTCCACCCGTCCCGCCGCGGCCCGCCGCCTCCGTGCTGCTCGTACGTCCGGGCGCGTCCTGCCCGGTCGAGGTCTACATGATCCGCCGCGAGAAGAGCATGCGCTTCCTGGGCGGCTTCTACGCCTTCCCCGGTGGCAAGGTCGAGGCCTCCGACGGCTCCGAGGAGGCGCTGCGCCGCTGCCGCGGTGTCTCCGCGGCCGCCGCGCTCGCCACCTTCCCGGCCGCGGACGGCATCCCGCCGCTCGCCTTCTGGGTCACCGCCGCACGTGAGCTGGTGGAGGAGACCGGGCTGCTGGTGGGCTGCGACGCTGACGGGCGCCCCGTGGACACGCGGGACCACGCGGTGCGCGACCGTGTCGAGCGGCTCCGCCAGGCGCTCGTCGCCGAGGAGGCACCCTTCCACGTCCTGCTCGCCCGCGAGAACTGGCGCCTCGATCTGGCGCCGTTCCGCTACCTCTCGCACTTCATCACGCCGCCCTCGAGCCCGATCCGCTTCACCGCGCGCTTCTTCCTGGCCCCGGTGCCCGCCGGGCAGGAGCCGCGCCTGCTGGGCGGGGAGGCCTCGGAGGGCTTCTGGATCGACCCCGCCGAGGGCCACCGCCGCTTCCTCGCCGGCCTGATGCCGATGGCCGAGCCGGCCGACTGCGGGCTGGGCTATATCGCCGGCTTCAACACGCTGGACGACGTGTGGGCCGCCCACACCGACGGGCGCCACAAGTTCCACGGCATCCTCGACCGGATCGAGGCGGCCGGCTTCAGCATCCCGCGCGGCAAGCGAGTCGGCCGGAGCTGAGAGCGGTCGCGGGATGGACAACGCCGCGGTCCTGCTCGTGGACGCGCCGGTCGCGGAGGGCCACGGCGAGCGGGCCGGGCTCCTCATCCCGTCCGGTCCGGTGAGCGCGCTCGCCTGCGCGAGCTGGCGCAAGCGAGCGCGTGAGAGTCGGGCGGATGGTCGCTAACGCGCTGGCGGTGAAGGTGCGCTGGAGCGAGGCCGATCCGGCCGGTATCGTGTTCTACCCGCGCTTCTTCGAATGGTTCGACCTGGGGACCGAGGCCCTGTTCGAGTCGCTCGGGCTACCGTGGCGCGAGCTGTTCCCGGCCGAACGCATCGTGGGCGTGCCCATCGTGGAGACGGGCGCGCGGTTCGCCTCTCCGGTACGCTACGGCGACGAGGTGAGGATCGAGACCACGGTGAGCGAGGTCCGCGAGAAGACGTTCCGGGTCGAGCACGAGGTGTCCGTCGGCGGCCGGCGGTGCGCCACCGGCTTCGAGGTGCGGGCCTGGGTGGCTGGGCCCGAGAGCCTCGGCGGGGCGCTGACCGCCACGCCCATCCCGGCCGGCGTCGTCGCCCGCCTCACGGGGCAATCGCCTCCATGACGCCCGGTCCTGGCGCCGGAACGGGGGCCCGCGGACTGGGGGAGTGCGGGGGCCATTTCCGGGCCCCCGCAGATGAAAAGGGGGTCACGGTATGAGCCCACTCGCCGCCGCATTTCTCACGGTTCACACGCCGCGGTACTGCACCCTCGAGGCCGCGATCGAGGGCAAGCTCGCCTCCGAGGTCTTCCGGCCGGTGCGCAACGGGCTGGTGGCGCAGGGCGCGGTCGTGGCGCAGGCCAAGCTCGACGTGAGCGTGATCAACTCCTGCCACCTGATCACCACGTTCCCCACCGTGGTGGACGGCACCCCGCGGCACCAGGGGGTGCTGACCGCGCAGGAGGCGCCGGAGCTCATCCACGGCGTGGCCTACGACTACCCGGGCGACTACGACCTGGCCGCGCGCCTCATCGCCCGCGGCGAAACGGCGGGCCTTCAGTGCGTGCTCGCCAACGACGTCCACTATCCGCTGGACTACGGCACCGTGATGCCGATGGTCTGCTACCTCGATCGCGCGCAGCGCACCCCGATCGTGCCGGTGTCGGTCTGCCTCGCCGCGGATCTGAACGAGGCCTACGAGTGGGGTCGCCACCTGGCCCGGGTGGCGGGAGAGAGCGGCAAGCGGGTGGGCTTCGTGGGCAGCGGCAGCGTCTCCCACAAGCTGGTCCGGGGGCCCGAGAAGGCGCCACTGCCGGCCGACCAGGAGCTGGACCACCGCTTCGCCCGCCTCCTGGCCGACGGCGAGCTCGAGAAGATCTGGGCCTGGCTGCCCGAGTTCGCGCGGACCACCCAGGCCGAGATGGGAGGGCGCCACCTGGCCATGCTGCTGGGGGCCGTCATGGAGTCGGGCCACCGTTTCGTGCCCACCGTCCATGCCTACGGCCCCTCGTCGGGCAGCGGCAACTACGTGATCTCCCTGGTCGCCACCTGAAAACCGGCCGCCAACGGTCGTCCGCAGCTGGGGGAGTGCGGGGGCCATCGGGGCCCCCGCAGCTGAAGAGCCTGGGGGAGTGCGGGGGCCATGTCGGGGCCCCCGCAGCTGAAGAGCCTGGGGAAGTAACGGAGTGTCCGCCCGAAGGGCCCAAGCACCGAAACGCTTGGGTCGGGTAAACGGTTATAATCTGGCGCTCGATCAACCTGAGGAGGAGCCAACGATGGACAAGGTCACACGGCGGAAGTTCCTCGGCGGAGCAACGCTCGCGGCGGCCGGCACGGCGATGGGGCCCTGGGTGCTGCGCGCCGGCGCGCAATCGGGCCCGATCAAGATCGGTGTCGTGCTGCCGTACACGGGGGTGTACGCCGTGCTGGGGGAGAGCATCACCCAGGCCATGGAGCTGGTCTTCGCCCGCGAGAACTGGACAGTGGCCGGGCGCAAGATCGAGATGATCAAGGAAGACGACGAGATGAAGCCGCCGGTCGGCGTCCGCAAGACCGAGAAGCTCATCGACTCCGACAAGGTGGACATCCTCACCGGGCCGGTGCACAGCGGCATCCTGATGGGCATGCGCGACAAGGTCCACAACAGCAAGACCATCCTGATCGTCTCCAACGCGGGCGCCGACGCCATCAGCCGCGAGCGGTGCTCGAAGTGGATCTTCCGCACCTCGTTCTCGAACTGGCAGCCGTGCCAGCCGATGGGCGGCTGGGTGGCCAAGAACGTGTCGAAGGACGTGTTCCTGACCGCGCCCAACTACCAGGCCGGCAAGGACATGATGAACGCCTTCAAGGAGACGTTCGTTCCGGCCGGCGGCAAGGTGGTGGCCGAGGACTACCCGAAGCTCGGGGAGACGGACTACGCGCCCTACCTGACCAAGATCCGGCAGTCGGGCGCCAAGGCGGTCTTCGCCTTCTTCTCGGGCTCGGACGCGGTGAACTTCGTCAAGCAGTACGCCCAGTACGGGCTCAAACAGAACATCAAGCTCACCGGCGCGGGCTTCCTCACCGAGCCCGACGTCCTGCCGGCCCAGGGCGCGGCCGCGCTGGGTGTGATCACCGGCCACTTCTACACGCCCTTGCTCGACAACGCCACGAACCACCGCTTCGTGAAGGAGTTCCGCGAGAAGTACTTCGGCAAGATGCCCGACGGCTTCGCCTGTCAGGGCCACGACACCGCCGAGGTGATCGTCCGGGCGCTCAAGGCGGTCAACGGCAACACGCAGGACAAGGACAAGCTGGTCGACGCCATTGCCAAGGTCGAGTTCGACAGCCCGCGGGGCCGCTTCAAGTTCGACCCCAAGACCCACAACGTGATCCAGCCCTTCATCTACGTCCGCGAGGTCCGGGAGGTCTACGGCGGCCTCAACAACGTCGTCATCGACCGGGTCGCCAACGTGGCCGATCCCGGCACCGGCTGCACGCTCCCCGCCTAGTCGAGGATACGCGGCACCCCGCATGCCGGCCGATCTGTTCGCGCAGGCGCTGAACGGGCTGGCCTACGGGGTGCTGCTGTTTCTGCTGTCCGT
>DATHSW010000108.1:0-2795 GCA_035463855.1 Candidatus Deferrimicrobiaceae bacterium | reverse complement strand
AGCGCGAGCCCCAGCGTGAACTCGGCCTTGGCCAGCCAGGCGTAGAGCTGATGCCAGAAGCACCAGGAGGCGATCGGGTCGGGCGACGGCTCGGTGAGGAACACCCGGTCCCACGGGACCAGCACCTCCTCGAGCCACATCTGGCCGTCCAGCTCGTCGAAGCGGCTGCTCAGCGGGGCCAGGAACGGGTTCGCGTGGCGGGCCGCCAGCTTCCGGCACACCACGGTGACGCCGGGCGCATTCACCGGCACGACGAACGTGGCCCGGTGCCCGTCGCGGTCCACGCCGGAGTGCGCGCCGATGTACACGTCCTCCGCGTAGACGGGGCTCGTGTGCATCCCCACCTTGCCGCTCAGCACGAGGCCCGCGCCGGTCTCGCGGACGACACGAAGCGCCGCCCGTTCATTCGCGTCCTCCCGGAGCCGGTAGCCGATGGTGGCGGCGCCCGCGGAGAAGGTCAGGAAGCGGCCGGTGCGGGCGATCAGGTCGCGATACGCGGCGGCGCCCGCGATCTGCTGCGGGGAGACGTTGCGCTGCTGCACCACGTCGAGGATGCCGAGCGCGATGAGATTCCCGTAGCCGGGGGTGTGGGTCATGTTGCCGGCGGTCAGGAAGATGGTCTCGGCGTAGCTCCGGCCCATCGCGCGCAGATCGGCCGAGGTCCGCGGCAGGGTGAACGCCCACGGTGCGCGCGGGCCCCCGCCAGCGGCCGGCGCGAGGAGGACGTCCTGCCACTCGGGGTCGTGGTGGCGGTCGTACCAGGCGACGTACTCGTCCACCATCGGCCGGGTGGCGGGATGGAGCGTCACGTCCTCGATGAGCCCCTCGCCGACGACCCAGACGCGGCGTCCGTCGTGCAGGGCGTCCCGGTACTCGCTGCCGGTTCTCACGAGCTGGTCCCCACGCTCCCCAGGTTGGCGGTTCCCGGCGCATATCCTATCTCAAGACCGCGGCGTCGGCGTGGGCTCCGGCTTGACAGTTCCGCGCGCGCCCGGGTACTGTGCCGCCACCATACTGCGCGGGAGGGAGAACCCATGAAGCGCGCCGCAACGTCGCTCGCCGTTCCGCTGGCCATCGCGCTGGTGGTGGCGGCCTGCGCCTCCATGCAGCCGGGAGGCCCGGACCTCGTGGCCCGGGCGGTCTCCGCCCAGGGCGGCGCCGACGCCCTCGCCAATGACTCGACGGTGGTCTCGGTCACCGACGTGGCCGCGGGCGCGACGCGCAACGACTGGCTGCGCAACTTCCAGTACCCGGCGCCGCGCACCTTCACGTTCAGCGAGATCGTCACCCCGCAGGCCGGCTACGTGGCCGGCGTCGACAGCAACGGCGACTACGCGCCGCTCGCCGCGCTCGAGGGCAAGTAGCGCCGGGTTGGCCAGCGCGCTCGCGGGCATCCGCGTCGTCGACCTGACGAACAACCAGGCGGGGCCGTCGTGCGGCCAGATGCTGGCCTGGCTGGGCGCCGACGTGATCAAGGTCGAGGAGCCGGGCAAGGGGGACGTGGCCCGCTACTCCCAGCGGGATCGGCCGGACGAGGACGCCCTCTTCTTCCTCGCCTTCAACGCCAACAAGCGGAGCCTCACCCTCAACCTGAAGCACGCGGGCGGCCAGGACGTCTTCCGCGCGCTGCTCAAGACGGCCGACGTGCTGCTGGAGAACTTCGGCCCCGGGGTCATCGAGCGCCTGGGCTTCGGCTACGCGGCGGTCCGCGAGCTGAACCCGCGCCTGGTCTACGCGAGCATCAAGGGCTTCGGTTCCTACGGGCCCTACCGCGACTACAAGAGCTACGAGCCGATCGCGCAGGCGATGGGCGGCGCCATGAGCGTCACCGGCTTCCCGGACGGGCCGCCGACCTTCACGTGGCCTTCCATCGGCGACTCGGGCACCGGCATGCACTGCGTGATCGGCATCCTCGCCGCGCTGATGCAGCGGCACGCCACCGGCCAGGGGCAGCAGGTCGAGGTGTCCATGCAGGACGCGGTGGTCAACCTCATCCGGGTGAGCCTGCGGGACCACCAGCGCTACGGGAAGGTCATGGAGCGCACCGGCAACCAGCTCGGGGCGGGCGTGCCCGGCACGACGTACCGCTGTCACCCCGGCGGGCCCAACGACTACGTCTTCATCTTCGTGCAGCAGCAGATGTGGCACCCGCTGCTCCGCGCGATCGGGCGCCAGGACCTGATCGGCGACGCGCGCTACGAGACGCCGCCCGCCCGCTGGCAGCGAAGGGCCGAGGTGGACGCGATGGTGGAGGCCTGGACCACCGGGCGGTCCAAGCACGAGGTGATGAAGATCCTGGGCGAGGCGGGCGTGCCGTGCGGGGCCTGCCTCGACACCGGCGAGGTGCTGACCGACCCGCACCTGCTGGCCCGCGAGATGATCGTCGAGGTCGAGCACCCGGTGCGCGGGCGGTACGTCACCGTCGGCAACCCGATCAAGCTCTCCGCCTCCCCCACCACGATCGGCCCGTCCCCCCTCCTCGGCCAGCACAAGGCCGAGATCCTCGCCGACCTCGGCTACACCGCCGCCCAGATCCGCGCCCTCGAGAAAGACGGCGCGATCTAGCAAAGGGGTCCACCGAAACCCGGCGCCGTGCCGGGGTGGGGCGGGCGTTGCCCGCGCGCCCCTCAGGGCGAGCCGTATCGCCGCGCGAAGCGTAGGGCAGGGCAAGCAAGCCGCCGAGCGTCGCGAGCCCTCGCGCCACCCCCTCTGGGGGATGGGGGGTCGCAGCTTGCCCTGCCCGAGCGAGCTGCGGCGTAGAGGCGAGCCCTGGGGGCGCGCGGGCAACGCCCGCC
>DATHSW010000107.1:0-15656 GCA_035463855.1 Candidatus Deferrimicrobiaceae bacterium | reverse complement strand
AAGCTGCGCGGCGCCGATACCGCGGTGGGCGCCTACGAGGAAGAGCTGACCGCCTTCTCCTCGCGCTGACGATCCCGGTCAGCGCTTCTGGTACTCCCGCCGCCAGCGGAGCAGGCGCGCCTCTACCTGCTTGATGCCGAGGGCCATCACGATCCCGATCGCGCCCAGCCCGATGAACTCGCCGACCACCCCCCGATGAGCGCGGCCTGCCCCGCCGCGAGCGCCGGCACGACCTTGGCCCCGCCGCCCGGCACCATGAGTCGGGCGTCTTGACGCCTTCCTCCTCGCCCCGCTTCCGGCTGCTCCGCCATCTGGGTCTGTCAAGGCTTGATTGGCCCAAAGACATTGACACATAAGGTTTTTTGGGCTATCGTCCGATGATGGCGGCGCCGGAGTGCCCCCTCACCACCCCCAGGCCGGAGAGGCAGCGATGATCCGCAGCATGACCGGCTATGGCCGGGCGGAAGCAGCCGGAGCGCGCACCATCCTCTCGGTCGAGTGCAAGTCGGTGAATCACCGGACCCTCGACGTCTCCCTCAAGCTGCCCCGGGCCCTGAACGGCTTCGAATCCGACGCGCGGCGGCTGATCCAGTCGGCGGTGCAGCGCGGCCGCGTGGACGTGAGCGTCGCGGTCACCGCGGCGGAGGGCGCAGTGCTGAACCCGCTCAGCGTCAATCTCGCGCAGGCCCGGGAGTACACGGAGGCGGCGCGCACGCTCGCCGAGGCCCTCGATCTGGCGGACGGCCCCTCGCTCGGCTGGGTGATGGCGCAGTCCGGCGTGCTGACGCGCGAGGAGCAGGCGCCGCTGGCGCCGGACGAGGCCTGGCCCCTGCTGGAGCGCGCGCTCAGCGCCGCGCTCGCCGAGTTGCTGCAGCGGCGCGAGACCGAGGGGGGCGCGCTCGGCCAGGAGTTGGCCGGCCTCGGGGCGGTGCTGGCCGGCCACGTGGACACGGTGGCGCGGCGCGCGCCCGCCGCGGTCGAGCGGCGGGCCGCCCGCCTGCGTGAGCGCATGCAGGCCATGCTGGCGGGCGCGGAGATCGACCAGGCGCGGCTCGCCACCGAGGTCGCGGTGTGGGCGGACAAGACCGACGTGACCGAGGAGCTGGCGCGGCTGCGCGCTCACCTCGCCCAGCTCACCGCCCTGCTGGCCGGCGACGGTCCGGTGGGTCGCACGCTCGACTTCCTCATCCAGGAGATCAACCGCGAGGTGAACACCATCGGCTCCAAGGCGGACGACCTCGAGATCTCCCAGGCGGTGATCGCGGCCAAGTCCACGCTCGAGAAGATGCGCGAGCAGGCGGCGAACCTTGAATAGCCGATGCAGCTGATCAAGCGCCGCGGAACGCTGGTGGTGGTGTCGGCCCCCTCGGGGGCGGGCAAGACGACCCTCTGCCACGAGGTGCGCTCCCTCGTTCCCGGTCTCTACTATTCGGTCTCCTACACCACCCGCGAGCCCCGCCCGGGCGAGAAGAACGGGGTCGACTTCTTCTTCGTCACCGAGGGCGTGTTCACCGCGATGCGGGGACGCGACGAGTTCGCGGAGTGGGCCGAGGTGCACGGTCACCTGTACGGCACGCCCGCCAAGGCCCTCGAGGGCGCGCTGAGCCGCGGCCTCGACGTGCTGCTCGACATCGACACCCACGGGGCCCGGCAGCTCCGCCAGCGCTACCCGGAGGCGGTGTCGGTGTTCATCATGGCACCATCCATGGCGGAGCTCGAGGCGCGGCTGCGCGAGCGCAACAGCGACTCGCCGGGCGACATCGCCCGGCGGCTCAGCCGGGCCCGCGAGGAGATCGCGGCCTGGCGCCAGTACGACTACCTGATCATCAACCGTGACGTGAAGGACGCGGTGGACCAGCTCGCCACCATCATCCAGGCCGAGCGCTGCCGCACGAGCCGACTGACCCTCAGATTCCCCGATATGGAGGTACCAGCCTGATGTCGTTCCCATCGCTCGAAAAGTCGCTGGACAACGTCTCCAACCGCTACATGCTCGTCGTGCTCGCGGCCAAGCGGGCCCGGCAGCTCAACCGCGGCGCCAAGGCCCAGGTGGACACGCGCCACAAGAAGCCCACCAGCACCGCGCTCGAGGAGATCGCCGAGGCGAGAGTGGGCTACCGCGTCAAGGAAGAAGACGCCCCCAAGCTCTAGAAGCGGAGCCCCCGGAATGCGCCGAACCGGCTGCCCCCCCACCGCGGAGCGTCCGCGAGACGGATGTCCGCCCCTGGGGGAGTGCGGCGGCCATGTCTGGGCCCCCGCATACAACAGAGCCTAAAGAACTAAACGGTAGCCAGGACATCGGTAGATCGGGCACCAGACATGACCCTCCAGCACAAAGACCTGATCCTCGGCGTCACCGGCAGCATCGCCGCCTACAAGGCGGTCTACCTGCTGCGCGAGCTGACGCGCGCGGGCGCCCAGGTGACGGTCGTCACGACCGCCCACGCGGAGCGCTTCGTGGGCGCGCTCACGTTCCGGACGCTCTCCGGCCGGCCGGTGCTCTCCGATCTGTTCGATCCGCAGAGCCCGGAGGCGGTCGAGCACGTCGCGCTGGCCGAGCGGGCCCACGCCCTGATCGTGGCGCCGGCCACCGCCAACCTCCTGGCCAAGGCCGCCCACGGCATCGCCGACGATTTCCTCACTACGCTCCTGCTGGCGGCCCGGTGCCCGGTGCTGATGGCGCCCGCCATGGACGTCGGCATGTGGGATCACGCGTCGGTGACCGCGAACGTCGCCACCCTGCGCGGGCGCGGGGTCACGGTGCTGGAGCCCGAGGCAGGCGCGCTGGCCTCCGGCCTGTCGGGCCGGGGCCGGCTGCCGGAAGCCGACGCGATCCTCGAGGCGCTCGAGCGCCTCCTGGCGCCGCGGCGCGACCTGGCCGGCGAGCGCGTCCTGGTGACGTCGGGGCCGACGCGCGAGCCCATCGATCCGGTGCGCTACATCTCGAACCGGTCCTCCGGCAAGATGGGCCAGGCGGTCGCGACGGCCGCGCTGCGCCGGGGCGCTGAGGTGATCCTGATCTCCGGTCCCACCACGCTGACCCCGCCCGCGGGCGCGGCGTACGTGCCGGTCCAGACCGCGGAGGACATGCGGGAGGCGGCGCTCCAGCATCTCGAGCGCGCCACCATCGTCATCAAGGCGGCGGCGGTGGCCGACTACCGCGTCAGGCAGCCGAGCGCGACGAAGATCAAGTCCGCGAAGGCCGAAGGCCTCACGCTCGATCTCGCTCCCAACCCCGACATCCTGAAGGAGCTGGCCGCCCGCAAGGGCCGCGCGTTCCTGGTGGGCTTCGCGGCCGAGACCAACGACGTGCGGGCCAACGCGGCCGCCAAGCTCCGCGCCAAGGGCGTGGACCTGCTCGTGGCCAACGACGTCACCGTGAAGGGCATCGGCTTCGACGCCGAGGACAATCAGGTGACCCTGCTCGACCGCTGGGGCGGCGCGGTGGACCTGCCCAAGATGAGCAAGTTGGACGTCGCCGACGCCATTCTCGACCGCGTGCTCGGTCTCCGCGCGGCCGATCGTTCCCCGGCTCCCGACCGCGCCGGGCGCTAGGCGATGAGCGACCCGCGGGAGGCCGTGGCCCTGGCCATGCGCGGGCTGGCCGACACCCTCCGCCACCATCGCGACCTCGGCCTGCGGGAGCTCGCGCTCTCCTCCGTGCCGTTCCCGGACCCTGCCGACGCCCTGCGTGAGCAGGAGCGCGCGCGCCAGGGCTGCCAGCTCTGCAAGCTCTCCAAGAGCCGGACGAACATCGCCTTCGGCTCCGGCAATGCGCGGGCGCGGCTCCTGGTGGTGGGCGAAGGCCCCGGGGAAGAGGAGGACAAGCAGGGGTTGCCCTTCGTCGGGCGGGCCGGCCAGCTCCTCACCAAGATGCTGGCCTCGGTCGGGTTCGACCGCGAGCGCGACTGCTACATCGCCAACGTGGTGAAGTGCCGGCCCGAGCGCAATCGCAACCCGGAGCCCGACGAGGTCGCGGCCTGCAGCCCGTTCCTGATGGCCCAGATCGACACCATCGGGCCCCACGTGATCCTGGCCCTCGGCAATTTCGCGGCGCAGACCCTGCTCGGGACCAAGGAAGGCATCACGCGGCTGCGCGGCAAGACGTACCAGTACCGGGCGAGCGTGCTCGTGCCGACGTTCCACCCCGCCTTCCTCCTGCGCAATCCGGGGCCGGAGTACCGGCGTATGGCGTGGGACGATCTCAAGCTGGCCCGGCGGGAGTATGACGCGCGGGCGGACGGCCGTGCCCGGTAGGGGGTGTTCGGCGGACACTCTCGGACACTCGTAGTGGCTTGATCGGCTTGATCGCGGACGTCGTCTTCGATATTCCGCTGGACCGGGCTTTTTCATACGTCGTTCCGCCCGGGATGGTGGTGGGGCGGGGGCAGCGGGTCAGCGCGCCGCTCCAGGGGCGCGGGCGGGTCGGCGTGGTGGTGGCGCTCCGCGAGGGTGACGCGGCGGCCCTGAAGCCGCTGCAGCGCGCCGTCGAGCCGGTACCGGTGCTCTCCGGCGCGGCGCTCGAGCTGGGCCGCTGGGCCGCCGCGGAGAGCCTGTCGTCCTGGGGCTCGACCCTGCTCTCGCTGCTGCCGCCGCCCCCGCGCGGCGGCGCCGCCGAGACGGTGTCGCCACCCGCCGCGCCCGCCCCCGCCCCGCCGCGCCTGCCGGAGCTCTGGACGGACGCCGGCCGCGAGGACCGCCTCGCGGAGTGCCTCGAGCGCGAGGTCGGCACCGCACTGGTGATCGCGCCGGATCGCGAGACGGCCTCCCGCTGGGCGGGACGGCTCGACGCCCCCCGGCTCGACAGCGGGGTGCCGGAGGCGGAGCGCCGACGGGCCTGGTTCGCGGCCTCCCGCGGGCGCAGCCGCGTGGTCGTCGGGACGCGCTCCGCGCTGCTCGCGCCGCTGCCGCCGCCGGCGACGCTGGCCCTGATCGACGAGCACGATCCGGCCCACAAGCCGCCGGGGGCGCCGCGCCTGCATTCGCGCGACCTGCTGCTGCGACGGGCCGAGCTCGACGGCAGCCGCCTGCTGCTGCTCTCCGCCACTCCGTCCGCGGAGAGCTGGTGGCACGCGCGGCACGGCCGGATCGTCCGGCCGGAGGCCGCGCCCGCGCCGTGGCCCCAGGTCATCACCGCCGACACCCGGGGTATCCTCCGGAACCATCCACTCACCCTGCCGCTGACCCGCGCCATCGAGGACGTGTCGCGGCGAGACCGGCGCGCGGTCCTCATCGTCAGCCGCCGGACGGCCGCGCTGGCCTGCGACGAGTGCGGTGCCATCCTGCGCTGTCCCGATTGCGGCGTGGCGCTCGCGCTCGCACGCGACCGCACCGCGCTCCGCTGCCCGCTCTGCGCGCGCGCCGACGCACCGCCCGACGGTTGTCCGGCCTGCGGCGGGCACCGGCTTTCGCCGTTCGGCTGGGATCCCGAGCGGGTGCAGACCTCCGTAGCGCGGCGCTTCCCCCGGCTGACCGTCTCGCGCCAGAGCCTCGAGGCCCAGGTGCTGATCGGCACGCCCGCGCTGCTGCGGGCGCTGCCCCGACACTCGGTGGGCTGCGTCGGCTTCGTCGCCCTCGACGGGCTGCTGCGCGTGCCCGATTTCCGGGCGGGCGAGCGGACCTGGCAGCTCCTGTGGGCGGGCGCGGAGTCGCTGGTGCCGGAGGGACGGCTCGTGATCCAGACGCAGCATCCCGAGCACTACGTGATCAAGGCGGTGCAAGCGCAGGACCGCGCGAGCTTCTACGAGGACGAGCTGCGGTTCCGCGCCGAGCTGGGCTATCCGCCCTACCGCCGGCTCGCCGAGGTCTCCGCGCGCGCGCGGGACGACGGGCGCGCGCGGGCCCTGGCCCTCGACTGCGCGACGGCCCTGCGGGGGATCGCGGGCCTCACGGTCTACCCGCCCGCCGCGGTGACCCCGTCGGGCGCGCGCATTCGCCGGTGGCGCTTCGTGATCAAGGGACCGACCGACCTGCCGGGGCTCCTGGCCCCGGCCCTGGCGCCCTTCCTGGGCCGGCGACGCGCCTCGACCGGTATGGTAGAAGTAGAGATGGATCCCCAGGCGAACGGCTGAAGCGGCAACGATCGAGAGGAGACGAGACGGTGGCACTGTTGACGGTGAGGCTCTACGGCGACCCGGTCCTGCGCCAGGTGGCCGCCCCGGTGCGCGAGATCACCGCCGAGATCACGCGCATCATCGCCGACATGACCGAGACCATGTGGCATCAGGTGGGAATCGGGCTGGCCGCGCCCCAGGTGGGCCTGCCGTATCGCATCCTCGTGATGGACGACGGCAAGGGGGGCGCGCAGGCCCTGATCAATCCGGTGATCGAGAGCCGCAGCGGGACGGTCCGTGAGGAGGAGGGATGTCTCTCGGTCCCCGGAATCTTCGGCGAGGTCGAGCGGAGCAAGACGATCAGCGTGTCGGCGACCGGCGCGGACGGCAAGCCCGTCTCCTTCGAGGCCAGCGGCCTCAAGGCCCGGATCGTCCAGCACGAGCTGGATCACCTCGACGGCATCCTGTTCATCGACCGGCTGCCCCCGGTGACCCGCGACCGCATCAAGAAGAAGATCCAGAAGGAAGGCTTCCCCAAGGAGACGGGGCACCACGCCTTCGCGCTCTAGCGGGTCCGGGCTGCGCGTTCTCTTCTACGGCACGCCCGCCTTCGCCCTGCCCACCCTCGAGGCCCTGCTGGCACATCACCAGGTGGTGGCCGTCATCACCCAGCCCGACCGGCCGGCCGGCCGCGGTCGCGCCGTGACGCCGTCTCCGGTGAAGCGGCGCGCGCTCCTGGCCACGGTCCCGGTGTTGCAGCCGTCGCGGCTGCGCGATCCCGGCTGGCCCGAGCACCTGGCCGAGTACCGGGCCGACGTGGCCGTCGTGGCGGCCTTCGGCCAGATCCTGCCCAAGGGCGTGCTCGACGTGCCCACGCGTGGCTCCATCAACGTCCACGCCTCGGTGCTGCCCCGCTACCGGGGCGCGGCGCCTATCGCTTGGGCCATCATGCGCGGCGAGACCGAGACCGGGATCACTACGTTCCAGATGGATCCCGGGATGGACACCGGCGACGTGCTGCTGACCGAGACCACGCCGATCGGCCCCGACGAGACGGCCGGGGAGCTCTCGGCGCGGCTGGCCGAGATCGGCGCGCGGCTCCTGCTCCGGACGCTCGAGGGCATCGACACGCTGCCGCGGACCCCGCAGGACCACGCGAAGGCCACGCTCGCGCCCCGGCTCAAGAAGGAGGACGGCTGGCTGCGGCCCGCGGAGCCCGCGCGCGCCCTCGTCAACCGGGTACGCGGCTGCAACCCGTGGCCGGGCGCCGCCCTGGTGACCCCGGCAGGCCGCCTCCTGATCTGGCGGGCAACCGCGACCCCCGCTCCAGGACCGGCCGCGGCGCCCGGCACCCTCGTCCCCTCCCCGTCATCCGGCGAGGGGCTCGCACTCGCCATCGCGACCGGCGACGGCCTGCTCCTGCCCCTCGAGGTCCAGCCGGAAAACCGCAGGGCGATGTCGTGGAGCGACTTCCTCCGCGGCGCACGCCTGGCGGCCGGCGCGCGCGTGACGGAGCCCGCCCCGTGAGCCCGGTGCTCAAGGCGGGACCGGTCTCCCAGGCCCGCTACGAGGCACTGCACATCCTCGTCCGCGTGGAGCGCGACCGAGCCTTCGCCGACCTCGCGCTCGAGGCGGCGCTGGAGCGGGCGCGCCTCGACGCCCGCGACGCGGGGCTCTGCACCGAGATCGTGTACGGCACGCTGCGCTGGCGCCGCTACCTGGACTGGCGGCTCACGCCGCACCTGAACCGCCCGCTCGCCAAGCTCGATCCCTGGGTGCGCGCGGTGCTGCGCCTCACCGCCTACCAGCTGCTCTTCCTCGACCGGGTGCCGCGCTGGGCCGCGGTGGACGAGGCGGTGAGCATCGCGCGCCTCAAGTCGCGCAACCCGGGGCCCGCCGAGTTCGTCAACGCGGTGCTGCGGGCCTTCACGCGGGCGCCGGCCCCGCCGCGGCTGCCCGCCGATCCGGTCGAGGCGGCCGCGATCCGCTGGTCCTTCCCCGACTGGATGGCCGCGCGCTGGATCGCCCGCTACGGCCTCGAGGAGGCGGAGCGGCTCATGGCGGGGCTGAACGAGCGCCCGCCCGTCACCATCCGCGCGAACACCCTCCGGATCTCCCGGGAAGCCCTCGCGGCCCGGCTGCGCGACGAGGAGCTGGCCGAGACCGATCCCACCCCGCTGGCGCCCGAGGGGCTCACGGTGCGCCGCGGCGCGGTCGGCCGCTGGGCCGCGTTCGCGGCCGGCTGGTGCACGATCCAGGACGAGGCCTCCATGCTGATCGCGCACCTGCTGGACCCGCAGCCGGGCGAGCTCGTCGCGGACACCTGCGCCGCGCCCGGGACCAAGACCACCCACCTGGCCCAGCTCATGGGCAACCGTGGGCGCATCATCGCCATGGATCCGCACGCGGGACGGCTCGGGCTGCTGACCCAGGCGGTTGCCCGGCTCGGCGTCTCCATCGTCGAGGCGCACGCCGGCGGCGTGGCCTCGGTGTCGGGGCGCTGGAAGGGCCGCTGCGATCGGGTGCTCGTCGACGCCCCGTGCTCGAACCTGGGCGTGCTGCGTCGAAATCCCGACGTGAAATGGAAGCGCGAGGAGACGGAGCTGGGGCGCCTGGCCGAGAAGCAGCGGGGCATTCTCAGCGCGGCGGCCGCGCTCGCCAGGCCGGGCGGGCGGCTGGTCTACGCCACCTGCTCGCTCGAGCCCGAAGAGAACGACGCGGTCGTGCGGGCCTTCCTCGACGAGCACCCCGGCTGGCGCGTGGATCCGCCCGCGACCTTCCCGGTGGCGCCCGGCGCGGATGGCGTGATCCGCTGCCTGCCCCACGTCCACGGCACCGACGGGTTCACCGCGGTCCGCCTGGTGCGGGCGGCGCGGCCGTGACCCGATCGGGGCGGAGGGCCTTTGCGGCCTGCGAGGCTTTGGGTTAAGGTCGTCGCAGCATGAAGATCGCGCCCAGCATCCTGTCCGCCGACTTCGCCGCCCTGGGCGAGGCCATCGCGCGGGTGGAAGCGGCCGGCGCCGACCTGCTCCACGTGGACGTCATGGACGGTCACTTCGTGCCCAACCTCACGATCGGGCCGCCGGTGATCGAGTCGATCCGGAAGCGGACGCGACTCCCCCTCGACGTGCACCTCATGATCGAGGAGCCCGAGCGCTGGGTCGAAACCTATATCAAGTCGGGCGCCGACTACGTCACCGTGCACGTCGAGGCGTCCGCCCACCTCGCGCGGACGCTGACCTTGATCCGGGAGGCGGGGGCCCGGTCCGGCGTCGCGCTCAATCCCTCCACCCCGCCCGAGGTCCTCCAGTACGTGCTGGACGACCTCGACCTCGTGCTGGTCATGTCGGTCAACCCGGGCTTCGGCGGCCAGTCGTTCATCCCGACCGCCTACGAGAAGATCCGCCGCCTGCGGGCGATGCTCGCCGACCGGCCGGTGCTGATCTCGGTGGACGGGGGGGTGAAGGCGGACAATGCCGGGCCGCTGGCCCTGGCCGGGGCCACCGTTCTGGTGGCCGGCTCGGCCATCTTCGGGGCCCCCGATCCGGGGGCGGCGGTGACCGCGCTGAGGAGTGCTTCGGAAGTAGTGAGAAGGGCTTGACTTTTCCCCGCCTCGTCAGTATCCTTTAGCGTTTCCACAAACCCTGTCTCTGGCGGTAACACGATGCTTGATAGCCTGACCAGTCGTCTGACCGGCATCCTCGACCGGCTCCGCGGATACGGCCGGCTGACGGAGGAGAACATCCAGGAGGCGCTGCGCGAAGTACGCGTGGCCCTGCTGGAGGCCGACGTCAACTTCAAGGTCGTGAAGGCCTTCGTCGACCGGGTGCGCGTGAAGGCGGTCGGCCAGGACGTGCTGCAGTCGCTGACGCCGGGGCAGCAGGTGGTCAAGGTCGTGCGGGACGAGCTGGTCGAGCTGCTCGGCGGCTCCGCGCACCGCCTGGCGATGGCGCCGCATCCGCCCACGGTCGTGATGCTGGTGGGCCTGCAGGGCTCCGGCAAGACGACCAGCGCGGCGAAGCTGGCCCGTCACTTCCAGAAGCAGGGGCAGCATCCCATGCTGGCCGCCGCGGACGTGTACCGGCCTGCCGCCATCGACCAGCTCAAGACCCTGGGCGCCCAGCTCGGGATCCCGGTGGTCGGCGAGGCGACGCAGCGGCCGGTGGACATCTGCGCGACGGCCCGGGACGACGCGGCGCGCCGGGGCCTGTCGCCGCTGATCCTCGACACCGCGGGCCGCCTGCACATCGACGAGGAGATGCTGGAGGAGCTGCGGGCCATCAAGCGAGCGGTGGGGCCGCACCACGTGCTGCTGGTGGTGGACGCGATGACCGGGCAGGACGCGGTGACGGTGGCCGAGAAGTTCAACGCGGCCATCGGGATCGACGCGGTGGTCCTCACCAAGATGGACGGTGACGCCCGCGGCGGCGCGGCGCTCTCGGTGCGGCAGGTGACGGGCCGGCCCATCGCCTTCGTGGGCGTGGGCGAGAAGACGGACGCGCTCGAGCCGTTCCACCCCGACCGCCTCGCCCAGCGGATCCTCGGCATGGGTGACGTCCTGTCCCTGGTCGAGAAGGCCCAGGCCACGGTGGACACCGAGCAGGCGGAGGCGCTGGCCCAGAAGATCCGCGACGACGCGTTCACGCTGGAGGACTTCGCGACGCAGCTCAAGCAGCTCCGGTCCATGGGGCCGCTCGGCCAGCTCATGGACATGGTGCCCTTCTTCAAAGGCGCCAAGGGGCTGCCCAAGGAGATGACCGGCGAGGAGCAGGAGCTGGACCGGTACACCGCCATCATCGGGTCGATGACACCGCACGAGCGGCGGGAGCCGGCGGTCATCAACGGCAGCCGCCGCGCCCGCATCGCGCGGGGCAGCGGCACGAGCGTGTCGGACGTGAACCGGCTGCTCAAGCAGTACGCCCAGCTCAAGAAGATGATGAAGGGGCTCAAGAACATGGAAGGGCGGATGGGCAAGTTCAAGGGCGCGCTGCCCTTCCTGCCGCGCTGAGCCCCGGCCCACGGCAGACCACGACGATCGAACAAGAGAGAGGTGACCAGTGGCGGTTCACATCAGGCTGAGACGGACGGGCACGACGCGGAAGCCGGCGTACCGCGTGGTGGTGGCGGACTCGCGCGCGGCGCGGGACGGCAAGTTCATCGAGGTGATCGGGCACTACAACCCGCTCACGGATCCGCCGACGATCAAGATCGAGGTGGAGAAGGCGGAGGCCTGGATCAAGAAGGGGGCCCAGCCCTCCAACACCGTGAAGATCCTGCTGGCGCGGCAGCGGGTAGCCGCGGCGGGAGCCGCCAAGGCGTAGGGGACCGGTGACGGGAGCGCCGCTCGTGGCGATCGGCGAGGTGCTGCGGCCCTACGGGCTCCGCGGCGAGGTCAAGGTGCGCCCGCTCACCGACCGGCCGCGCGAGCGGTTCCAGAAGCTCGACACCTGCATCCTCTGGGATGCCGACCGGGACGGCCGCGAGCCGTGCCGCATCGCCTCGAGCCGCTTCGACGGAGAGACCGTATTCCTGAGAATGGACGGCGTGGACTCGCCCGAGGCCGCGCGCCGGTTCTCCGGGCGGCTGCTGGCGGTGCCCCGGGAGGACGCGCTCCCTCCGGCGGAGGGCAGTTTCTACCCCTGGCAGCTCGAGGGCGCGGTGGTCGAGACGCGCGACGGGCGGCTGGTGGGCCGGTTCGTGGGGGTGGAGCCGGGCGCGCAGGAGCTGTGGCTGGTGGACGACGGGACCCGCCGCCGGCTCATCCCCGCGGTGGCGGAGATCGTGGTGGAGGTCAGCGTGGCGGATCGCCGCATCGTGATCGATCCGCCGGAAGGGCTGCTCGACCTGTGAGGATCGACATCGTCACCCTGTTCCCGGCGATGCTGGAGGCGCCGCTCGCCGAATCCATCCTGGGCCGGGCGCGCGCCCGCGGTCTCGTCGATATCCGCGTGCACGACCTGCGGGCGCACGCGGCCGGGCGGCACCGGGTGACCGACGAGCCGCCCTTCGGCGGCGGCGGCGGCATGATCCTCAAGCCCGAGCCCCTCGCCGCGGCTATTGAAGCCCTGCGGGCGGCTGGTTCAGCCCTGCGGGCGGCCGGCTCGGCGGAGGCGCCGGCCCGCGTGATCCTGCTGGGCCCGGCGGGCCGGCGCTTCAGCCAGGCGGTGGCGCGGGAGCTGGCGCGCCGTCCCCATCTCGTGCTCGTGTGCGGCCGGTACGAGGGCGTGGACGAGCGGGTGGGCGAGCAGCTCGTGGACGAGGAGCTGTCCATCGGCGACTACGTGCTGACCGGGGGCGAGCCGGCGGCGCTGGTGGTGACCGATGCGGTCACGCGCCTGCTCCCGGGCGTGCTGGGCGACGGGGACGCGCCGGCGCACGATTCGTTCGCGCGCGGGCTCCTCGAGCACCCGCAGTACACGCGGCCGGAGGTCTTCCGCGGCGCGGCCGTGCCCGAGGTGCTGCGCTCGGGCGATCACGGCCGGATCGCGCGCTGGCGCACCTTGATGTCGCTGTGGCGCACCTGGCAGCGCCGGCCGGATCTCCTGGAGACGGCCGACCTCACGCCGGAAGAGCAGAAGTGGACCGATGCGTTCCGGCAGGGGCGGACGCCGGCGGATCTCCTGGACTAATCATCGAGCAAGGAGCGTCAGATCATGGAAGCGATCCGAATCGTCGAGGCGGGTGATCTCAAGAAGGACCGGGGCGGCTTCCGGCCCGGGGACACCGTCAAGGTGATGGTGAAGGTGGTGGAGGGCGAGAAGGAGCGGTTGCAGGCGTTCGAGGGCGTGGTCATCCGCCGGCGCGGGGGCGGCACCGGGGCCTCGTTCACGGTGCGCCGCATCTCCTACGGCGTAGGGGTGGAGCGCACCTTCCCGCTGCACTCGCCGCGGATCGACAAGATCCAGGTGACCAAGCGGGCGACGGTGCGTCGGTCCAAGCTCTACTACCTCCGCGAGCTGGTCGGCAAGGCGGCACGGTTGAAGGAGAAGCGGATCGCCCAGGTGCCCACCTCCGGCGAGCAGTCGAGCTAAGACCCAACCGTGGCGGCGGGGGCGCCCTACCGCTTCGAGAGCGCCGCGTGGCGGCGGGGCCTCACCCGTGTCGCGGGCGTGGACGAAGCGGGGCGCGGCCCGCTGGCGGGGCCGGTGGTCGCGGCGGCGGTGGTACTCGAGCCGGGGGCGCGGATCGCGGGGGTGGACGACTCGAAGCGGCTTCCGCCGGAGGAGCGGCGGCGCCTCTTCGACGTGATCCGCGCGCGGGCGGTGGGGGTGGCGGTCGCGGTGGTGGACCACGTCACGATCGACCGGATCAACATCCTGCAGGCGACGCGGCTGGCGATGGGCCAGGCGCTGGCCGCGTTGGACGTGGAGCCGGAGCTGGTGCTGACGGACTTCGTGGCGGTGCCGGACCTGCGCTGCCCGCAGCGGAATCTGGTGGACGGTGATCGGCGGTCGGCCTCGGTGGCGGCGGCCTCGATCATCGCCAAGGTGACGCGGGACCGCATCATGGAGGAGGCGGACCGCGAGTTTCCCGTGTACGGGTTCGGGCGGCACAAGGGGTACGCGACGCCGGAGCACCGGGAGGCGCTGGAGCGCCACGGACCGTGCGCGCTGCACCGCCGCACGTTCGCGGGGATCTGGAACCAGATGGTGCTGTTTTCGCGGAGTGAGCTTGCATGGATCGAGGCTGACTAAGGAGTCGTGCACGTGCCGACCGACACTCGAAAGATCACCGGAGTCAGGGGGGAGGAGGAGGCGGCCCGCTTCCTCACCCGCAGTGGGTTCGCCATCCTGGACCGCAACGTTCGTACGCGCGCGGGGGAGATCGACCTCGTCGCGAAGGAGGGGAAGACCCTCGTCTTCGTGGAGGTCAAGACGCGCCGGGCCGCCGAGGGGGATCCGCCCCAGGCCGCGGTCAACACGCGCAAGCAGAACCGGCTCGGCAAGCTGGCGCATGGCTATCTCAAGCTCAAGCGGCTCCGGCAGGTCTCTTGCCGCTTCGACGTCGTCTCCGTGATCTTCAACGACGAGGGCGCGGTCAAGGCCATCCGCCACATCCCCAACGCGTTTTCCGTCTCCGCCTGGTAGGCCGTGGCGGACCGGGACGACGCGTTCCGGAGCGCCCTGCCGCTTTCGCCCGGGCGCACCGCGCTCCTGGTGGTGGACATGCAGCGCGCCTTCGTGGAGCCGGGCCAGGTCATGGAGGTGCCGCCGGCGCGCGAGGTGGTCCCGCGCATCCAGGAGCTGGTCGGCATCTTCCGGGAGAAGCGCCTGCCGGTGGTCTTCACCGAGTTCACCTACTCGCCCGCGGCGCCCCTGCTGGTGGGGGAGCTGCACCCCGAGCACCGGCCCGCGGCCCCCGGGGCTCCGACCGGCTTCGGCCGGCCGTCGTCCTCCTGCCTGGAAGGCGAGGACAACGCGCGGGTGATTCCCGAGCTGGCGCCCCGCGCCGACGAGCTGGTCGTGCGCAAGCACTACTACGACGGCTTCAACGGCACCGTCCTCGACGGCGCGCTCCGCGCGCGTGGTGTTCGCACCCTGGTGGTGACGGGCACCATGACCGATATCTGCGTCCTCGGCACCGTGATCGGCGGCTTCAACCGCGAGTATCGGCTGATCGTGGTCGAGGACGCGGTGGCGACGCTCTGGCCCGAGATCCAGCGGGCGACGCTGGACATCATCGGCCGCGCCTACGCCCGCGTGCGGTCCGCCAAGGAAGTGGCGGACGAGATGGCGCGCTGGTAGAGTCCCCCCCGTGACGAACGGGCTCCGCTTCCACGGGTGCATGCCGGCCAACCTCCTTCCCTTTACCGCCGATCTGGCCGTCGACGAGCCGGCCTACCGGAAGCATCTCCGGTGGCTCGCCGACGCCCCGGGGGTCACCGGCATCGTGGCCAACGGCCACGCGGCCGAGGTCGCCTCGCTGACGCGGGACGAGCGCCGGCGGACCCTGGCGATCGCGCTCGACGAGGTGGCGGGCAAGGTGCCGGTCGTGGCCGGGGTCTACACGGACGGGACGCTGGAGGCGGTGGAGCTGGCGCGCGATGCCCGCGCGGCGGGAGCGGCCGGGCTGCTCGTCTTCCCGCCCACGCTGTTCATGTGGGGAGCGCAGCAGAAGCCGGACATGGTGCTCCGCCACTTCCAGACCCTGGCCGACTCGGTGGATCTGCCCCTGATCGTCTTCGAGTATCCGCCCGCGTCGGGGATCGGCTACCGCCCCGAGACGCTCGCGGACCTCTGCAAGATCCCCACGGTGGCCGGCGTGAAGGACTGGTCGAACGACATCGTGTCCTACGAGCGGAATCTGCGAGCGCTGCGGAGCGCGGGCCGGCCGGTGGCGATGCTCTCGTCGTTCACCATGTCGCTGATGGCGACCTTCCTGCTGGGCGCCGACGGCTGCATCTCGGGCATGGGCAGCGTGACCGCCGACCTGCAGGCGTCTCTGTTCGCGGCGGTCCAGGCGGGGCGGCTCGACGAGGCGCGCGCCATCAACGATCGGCTGGCGCCGCTGGTGAACGTGTTCTACGCCCCGCCCTTCGTGGACATGCACAATCGCATGAAGGAAGCCCTCGTGATCCTCGGCCGCATCCCGGCCGCCCACGTG
>DATHSW010000106.1:0-1927 GCA_035463855.1 Candidatus Deferrimicrobiaceae bacterium | reverse complement strand
GGGTTGGCGGCCTCGAAGGAGATGCCCTGGGGGCGGGCCGCCAGGACGAGGTCGAGGATGTCGGCGAGCGGCACGTCGTAGTGATGCGGCCCCTCGTAGTTGCCCCAGCAGAGGTGCAGGCGCAGCTGCTCGGGGGGGATGTTCGCCACCGCGTGGTCGAGGGCCGCGAGGTGCAGGCGCGCCATCGTGCGGAACTCCTCGACGCTGAGGCCGGCGAACTGGATGTGGCGGCCCATGGCGAGGTCCGGGCAGTCGAGCTGCAGGGTGAAGCCCGCCCGCGCCACCGTCTCGTACTCGTGCCGCATGGCATCGGCGATGGCGAAGAGGTAGGCCTCGTGGCTGCCGTAGTGGTCGTCCCGGAAGAAGAGCGAGATCACGCCGGGGGACGCCGCGCTCATGAAGACGTCCTCGACCGCGACGGGGCCGAGCGCCGCCTTGAGGTTGTCCACGTCGGCCTGGGCCGCGCCCGGATCCCGCACGCCGATCGGCCCCGTGCAGGCCGGGGTCTTGCGGCGCGATCGCCCGGGATCGCCGAACACCCGCTTGGCCATCTCGGGGAAGTCCACCAGGTCGCGGTACTGCAGCGCCTGGCTCGTGCCGCCGAAGCCGTTGAGCCGGTCCTTGACGTAGGTGGCGTAGCTCGGCTTGCTCAGCTCCCCGTCGTTGACGACCGTGATCCCGGCGTCGGCCTGCTTGCGGACGACCTCCGCCACCGCCGTGCGGATACGGGCGGCCAGCGCGGGAGCATCCACCGGGACGCCTTCCTCCCGCGCGAACATCATCCGGATCAGGTCGGCCGGCCGCGGCAGGCTGCCGGTGTGTGTGGTCAGGAAGTGGTCGACGCTGCGTTTCATCGGTGTGGCCTCCGGGGCGGCATCTTACCCCAGCCGGTACAGCCGCGGTAGAATCAGACCCACGATGCCCGGCCGCTTTGCACGGTACTCCTGGCGCCCTCCGCGCTTGCCCTAGCCGGCGCCCACTGCTCGTGGTGCCCCCCCTCGCTGTCAGTCTCCGCCGTCCGCCTCCGGGCCCGGCCCTCCGGTTCGGGGTGGATACCTTCGCGTTTCGGAACGACAGCCGGGTCCACCACCGGGGGAAACCCGACCTCTACGCCAGCTGGTGCTTCGTACTGGCGCGGGCCGTCGTCCAGTTCCGGCGCTTCGCACGCTTCGAGCCCGACGCCCCGCGCCTCGCGGCGGCGGAGTACACCGCGCGTGTCCAGCGCATCACGCGCCGGGCCCCCTGGCGCGCGCCCTTACCGGCGGCCGAGCGGGTCGTCGTCCCTGGGTTCGGGTCGCTTCACGAGCTCTCGCGGGAGGAAGAGGTCGCGGTGAAGGCGGGGCTCCCCCGGCGGTTCTGGACCCTCGTGCACTGGACGAACTGGCGCATGGTCTTCCCGTACCCCCGCTCTCAGCAGGAACGCGTCGCGGCTGAGATCGTCGCCCAGCTCCAGGCCGGCCGACCGGCGCAGCTGCTGATCACGGACTTCCCGCGGATCCGCCTCAACCACTCGGTCCTTGTGTTCGATTTGCGGGTGAGCGATCCGGATGCGGTGGAGTTCCTCGTTTACGATCCGAACGACCCGACCGAGCCCGGCGTGATCCGCTACGACCGCCGGGTGAGCCGATACCGTCCCGCACCTCTGTGCGGGGTGAATGTGCCCTACTTCCGCGCGTTTCGGATGTATTGCTCGCCATTGCTGTAGATAACGGGTCAAGGGCAAGAGGCAGGGGCCATCGCGCCCGAAGGCTCGATTGAGCCCTCCACGTCGGTCATGCTAGTCTTACCCGTGGCTGTACGAATGACGTCGAGCATCGATGAGGCAGCACGCCGCTGGTACTCGCACCCCTACAATCGCCCGGATTTCTATCGGCTCGCGGCGGGGTTGAGCTGGCTGCCACGCCGATTGCGGCTTGCGCTCGCACGG
>DATHSW010000105.1:0-2817 GCA_035463855.1 Candidatus Deferrimicrobiaceae bacterium | reverse complement strand
TCGGCCGCATCGCCCAGCCCGAGGAGATCGCGCGGGTCGCGGTCTTCCTCGCCTCCGACGACGCGGGCTTCATCACCGGCGAGCTCATCCACGCCAACGGCGGCGCCTATCTGGCCTAGCTCGGAGGGGGGCTATGCCTAGATTCCTGGCGTAGAGTCCTGGCCCATGACCCAGTCGCCGGGAGCGGGATCAGGGCTGAGCCGGCGGGCGTTTCTGGGGGGTGCTGCCGTGCTTGCGGTGGCACACCTCGCTCGCCACCGCGACGCGGCGGCCGTACTCGCGGCTGATCTCGGCGGAGCACGCGCGGCTCATGGCCGGGGTGGGCGGGGTGATCGGGGTGTGGCCCGCCGGCTTCGCGTTCGTGGATGCCCGCGACTGGGTGTCCGGGATCGCCCGGCTGGTGGACGTGGCGGGCGTGGACCACGTGGGCATCGGCACCGACATGGAGGGCGGGGTGAGCGAGGTGAGCTGGTCGGCGGCAACTACGTGCGCGTCTTCCGGCAGGCGGCGGCGGCGCGGAAGGAGACGGCATGAGAGAGATGCAGGTCGTTCGTCTCGATGACACCGAGCGGGTGAGCTTCGGCCCGCTCTCCCACTACCAGCCGATCGTGGGAGACGACGCGGGCAGTACCCCGGTGCGCACCGGGATCCAGACCGCGCAGCCCGGCTACGCGGCTCCGGTGCACTCGCACCCCTACGTCGAGATCCTGCACATCCTGGACGGCGTCGCCGAGGCCTGGATCGATGGCAAGCCGGACTCGGTGGTGGTGCTCCGGAAGGGCGACACGATCGCGGTGCCGCCCAGGACGCCGCACGCCTTCCGGGTGGTGGGCGACGAGACGCTGCGCCTGCTCGGCACCCACGTCTCGCCGAAGCGCATCGTCGACTACAAGGACGGGGTCGCGAGCGACGCGCGCGGCTACCGGACCGGGGCGAGCTGAGCCCGTGCGACTCGGGGTCGGCGTCGCGACGCTCAGCCCGGACGGCTCGCCGCTCACCGGGGAGGCGCTGGTCGGCAGCGCGCGGACGGCCGAGCGGCTCGGGTTCGACAGCCTGTGGTTCTTCGACGCGATGAACCGGGGCTTCATCCTGCCGGATCCGCTGATCGGCGTCTCGGTGGCGGCGGCGGTGACCACCCGCGTGGAGGTCGGCACCTGCATCCTGCAGGTGCCGCTGCGCAACCCGGTCGAGCTGGCCCATCGCATCCTCACCGCCCACCTCGTGTCGGGCGGGCGGCTCCTGCTCGGCGTGGGCGCGGGGTCCACCCAGGCCGACTTCGACGCGCTCGGGCTCGACTATGCCGGGCGCCTGCAGGTCTTCGAGGAGGCGCTGCCGGTGATGCGCCGGCTCTGGCGCGGTGAGAAGGTCGGCGCGGCCAACCTCACCCCGTGGCCCGCCGCGCTGGGCGGCCCCGCGGTGCTGATCGGGAGCTGGGGCGGCAAGCACTGGATCCCGCGGGCGGCCCAGGAGTTCAACGGCTGGATCGCCTCGGCGGGCCGGACCAACCTCAACACGCTCACCGAGGGGATCCGGCGCTACCGGGCCGCCGGCGGCAAGCGGGCGATCGTGACCAACATCGCGGTGGATCTCTCGAGCCCGACCGAGCCGTGCCCCGACGACGGGCCGTTCCACCTCCGCTGCGCCCCCGACGCGGCCGCGCAGCGGCTCCGGAAGCTGCGCGACCTGGGCTTCGACGACGCGGTGCTGGTCCTCAAGGGCACGTCCGAGGCGAGCCTGGCCGCGGCGCGGGCCCTCCTCCGGTAGGTCCGCCATGGGCCAGACGGCCGAGGTGGTGGTGGTGGGCGGCGGGGTGAACGGCGCGAGCATCGTCTGCGCGCTGGCCGCGAAGGGCGTCAAGGTCGTGCTGGTGGAGAAGGGCGCGCTCGCGGGCGGGGCCTCCGGCCGCTCGAGCGCGCTGGTGCGGATGCACTACACCAACGAGTGGGACGCGCGGCTGGCCTGGGCCAGCTTCCCGGTGTTCCGCCACTGGGCGGAGCTGATGGGCGGGCCGCCGGTGTTCACCCGCACCGGCTTCGTCAACGTGGTGGCTCCGCCGTACGCCGAGCATCTCCGCCGGAACGTCGAGATGCTCCGGCGCATCGGGGTCAATACCACCGCGCTCACGCCGTCCGAGCTCAGGGAGCTGCAGCCCTTCGCCCACGTGGACGACGTCGGCGCGGCGGCCTACGAGCCGGAGAGCGGTTACGCCAATCCCGCCGAGACGGTGGAGGGCTTCCGCCGCCGGGCGGTGGAACAGGGCGCGCGCGTGCTGCCGTGGACCGCGGTGAGCCGGATCGTCCGCCGCGAGAGCCGGGTGCTCGGCGTCGAGACGTCGGCCGGGCGCATCGACGCGGGGCACGTGGTGGTGGCGGCGGGCGCCTGGTCGCGGCGGCTCTGCGAGGAGATCGGGCTCGCGGTCCCCGCGCGGCCGAAGGCCATCGACACGGTGGCGGTGAGCCGGCCCGCCGAGCTGCGCGAGCCCCACATGGTCTTCATCGACAACGTGCTGGGCAACTACTTCCGGCCGGAGAGCGGCGGCCTCACCCTGGTCGGGGTGCCGTGCCAGGAGTGGGACATCGATCCCGACACGCTCGGCACCGGGCTGCCGCCCGAGGCGGCCGGCCTCGGGGCGCAGCTCCTGACCCATCGCATCCCGGCGATGGAGCGGGCCACGCTCTCCCGCGGCTACCGCGCCTTCGACGGCTACAGCCCCGACCGCCACCGCGCCCAGGATCGCGTGGCGGGCCTCGACGGGCTCTACCTCGCCACCGCCTTCAGCGGCTCCGGCTTCAAGATCGCGCCCGCGGTCGGCACGTG
>DATHSW010000104.1:0-12876 GCA_035463855.1 Candidatus Deferrimicrobiaceae bacterium | reverse complement strand
GCACGAAGTCCCCCTTCTTGTCGAAGGTGCCGTTCTTCATGCGGAGGAGGGGCCGCACCAGGCGGTCCGCACCGTACTGGATCTGCGGCAGGGCATAGCCCTTGACGCACAGCAGGCCGCGATTCACCGGGCTCGCCGGATCGCCTTTCACTCCGACCACGCGCCCGTTGGCGCTGGCGATCTGGATGCCGCAGCCGACGCCACAGAAGCGGCAGACTCCCCGGTCCCACCGCCAGCCCTTCGGCTCCTCGGCCCCGAGCGCCGACATGGGCACACCCGCCGCCCCCACCACCGCGGAGGTAAACCCGGCCCTCAGAAGTTCCCGGCGTGTCAGCTTCCAGCTCATGGATCTCTCCTCGCGAGGATGGGTGGCGCCAGAGGCCTCGGCTCCATGGAAGCAATGCTGCTGCCAGACGGACACGCTGGGTAACCAGGTGTCACGCAATGAGTTTCCGCCACGCAGCGCCGGGCCCGCCGGCCGCGGTGAGGTGCCGCCGCCACAGGGCGTCCCGTCGTACGCCGACATCAGAAGCACCAGCGCCTACGGCGCATTGACGCGAGGGGGCGAATCGACGCGCCGTAGAAGGAACTGACCTGGTCCGAACCCGGTGTGCGCCTGCCCCGTCATCTCGTCTCCAATGACCGTCATGTGAGCGCGGAGCGGTCCATCCGTCCGTCTGAGCTCAACCCTTTCGCCGCTCACCGTGCCCTCGACAGGCCCAGCAACGTCCCGCAACAGCGCGGGCACGAAGCCCTTGCCGAGGAGAGATCCGTCGAGCAGTGATCCCTCCTGCTTCAAGTCGATCGAGAGTTCCATGCGGTGTACGGAGGTGCGAAGCTCGCCATACCAAACTCCCGTGACGTCGACCGTGAACAACGTCCCCATGGTCCAATCGGAATGCGCACAGCCCGACCCGAAGGCCAGCACCACCACGAAGATCACCCAGGCGATGGGTTTCATTGAGTCCACTCCCTTGGCCGCCGACAATACGGAGACATCCTCGCGAACGCCTCCATGCCCTCTCCCGGTGTCCAGCGGCAGGTAGGATAGCGCAATCCGCGATGATGAGGCACCGGGAGGTGTACTCCGAGCCATTTGCCCCGATTCGAAATCACGATATAGTCACGCAGCCCGGGGAGGGTACTCTGGCAAACCCGCTCAATGGAGGAGGCCGGAGCGATGAGCGCTTTTGTGGCGTACGGAAGGGAGTCGGCGAGCGTCGGACGATACGTGGCGCTGGCCATGCTCACGATCCTGGCGGGGGGATGCGCCTCGGAGGCGCCCGTGTACGTCTACAGCAAGCCCGGGATAACCCTCGAGCAGATGAGCCGCGACGAAGCCGAGTGCGGCCAGGGGGCCCGGGCCGGTCCTGCGCGACTGCGCGAGTGCATGACCGAACGGGGCTACGCGTCCCAGGAGCTCCGCCAAGGCAGCTATCTCGAGCTGCGCGGCATGCCGACGCCGGTGCAAACCCCGTGACGCGGAGGCCCCCTTCGCCGAGAGCACCTCGCCGAACATGCTCCGGGGAGGCGAGTTCCGGGACGGCCGGGCCGTCCGCAAGGCCTCGTACTGGATGATCGTCGAGTGACGTATCGCCTGCTCGTCGCGTTCCACCTGCTCGGCGCGACCGTCTGGGTCGGCGGCCATCTCGTGCTCTCGCTGTCGGTCTTGCCGCGCGCGCTCCGGGCGCGCGATCCCGCGATCGTCCGCGAGTTCGAGTCGGGATTCGAGCGCCTCGGGATCCCCGCCCTGCTCGTGCAGATCGTGACCGGCCTCTGGCTCGCGTCCCACTGGGCGCCCGACGTGGCGGGCTGGTTCTCGCCGTCCACGCCCCAGGCGCAACTCGTCCTGGTCAAGCTGGCATTGCTGGCGGCGACGGTCGCCCTGGCCATTCACGCGCGGCTTCGCGTCGTCCCCCGGCTCGACGCTGCGACGCTTGGCTTCCTGGCCTACCACGTCGTGGCGGTGACGCTGCTGGGCGTGGCGCTGCTGGTCGTCGGGGTCGTCATCCGCACCGGGGCCGTGTTGTGGTAGGGCGCGGGCGGGCCTCCACAAGGCGGATGCGTGTAGCCGTGGCAGAGCACGATGCCCGCGCGCTGGTGTCCCGGGGTGAGGTCGTCCGGGTAATAGACGTCACCGACCAGCCGGCACCCCCCTGCGCTACGCTTTCCGCTATCCCTACGTCCACGCCACCTGCGTCGGCATGACCTCCGATTCGGAGCTCGAGGCCGATGTCGGCATCTGGCGTCGCGCGCGGGCGAGGCGTCGGCGGTCGAGCAGGTAGCCCTCGTACTCAGCTTGGGGGACCCTCGACCGTCGGCTCATCCTTCCCCTATTTGAGCGTAGCAGCGATTTGCCGAATCTGAGCCGGCGTGCGCTCCCCCGCAAGCGGCGTTCCCGGCATCAGATATTTCCCCATGGCGAGCCCGCCGATCAGAACGGGCTCGTAGCCGATCTCGCGTATCAGACGCGACGCCACCTCGATGGCTTTGGGGTCATCGCCCGCGATCGGCATCCCGATCCGCTCACCCTGTTGTTCGTGCGCTGCGCCCATGCGCGCATAACCGATCGCATTGAAGGCGCGGACGATACGTGCCCCGGGTAGAAGCTCAGCCGAGGCGAGACCGAGATAGCCCCCTCCGACGGCTTTGACAAGGAAGGGGTTCCGCGTGCTAGTGCCCGAGGCGCCGCTCGATCTCCTCGATCCGGGACTGGAGCGTGGTCACGTGGTTCTTCAACACGGCGAGGTCGCGCTCGATGATCTCGCGCCGGCCTTGCTCGTCAGCCAGTGCCGCCTCGATCCGGCGCAGCGCCTGCGTGATCGCGTGGTATTCCTGCTCGAGTCGCTCGAATCGGCGGTAGATCTCGTCGAAGTGCCCCAGCATCTCGCGCCGTAGCTCGGCGACGTGGTCCTTCACCTCGACGATCTCGCCGCCCATCTCGTCAAACCGGCGACCGACTTCGGTGAACCGGCGGTCGACCTCGGTGAACCGACGATCGATCTCGGCGAACTGGCGTCCCAGGAACTCGACGAGCTCTTGATACTCGGCGGAGGTCATGGTCCATGAGTACTCTAGGTCAAGACTCCGTTCAAGTGTCAGCATCCGTGCACACGCCGGCAGTACAGAGGAGCGCCCATTCCTCCTCGACGTGGCCTGCGGTGCAGGGCCCGGTGTCGCGCCCCGAGCGTCAGCGGCGCTCGGGGTTCTCCCCCGGTGATCCGTGCAGTGGCCCGATCTCGGGCACGTGCGCCTGGACGGTCTGGACCGTGCGGTTGAAGCGGAGGGTGTGCCGCGCCTCAGCCAGGCTCAGGACGATTCCGACGGCAGACGGCGACGAGGGCTGCGTCCCTCAGGTCCTCTACGATGTGGCGGGCGTAGCGAGACCCGTGCTTGCCCAGGCCGATCAGCCCGATGCCGAGCATTGGCCACGATGAGCAGTGGAAGGTCGGGCTAACACGGCTGTTGGGTCTCCACCAGGCTCGGGGTCATATCGTCAGGCGCCAAGAATCTCGTTCAGGCCTTCCAGGACCTGCGCCAGCTCCTCAGGCGATGCTCGGCCGAGGCGATTCCCGATCCGCTAGCGGATCTCGCCCCTCAGTATTCCGGCCATCCCGCTGCATCGAGGCCGAGGCCTTCCTCGGCCATCGCCCGCTCGGCCGCCGGATCGAGCTTGGCACACTCGTCGGCCAGACGCCGATGTTCGACGTTGCCAGTCATAGAACGAGACAAGCTACTAGAAAGAGCAAGAGCCCCAGAGGATCAAGCCCCTGGGGCTCTTGCCGTCAAGGTCGGGGCTGGCTACTTTTTCAGAAGCTCCATTGCCGCCTTGGCCTTCTCCGTGGCCATGGCGCTATTGCCGGCCTTGCACGCGGCGTCGGCTTCCGTCACGAGCGTTGCAGCCTTCTTGAGCTCCGCAGACCGAGGGGCCTGGATGGTCTGGCTACGAGGAGCCTGCACATCCTGGCTACGAGGAGCCTGCACGTCCTGGCTGCGCGGGGCCTGGATGGTCTGGCTACGAGGGGCCTGGACATCCTGACTGCGCGGCGCCTGGACATCCTGGCTACGAGGGGCCTGGACATCCTGGCTGCGCGGTGCCTGGACATCCTGGCTGCGCGGGGCCTGTACGTCCTGGGACCGGGCGCCCGCTAGCGACCGGGCCGGCTGAGTTTGGGACGTCGCTGCCGTCTGCTTCTTCAACATCGACTTCGCTGCTTCGACGTCGGCGCAGGTCGTCGCCGCCGGGCTCACCCCGGGATAGAACGTGACCACAAACGCTATGCTGAGAGCTGCCGCCACGAGCTTATTCATGACATCTCCTCTTCGGGGTTAAGGGCCGGGGCCCATCCTTCGGCTGATCGCAGGCAAGACGGCGCGAAGGTCGAGGTCAGCGCATGACGGCCCCTCAGCGCCTGATCGCCGACGCCAGCCCGCCCGTCCCGGCGGCGTCGCTGGTGGGCCGACGGGCGCCGGGTGCGGTCGTGAACCGGCCGATGCGGTATGCTCCTCCACGAGGACGAGTCTCCGGGTCTGCCTCGTCCCGAGGGAGGACGCGGTGAGCGCCAAGAGGATGTCAGGGCGGCGAAGGGCGTCGGCCAAGGGTGGCACGCCCTACGCCGGCGGGCTCGACCGGCGGGCCGCGAACTACGTGCCCCTGACCCCCATCTCGTTCCTCGCGCGTTCGGCGGCGGTCTATCCGGACAAGGCCGCGGTGATCCACGGCGACCGGACGTTCACGTACGCCGAATTCGCGGCGCGCTGCCGGCGCCTGGCCTCCGCGCTCGCCAGGCGGGGGATCGGCGCGGGGGACACCGTGGCCGTCATGGCGCCGAACGTCCCCGCCATGCTGGAGGCGCACTTCGGCGTGCCCATGGCCGGCGCCGTGCTGAACGCCCTCAACTATCGCCTGGACGCGCGCACCATCGCCTTCCTCCTCGAGCACAGCGAGGCGAAGGTCCTCATCACGGACCGCGAGTTCGCCGACACCATCGAGGCCGCGCTCGGGCTGACCCGGCGCCGGCCAGTCGTGATCGACATCGACGACCCGCTCTATGACGGGGAGGGGCGGCGGCTCGGCGAGAAGGACTACGAGGCGCTCCTGGCGGAGGGGGATCCGGACTTCGAACCGGTGCCGGTGGCCGACGAGTGGCAGGCGATCTGCCTCCTCTACACCTCGGGCACCACCGGCAACCCCAAGGGCGTCGTCTACCACCACCGGGGGGCGTACCTGAACGCCCTGGGCAACGCGCTCGCCTTCGGCCTCACGCCGCGGACGGTGTACCTCTGGACGCTCCCGATGTTCCACTGCAGCGGCTGGACCTACACGTGGGCCACCACCGCGGTCGGCGGCACCCACGTCTGCCTCCGTCGGGTGGACCCGGCGCTCATTTTCCCGGCGATCGCGCGACACCGCGTCACCCACATGTGCGGCGCGCCCGTCGTCATGACCATGCTCATCCACGCCCCGGCCGAGAGCAAGGTGCGCTTCGACCACGTGGTGGAGTTCGCCACGGGGGGCGCGGCGCCGCCCTCGGCCGTCATCGAGGCCATGGAGACGCTGGGCTTCCGTGTCACGCACCTCTACGGGCTCACGGAGAGCTATGGCCCGGCCACGCTCTGCGCCTGGCAGGAGGGCTGGGAGGGCCTGCCGCTGCCGGAACGGGCGGCCAAGATGGCGCGGCAGGGCGTGGGCTATCCGACGCTCGAGCGGCTCATGGTGGCCGACCCGAAGACCGGCGCCCCAGTGGTCCGCGACGGCCGGGCCCTGGGCGAGATCGTGCTCAGGAGCAACACCCTGATGAAGGGCTACCTGAAGAACCCGGCGGCCACCGAGGAGGCGTTCCGGGACGGGTGGTTCCACACGGGCGACCTGGCCGTCTGGCACCCGGACGGCTACGTTGAGATCAAGGACCGGTCGAAGGACGTGATCATCTCGGGGGGCGAGAACATCTCCTCGCTGGAGGTGGAGGAGGTGCTCTACCGCCACCCGGCGGTGATGGAGGCGGCGGTGGTGGCGAGGCCGGACGAGAAGTGGGGGGAGGCGCCCTGCGCTTTCGTCACCCTCAAGCCCGGCGCCGAAGGCGCGGACGAGGCCCAGATCATCCGGTGGTGCCGCGACCACCTGGCCGGCTTCAAGGTGCCGAAGCGGGTGGTCTTCGGGCCGCTCCCCAAGACCTCGACGGGCAAGATCCAGAAGTTCATGCTGCGGGAGCGCGCGCGCAGCGAGGCCTGAACCGGGGACGGGGATCATGCTAGGATTGGCGACCGGAAGAACCATGGGTGAGCTTCCGTTTGACGAAGCCGTGGCCAACGAGCTCCTGCGCTATGCCCGCATGGTGGTCGCCCGGGGCTACGTCCACAACTCCCTCGGCAACATCGCCGTCCGCGTGCCTCATCCGGGCTTCCCGCACGGGGTCGCCTACACGAAGCACGCCGAGGTGTCGCTGGAGGAGATGACCATCGAGAACGTCGTGATCACCGACATCCCGACGCCGACGCTGCTCCACGGGACCGTGCCGACGAGCGTCGGGCACAACCTGAACCGCGAGATCCTCCGCCTCCGCGCCGACATCAACGCGGTGATCCACGCCCATCACGACGAGACCATCGCCTTCTTCGCCGCCGGCGCCAAGGAGCTGCGCGTCCTCTCTCTCGAGTTCCCGTACGTCATGGCGATGCCGCCGCACATCGTGCCGTCCCATCTCGACGTCGAGAACGACGTGGGCCCGATCGCCGAGTTCATCGCCCACACGAACTCGCTCGTCATGGAAAATCACGGACTGACGACCCTCGGGCGCTCGCTCTCGGAGGCGTACCATCGCCTCAACACGCTGACGTCTGAGATACGTCGCAACGTCCTGGCCGAGCGACTCGCGGCCGGCCGGGGCGGCGACGTCCACTACCTCGCTCAGGACGCGGTGGACTGGATGTACCGCCACGCCGAGAGCGTCATCTACCCATCGCGGGACTCGACCCGCCGGCCGGAGGGCGGCGCCCGCCTGGCCTGAGCACGAGGAGGGGGACAGGTGAGTAGCGCGCACGACCACCGCGCTCGTGATCGTCGACATGCAGGAGTACTTCCTCAACCCCGCCTCGCCGTTCTCGCAGGGCTGCGAGCGCGTCGTGCCCGGTGTGCTGGGACACTTCCAGGAGCGCGGCCGCGGGGTCGTCGAGCCGTCGCTGCGGCGGCTGCTGGACGTCTTCCGCGCCCATGGGCTGCGCATCGTCTACACCACCGTGGCCTCCGAGCTGCCCGATGGCAGCGACCTGATGCCGATCTTCCAGCACCGCAACGCCGCCAACCGTGCGGCAGTCGGCAATGTCGCCATTCCCGCGCGAGCCGACGCCTGGGCCCGCATCGTGGCGGCGCTCGAACCGCGACCGGGGGAGCTCGTCGTGAACAAGACGACCTACGGCACGTTCACCTCGACGGGGCTCGATCACGCCCTCCGCTCCCTGGGGATCACCTCCCTCGTCGTGGGCGGCGTGGTGACGAACGTGTGCGTGGAGACGACGGCCCGGGACGCCGCCGATCGCGGGTACGACGTCGTGCTCCTCGATGACGGGTGCGCGGCCTTCTCCCCGGAGGCCCACGAGGCCACGCTGCTCGCGTTCCAGGGCCCCTTCGGCCGCGTACGAACGACCGACGAGGTGCTGGCCGCGTTGAAGGGCGGTGAGGTGGCCCCCGTGTCGCGGTCGGCAACGGGGGGCGTCTGACCGTCGCAACGTTGCGCGCGGGTGCGGCCTGGCTCGCGCGCAGGCCCCAACCATCCCGCTGCCGTCGGATCTCAGGGTCGATCTGTCGGCCGTCGACGTTCCCGCGAGGGTCTCGATCCGACGTTGCCAATCAAAAGAGCGAGACAAGCCGGTGGAAAGAGCAAGAGCCCCAGAGGATCAAGCCCCTGGGGCTCCTTGCCGTCAAGGTCGAGGCTGGCTACTTTTTCAGAAGCTCCATTGCCGCCTTGGCCTTCTCCGTGGCCATGGCGCTATTGCCGGCGTTGCACGCGGCGTCGGCTTCCTTCACGAGCGTTGCCGCCTTCTTGAGCTCCGCAGACCGCGGGGCCTGGACATCCTGGCTACGCGGGGCCTGCACGTCCTGGCTGCGCGGGGCCTGGATGTTCTGGCTACGCGGGGCCTGTACGTCCTGGCTGCGAGGAGCCTGCACGTCCTGGCTGCGCGGGGCCTGCACGTCCTGGCTACGCGGGGCCTGGATGTTCTGGCTACGCGGGGCCTGCACGTCCTGGCTGCGAGGAGCCTGAACGTCCTGGGACCGGGCACCCGCTAACGACCGGGGCGCCTGAGTTTGGTACGTCGCTGCCGTCTGCTTCTTCAACATCGACTTCGCTGATTCGACGTCGGCGCAGGTCGTCGCCGCCTGGCTCACCCCCGGATAGAACGTGACCACGAACGCTACGCTGAGAGCTGCCGCCAAGAGCTTCTTCATGATGACATCTCCTCTTCGGGTTAAGGGCCGGGGCAATTACCAGTCCTTCGACTGATCGCAGGTGCCGACCACCCACCAATTGCTGAGACCATCGCATAAGGGATGCCAAGGCGGCCGCGTCAAAGAAAGTCTTCAATTGCATGAACTCACCTGGGCGTCAGGCATGGGCTCACGGGGCCGCTAAGGCACCCTACCCCGGTGGACGGGCGGATGCGGCGCGACAATTTGCCTTAGATTAGGTTCCGCCAACAACGGAGGCTAGGTGGTGACCTCAAAGTGAGACTCGAGTCCTCCCTTCGGCCATGAATCCACGCCTGTACGCGAACCGCCGCAGCACGTGCTACGATCATCCTGGCAGAAGGGTAGGTGCTGTCATGTGTGCAGCAGCAACGCGCAGCGTCTTCGGGCTCGTGACCGCAGTGGTGCTCGGTGTCCTGCTCGTGCTGGCCTTGCCTGGTCCCGTCACGGCGCAGCAGGCCCTGCCGAGCGCCGAGTTCACGCGCGTCGTCGGGCGCGTGGAGGTCCTCGCCAAGGGACAGACCCAGTGGATCCCGGCGGTGATCGGAGCCCGACTGGCCGAGGGCGACGACATCCGGGCCTACGCGGGGGCCTCGGCCGAGCTGGCGCTACCCGATACGAGCACGGTCGTGGTGGCCGAGAACAGCCGGCTCCTTCTCACGAAGATCGAGTACGACCCGCAGAGCCAGAGCCGGCTGATGCTCCTGCATCTGGTCGTCGGGAAGGTGCGGGCGACGGTCGCGCAGGCCGCCATCACCCTGGCCCGGGTCCGCCAGTCGAACTTTGCCATCTCCACGCCGACGGCCGTGGCGGCGGCGAGGGGCACGATCCTCTGGGTCTTCACGGACGGCCGGAAGAGCATGATGGCCGTCGAGCCCGAGCTCGGGTTCACCGAGGGCAGCTCCCAGGGCGCCTGGAGGCAGTAGCCGGTACGGCTTCCGCTTGCCGTCGCGCTCCTGAGCCTGCTCGGCGGCTGCGCCACGGCCCCGGGGTAGAGCGGCCCGTCCCCGATCAGCCCTCGAGCTGCGAGATCATCGCGTTGGCCTTCCGCAGGCGCCGGCTGAGCTCGCGGCTCAGATTCGTCAGCAGCCGGATCGCGATCGACGGGTGCTCCTCGGTGAGCGCGCGGAAGCGCGCAGCGTCGAGCACGTAGCACACGAGCTCCTCGTCGGCCGTCACCGTGGCCGACCGCGGCTCCTCATCGAGCAGCGCCACCTCGCCGAACACCGCGCCGGGCGAGAAGGAGGCCAGCCGCTTCTCCCGGTCCTGACCGGCGAGCTTGACCTTCACACTGGCGGTGCCCTTGCTGATCATGAACAGGCTCCGGTCGGTGTCCCCCTCCTTGATCACGATGTCTCCCCGCTGGTAGACGCGCCGCCCGAGCGCGCGCCCGACGAGCTCGCGCTCCGCGGCGGTCAGACCCGCGAGGACCGTGAGCCGATCCAGCGGGACCTCGTCGCTCAGCCCGGCCCCGCGCCGGGAGCCGAGGATCAGCTGGTCCTCCGCCCACTCGAGCGCGGCGTCCGTGTCCGCGAACAGCCCATCGCGGCCGAGCGCCGCCGCCACCCCCATGTCCTTCAGCACGCTCCAGAGCAGCGAGCTGTCCTGCGCGTGGCTGACGAGCAGCCGCTTGCCCTCGCGGGCCAGCTTGGCCTGCAGCTGCTGGATGACCCGGGCGCCGGTGCTGTCCAGCTCGTTGACGCGCTTGAGGTCGAGGACGACGTAGGAGGTCTCGTCCCGGATGGCCGTCTCGACCTGGCCCGCGAGGTATTCCGCGGTGCCGAAGAAGATCGGGCCCTCCAGCTCGAAGGCGACGATCTTCCGGCCCTCCCCCGACAGGAGCTCCATGAGCCGGGGATCTCGCGTTCGCCGTGACCGGACCACATCGGCCCGGTAGGTCCGCCGGATGACCGACTTGCTCATCCTCAGGAGGAAGAAGAGCACCGCGACGGCCACCCCGACCGCCACGCCGGCGACCAGGTTGTAGACGATGGTCACCGTGGCCACGAGCACGACCACCAGGAGGTCGAGGGCCATCGCCTTCCAGTAGACGAAATCCCGCGAGAGGAGCCGCCGGATCGCCTGCAGGCTCCATCGATCGAGGAGCTGGATGGAGACGACGACGAGCGTGGCCGCGACGACCACGCGGGGGATCAGCCCGATGACCGGACCGAGGAAGAGCACGGTCAACAACAGGAGCGCGACCGTGACCGCGACCGATACCCGTGTCCTCCCGCCCGCCCGGTGGTTCGTGAACGTGGAGCCAAGGTTGACCCCCCCGGCGATCCCCCCGAAGCAGGCCGCCACCATGTTCCCCACCCCGAGGAGGGACAGGATTCGGTTGCCGGGGACCCGCGCGCCGGTGACGCTCTCGACCGTCTTGGCGCAGAGGAGGGCATCGAGCGATGCGATGATCGCGAGCGTGGCTGCCGCGAGCGCCAAGGTCGGCAAGAGCGGGCGGAGGTCACCCTGGGTGACGAGCGAGACGAAGCCCAGCACGTAGGAGGGCTCGGGGAGCGCGGCGGGTATGGCGCCGATGATCGGGCCAAGGCCTTCGCGCTGGCCCAGCGCGGTCAGGCCATAGTAGGTCCCGGTTCCGACGACGAGGCCGAGAACGATCGGGGGAATCCTCGGGGCCGCTCTCGGACCGAGCCAGATGGCCAGGCATGTCAGGACCCCGACCAGGAAGGTCAGCGGCTGGGCCAGCGAGGGGTGCTCGATGAGCTGAAGCGCCGGCAGATGCCGCGGCACGCCGAGCATGGGGGCCAGCTGGGAGAGGAAGATCAGGACCGCGACGGCGTTCTGGAAGCCAGCCATGACGGGCGAGGGGATATATCTGATCAGGTTGCCGAGGCGCAGGATCCCGAACAGGGCCTGGAAGATTCCGGCAAGGAAGATGACGAGAAAGATTAGAACGAGCGTCTGGCGACCGGGGGGCTGAGCCAGCCCCCCGGCGATGACGGAGGCGAGCAGGAAGGTCACCACGCTGCGCGGCGCGTACATCAGCGTGTGGCGGTCGCCCAGGAGCAGAATGGTGAGCGGGATGAAGATGGCGCTGTAGAGGCCGGCGAGGATGCCGACGGAGACATACGGGTCGCCGAGCGGCAGCAGCGCCAGCACTCCGTAACCCATGCTCACCGGAACGGTGAGGACGGCGGAGGTGGCCCCGCCCACAAGGTCGCCTTTCAGGCTCGCCAGGTAGAGTTGCTTGGACACGGTCTAGGGTTGGTGGCTCCCCGCCGGGGCGGGCGCGAGCGCCCATCTTAGCCCAGAGGCGTGGGGTGAGGAACCACATCGGGCCCGCTGAGGCGCTGAAGTGTGTACCGTTCGCGGCCGAAGAGTGTCCCGACCCTGGAGCGATCAGGGCGCGCCAGAGAATCCGCCGACCGCCGCGCTCTCCCCCCCGCGCTCGGCGGAGCGGTAGGCGGCATCGGCGATGGCGACGGCCCGCAGCCCGTCCTCGATGGAGATGGGAAACGCGGTGCCCTCGCGCAGGGCGCGAACGAAGGCGTCCAGCGTCTCTCGCACGGTGGGCACCGGGGAAGGGACGGACAGCGTGAGGCGCTCGGTCCCGCGCACGAGGTGAACCCACCCGTGAACGTGATCCGCCAGCAGGTGACCTCGGGCGCCGGCCAGCTCCAGCAGGCCAGCGCGACCGCCCATCGCGCGCGAGCCCGCGATGGTGGCAACGAGGGACGGATCGCTGAGCTCGCAGGTCATGGCGAAAGTGTCTTCGGTTTCACGCGTGATGATCTGCGCGGTCCGGCACCAGACCCGGGTGACCTCGCACCCGGTGAGGAAGCGGAGCAGGTCGAAGCTGTGGACGCCGGTATGGAGCACGATGCCACCGCCGCTCTCCGCGCGCCGGTCGAGCCAGGCGAGCGGGGAGGGTTCGAATCGCTGGCTGAGGTAGAGGGCGTGCAGCGGCCCGATCTCGGGCACGTGCGCCTGGACGGTCTGGACCGTGCGGTTGAAGCGGAGGGTGTGGGCGACCATGGCGCGGACCCCGCTGGCGGACACCATGCTGGCAATGTGCCGTGCCTCAGCCAGGCTCGTCGCCAGCGGCTTCTCGACGAGCAGGGGCTTGCCGGCCCGGCATGCCGCCTCCACGATGGCGGGGTGGAGCGTCGGCGGAACCGCCACGACCACGGCGTCCACGCGCGAGTCGGCCACGAGATCGTGGTAGTCATCGTAGAACGCGCAGCCAGAAGCCGCGGCGAGATTCTCCCCTTCAGGCCGATTCCGACGGCAGACGGCGACGAGGGCGGCGTCCCGCAGGTCCTCTACGATGTGACGGGCGTAGCGAGACCCGTGCTTGCCAAGGCCGATCAGCCCGATGCCGAGCATTGGCCCTTCAACAGGCTCTCCCGCGGGTCATCGATGTCCTTCCGATGTAGACTTCGTGAGGGTCGATG
>DATHSW010000103.1:0-2538 GCA_035463855.1 Candidatus Deferrimicrobiaceae bacterium | reverse complement strand
AGGCCGACGACGATCACGATCACCAGCACCGCGCCGACGATCATGGCCACCGTGGGATCGACGCCGAGGAACGTGTCGGGCTCCCGCTCGGCCGGGGGCACCGGGCGAGTCTCGATCTGCGAGCCCGTCGGCGGCGCCTGCCGCGGCTGGCCACCGTATTCGGTCTGCGGTGCCGGAGGCGTCGGGTTCGCGGGCGTCGGCGTGGTCTCGGTGGGCGCCGGCGGCGCGGGCGGCTGCTGCGCGTTCACGTCCGGCGCCACGCCCCCGACCAGAAGCAAGCTCAGGCAGATTCCAACGACCCAGCTCGTGTGGTTCATGTGTGCTCTCCTCCTCGAATCATGGGAGGGCAGCAATGCCGGTGCCAGCGCAGCGGGGCCCAAGATCAGCTAGTTACGCGGGGCCCGCGATGCGGCACCCCGGGAGTGGGCAGTCTTTCCCGGGTAGGGCTTACCGGGAGCCCCGGCGCGCAGTAGAGTCGAGACATGGTGACCACAGCTCGCGCGCGCGGCGGCAGGAGCGCGCCCCGGAGGCCCCGGGCGCGGCGGGCCCGGCTCGCGCGCGTGCGGCCGCTTCTCCGCACGCTCGCCCGCGCCCTCCGGCGCGCGGGCCAGGCGCTGCTCGCCGCGCCGCTCGCGGTCCGCATCGTGGTGCTCGCGGTCGCGCTCGTGGTGGTCTGGTCGGCGGCGAACTGGACCTACCAGGTGATCCGCAAGCCCAGCGAGCTGTTCTTCCCGGTGAGCGGCACGCTCACCAAGGCGCCCGCCGAGACCTGGCGCAGCTACGCGCCGCTCTTCCGCCGGCACTCGACCGCCGTCATCACGCCCGAGCTGCTGGCCGCGCTGGCCCAGGTCGAGGGCGCGGGGGACCCGGTGGCCCGCACCTACTGGCGCTGGCAGGTGGCGTGGCACCCCTTCGAGGTCTACCGCCCGGCGTCGAGCGCGGTCGGCATGTACCAGATCACCGATCCGACGTTCCGTGAAGCGCGGCGGTATTGCGTGCGCGATCACGTGGTGGTCGAGGACGGATGCTGGTTCCGGGGCCTCTACACCCGCGTGCTGCCGAGCCACGCGGTCGAGCTGACGGCGGGCCTCCTCGATCGCGGGGTGGCCCGCACGCTGGAGCGGCGGCGCATCGTCGCCGCCACGCCGCGGCAGAAGCAGGACCTGGCCGCCATCATCCATCTCTGCGGCGAGGGCGCGGGCGACGCCTACGCGCGCCGCGGCTTCCGCCTCACCCCGGGCCAGCGGTGCGGCGACCACGATCCCGCCCGGTACCTCGCGCAGGTCAACGGCATGAAGCGCTACTTCGCCCGGCTGGCCGCCGGCGAGCTCTCGGCGAGGAGCTGACCCGATGCTGACCCGCGTGGACCACGTGATGATCTGCGTGCCGGACCTGGCGAAGGGGATCGAGACCTACACGCGCCTCGGGTTCACCGTCTATCCCGGGGGCTCGCACACCGGCCGGGCGACGCACAACGCCATCGCCTTCCACGACGAGGACTATCTCGAGATCCTGAGCATCCGCGATCGGAGCGCGGTGGTCCCCGGCAGCCCGGACGCGAGCCTCGCCGAGTACCTGGACCAGGGCGGCGGCTTCCGGATCGTGTCGGTGCAGAGCGACGATCTGGCCGCGGACGTGGCCGCGATGCAGCAGCGCGGCGTGGACGTGGGCGAGATCCGCGACGGCGGGCGCCGCACGCCGGAGGGCCAGGAGCTGCGCTGGCGCGCGGCGTTCCTCGGCCCGCGGGATGCCCTGCCGATCTTCTTCATCCAGCACCTCACGCCGCTTGCCGAGCGGAAGGCCCACGCGGTCCGGCTGGGCGCTCATCCCAATGGGGTGATGCGCGCGGAGCGCGTCTACATCGCGGTGCCCGACGTGGCCGCGGCGGCCCGGACCTATTCGCGCGTGCTCGGGCGGCCGGTGCCCGCGATCCAGCGCGGCACGGTGATCAAGGCCGACATGGCGGTCTTCGATCTGGGGCCCACCGGCCTCACGGTGGCCCAGCCCGCCGAGCCCGGGCCCGCCGCGGAGGCGCTGGCCCGGCGCGGGCCGGGGCCCTTCCAGGTGCTCCACCGCACGCGCAGCCTCGACGCGGCGGCGCGCGTCATGGCGGATCACGGGGTGCCGCTCCCGCCCCGCGGGGTGCGCAACACCGGCGAGCAGGCGCTGCTGATTCCGCCCGAGCACGCCGCCGGCGCCTACATCGGCTTCGTCGGCGCGCCGTAGGGCGGGCTAGGCGAGCTGGGCGCGGACGGCCTGCGCGCTCGCGCTCAGCGCGCAGAGCTTGCCGAACGCGGTCTCGCGCGGCAGGTACTTCATGCCGCAGTCGGGCGCGAGGATCAGGTCCTCGGCCCGCGCGTACGGAAGCGCGCGCCTGACCCGGTCGGCCACCGTCTCGGGTGACTCGACCTCCGGCGTGGAGAGGTCGATGACGCCCAGCACGATCTTCTTGCCGGCCAGGCGCGTGAGCACGCTGCAGTCGAGTTTCGACTGCGCGGTCTCGAGCGAGACCTGCCGGCAGGAGCAGCCCGCCAGTTC
>DATHSW010000102.1:0-6903 GCA_035463855.1 Candidatus Deferrimicrobiaceae bacterium | reverse complement strand
TCGATCACGTCGCCGGTCCCGGACAGGATGAACGTCGCCTCCGCGTCGGCCACCGCCAGCAGCGCCTCGAGCCGGCGCAGGACCCGGTCCATCCGCCACTCCTTGGCGAGCTCGACCGCTGCGCGCGCGAGATTGCCCCGGTGCTCCTCGAGCTTCGCCTCGAAGCGCGCGAAGAGCGTGAAGGCGTCCGCGGCCGCGCCCGCGAATCCGGCCAGCACGCGGTCGTGGTGCATCTTGCGCACCTTGCGCGCACCCGCCTTCATGATGGTCTGGCCGACGGTGACCTGCCCGTCCCCCGCCACCGCCACCCGGCCCCGATGGCGGATGCAGACCACGGTGGTGGCGTGGACGGGAGCGAGGCGCGGCGACGTCATCGGGACCGAGGACCTCTCAGGTCGCGCGGGGGTGGGCGGCGTCGTACACGCGCATGAGGTGCTCCGGGCTCACGTGGGTGTACCGCTGGGTGGTGGAGAGGCGGCGGTGGCCGAGCAGCTCCTGGATGAGGCGGAGGTCCGCCCCCGCCCCCAGCATGTGGGTGGCGAAGCTGTGGCGCAGGGTATGGGGCGTCACCCGCTGGCTGATACCGGCCGCGCGCGCGCGGGCCCGCACGATGCGGTGGGCGCTGCGCACGGTGAGGCGGCCACCCCGCGCGTTGAGGAAGAGCGGCCCGCGCCGGCGCCCGCGCAGCTCCAGATAGGCCGCGAGGGCCTCGAGCGCGGTCTCCCCGACCGGCACCACGCGCTCCTTGTCGCCCTTGCCGAGGACCCGTACGGTACGGCGGGCCTCGTCGAGGTCGTCGACGTCAAGACCGCACCCCTCGGCCACCCGCAGCCCGCTCGCGTAGAGCACCTCCAGCAGCGCGCGGTCCCGGGCGCCCGCGACGGAAGGCTCGGGCGCCCCGCCGAGGAGCGCGGTGGTCTCGTCCACCGGCAGGAACGACGGCAGCCGCCGGCCGAGGCGTGGGCTGCGCACCTGCCGGGCCGGATTCACCGCGAGGGCCCCGCGCCGGGCGAGGAAGCGGAAGCAGCTCCGCACCGCGGCCAGCTTGCGCGCGATGGTGGCCTTGGCCAGCCCCCGCTTGTGCAGGCGCGTCAGGAAGGCGCGCACCACGCGCGTGTCCGCCGCCTCCCACCCCGGGATCTTCTCCTCGGCGAGGAAGCGGGTGAACTCGCTCAGGTCCGCCGCGTAGCTCCGGAGGGTGTGGGGAGAGGCGCCGCGCTCGACGCCCTGGTACTCGAGGAACGACCCGACCGCTGCGTCCATCCCGGCTTCACGCGACCGTGGGAGCCACTTCCTGCCGGTAGCCGCACTCCTCCCGGAAGCACTGCCGGGTGATCTTGCCGCCGCGGGCATAGCGCTCGGTCAGGAACGGGGCCGCGCACTTGGGGCACGGCTCCGCCACCGGCCGCGTCCACAGCGCGAACTTGCAGGTGGGGTAGTTCGTGCACGCGTAGAAGGTCTTGCCCTTGCGGGTGCGCTTCTCCAGGAGCTGACCGCCGCAGCCGGGCGAAGGGCACGTGATCCCGAGCGTCACCGGCTTGGTGGTCTTGCACTCCGGATACCCCGAGCACGCGATGAACTTGCCGAAGCGGCCGTGCTTGATGACCATCGGCTTGCCGCACGTCGGGCAGATCTCGTCGGTCGGCTGATCCGCCGGCCGCTCGCGCCCGCCGCTCATGTCCTTGGTGTACTTGCAGTCGGGGTAGGCGGAGCAGGCCAGGAACTTCCCGAAGCGCCCCCACTTCTCGAGCAGCGGCTTGCCGCACTCGGGACACTCCTGCCCGGCGTCCACCCCGACCTTGACGTTCTCCATCTTCTTGCCGGCCGCCTTGAGGTCGCGCGAGAACTGCTTGTAGAAGGCCTCCACCGTCTTGACCCAGTCGGCGTCGCCCTCCTCGATCTTGTCGAGCGACTCCTCGAGCTGGGCGGTGAACTCGACGTCCATGACCTCGGGGAAGTGCGGCACCAGCATGTCGGTGACCTGGATCCCGAGGTCGGTCGGGAACAGGGTGCCGCGGTCCCGCCGCACGTACTCCCGGTCCTGGATGGTGCCCAGGATCTGGGCGTAGGTGGACGGCCGGCCGATCCCCCGCTCCTCGAGGACCTTGACCAGCGAGGCCTCCGTGTAGCGCGGCGGCGGCTGGGTGAAGTGCTGCTTGGGATCGAGCGCCAGCAGCTTCAGCGTCTCCCCGACGGTCAGCAGCGGCATCACCGCCTCCGCCTCTTCCTCCGGCGTCTCGTCGGTGGCCTCGCGCGACTCCACGTACACCGCGGTAAAGCCGGGGAACTTCATCGTGGAGCCCTGGGCCCGGAAGAGGCAATCGCCCGCGGTGATGTCGGCGCCCACCGTGTCGTACACCGCGGGCAGCATCTGGCTCGCGAGGAAGCGCTCCCAGATCAGCCGGTACAGCGCGAGCTGGTCCTTGGACAGGAAGCGCGCCACCGCCTTGGGCTCGCGGGCCACCGAGCTCGGGCGGACCGCCTCGTGGGCCTCCTGCGCGCTCTTCTTCGCCTTGTAGGTGGGCGGCGCGTCGGGCAGGTACTCGCGCCCCAGGCGCCCGGTCACCCACTGCCGCGCCTCCTCCTGCGCCTCGGCCGCCACCCGCACCGCGTCGGTGCGCATGTAGGTGATGAGGCCGACCGCGCCCTCCTCGCCGAGCTCCACGCCTTCGTAGAGCTGCTGGGCGAGCATCATCGTCTTCTTGGCGCTGAAGTGGAGCTTGCGGCTCGCGTCCTGCTGGAGCGTGGAGGTGATGAAGGGCGGCGCGGGGTTCCGCCGCCGCTCCCCCTTGGTGACCGACTTCACGGTCCAGGCGGCGCCGTGCAGCGCGGTCATCACCGCCATGGTGGAGGCCTCGTTCGGCAGGTCGGCCTTCTCGCCGCGCACCTCCTTGAGGGTCGCGGTGAAGTCGGGCGGGTTCTTGCCCTTGAGCTTGGCGTGCAGCGACCAGTACTCGACCGGCACGAAGGCGGCGATCTCACGCTCGCGCTCGGTGACGAGACGCACCGCCACCGACTGCACGCGCCCGGCCGAGAGCCCGCGTCGGATCTTCTCCCACAGCAGCGGGGACAGCTTGTAGCCCACCAGCCGGTCCAGCACCCGGCGGGCCTGCTGGGCGTTGACCTTGTTGGAGTCGATCTTGCCGGGGTGCAGGAACGCGGCCTTGACCGCGCGCTCGGTGATCTCGTTGAACATGATCCGGTGCGTCTTGCTCTTGCTGATGCCGAGCTCCTGGGCGAGATGCCAGCCGATCGCCTCGCCCTCGCGATCCGGGTCGGTCGCGATGTAGAGCGAGTCCGCCTTCTCGGCCGCCTTCTTGAGCTCGTCCAGCACCTTCTTCTTGGCCGGGAGCACCTTGTACTCCGGCTTGAAGCCCTTCTTCTCGTCCACCCCGAGCTTGGACTTGGGCAGATCGCGGACGTGGCCCATCGAGGCCTTGACGACGTACTTCGAGTCCAGATACTTCTGGATCGTCTTGACCTTGGTGGGCGACTCCACCACCACCAATCCTCGCTTCGCCACCCGGTGGCCTCCTATGCCCGTCCGACTCGGACGAACCGCTTGCCCTCGATCTGCCGCACGCGCCCTTCCAGCTCCAGATCCAGCAGCGCGGCCGAGACCCGCCCGGCGCCCAACCCGCTCCGCTCGATGACGTGGTCGATGTCGACCGGATCCTCGCCGACCAGCGCGAGGATGTTCTGGTATGCGCCCGGCTCGCCTTCGGCGGCACCCCGCCCGGTCCCCGCGGCGCCTCCGGCCGCGCCGAGCTCGGCGGCGGTGGTGCTCACGGCGGTGGTGAGGCACGCCTTCCAGCGCTCCGGCAGCGCCGCGACCACGTCCTCCCAGCCCATCGCCACCGCCGCGCCGTCCTGGATGAGACGGTTCGCGCCCCGGCTCTCCGGCGTGGTGATGCGGCCGGGCACCGCGAGCACCTCGCGCCCCAGCTCGGCGGCCAGGCGCGCGGTGATCAGCGAGCCGCTCCGCTCCGCGGCCTCCACCACCACCACCGCCAGCGACATCGCGGCGATCACCCGATTGCGGGCCGGAAAGTTCTGGGGCAGCGGCGGGGTCCCGGGCGCGAACTGCGAGACCAGGGCGCCGCGCTTCGCGATCTCCCCCGCGAGCCCACGGTGCTCCGGCGGGTAGATCACGTCGACACCCGACCCCAGCACCGCGATCGTGCGGCCGCCGACGCGCAGCGCGCCCCGATGCGCGGCCGCGTCGATCCCGCGCGCGAGCCCGCTCACAATGGTGACGCCCCGCGCGGCCAGGTCCGCCGCGAGCAGCTCGGCCACCTCGAGCCCGTAGGCGGTCGGGCGGCGCGAGCCCACGATCGCCACCGCGAGCGCGTCCGCGTCCAGCAGGCGTCCGCGCGCGTGGAGCGTCTCCGGCGCGTCCGGTATCGCCCGCAGGCCCGCTGGATACTCGGCCTCCGCGCGCGCCAGCGCGCGCCCGGTCACCCGGTCCGCTCGCGCCGTCTCCTCCTGGATACGCTCATGTATCACGTGCGTCACTCACCTCGATCGTGCGGTCAGCAGTGCGCTTCAGTATACCGGACCGGCAAATTCGCTCAAAACTGGCGCGGCCGCGTCACCGCGGAGTGCGGCCCCCGCCGAGCGAGGCGAGCAGCGCGCGGGCCTGGGTGGCGGCCTCCGTCCGCGGGTGCGACTTCACCACTTGCTCCCACGTCTCGCGCGCGCGCGGCACATCGTGCAGCGCCCGGTAGCACATCCCGAGCTTGAGCAGCGCCTCCGCGACCGGCGGGCTCTGCGGATAGAGATCGGCCACTTTCTGGAACTCGGTGACCGCCTGATTGAAATCGCGCTGGCGGTAGTAGGCCTCGCCGATCCAGTACTGGGCGCTCGCGGCCAGGGTGTGCTTGGGAAACTTGTCGATCAGCTCCGTGAACTCGAGCACGGCCTGCCCATGCTCCTCCGCGCGGAAGCTGCCCATCGCGGTCGCGTAGAGCTTCTCGGCCGATACCTCGCGTCCGGGCGGCGGCGGCGCCGGCTTCGGGGCCGGCGGGGCGGGCGGCGGCACGCTGAGCGTGGCCACTTTCTGATTCGTCTCGTCCAGCGCGCCGCGGAGCCCCCGCAGGGCGCCGTCCTGCTGCTGGATCGCGCCCTTGAGCTGCTCGCGCTCCGTGGCCGACGTCTTGGCCTCGCCCACCAGGAACGCGGCCTGGGCGTCGAGCGCCTTCAGCTCGCCGGCCAGCTTCCCCACGTCCTTGGCCACCTGGTCCTGCCCCTTGCGGAGCTCCTCGACCTGCTTGACCAGCGCGGCCATCTCGGCCTCGCGCCGTGCTTTTTCACTGGTGCCACAGCCGGCCGCGCCCGCGGCCAGCAGAACGAGCGCGACGAGGGCCCCGGTGCGGAGGATCCGTCCACGTCCCCGGGTCGTCATGGCTTTGACCGTAGCATCTGTCTCATCGAAAAGCTAATTTTCACGAGCCTTTGACTGACATTGCGGTTTTCGCTAGCATGGCGGCGCCATGGACGAGCTGCCCTGGCTGCTCGCGCTGTCCGCTCTCGGTACCGGCACCGCCTTCGGTTACATCATCCAGCGCGGCGGCTTCTGCCTGACCCGCGCGTTGTCCAATGCCGTGCTCATGCGCGACGGCAATATCCTGCGCGCCTATGTCCTGGCGCTGCTGGTCGCGATGGTGGGGGTGCAGGTGATCGACGCCCTGGGGCTCGTGGACATCCCCCTCCGCCCGTTGCGGTGGCTGTCCAACATCGTGGGCGGCCTGCTCTTCGGGGTCGGGATGATCCTCTCCGGCGGCTGCTCGGGCAGCACCTGGTACCGGGTGGGCGAAGGCGCCGTCGGCGCCGGGGTGGTGCTGCTGGGCTTCGCCATCGGCGCGACCACCGCGGGGGTCGGGCTCCTGGCGCCGCTCCGCACCCTGCTGCAGAAGCCCGCGATCACGCTCGGGGACGGCGGGGCCCCGACGCTCGCCAATATCGCGGGGCTCTCACCGTGGATCGTGATCGTGGCGCTCGCGGTCGGCATCGGCATCTGGCTGATGCGCGGACCCCGAGAGCCCGAGCACGGCAAGTGGCCGTGGCCCGCGACCGGCGCCGCGGTGGGGGTGATGATCGCGGTGGGCTGGTGGGCTTCCGCCTTCGGTGACCGGCCCGTCGGCATCACCTTCGCGGCCAACACCGGCCACCTCCTCACCTACCCGATGGTCGGCTACCCCAACCGCGTCACCTGGAGCATGTTGATGGCCCTCGGCGTTCCGCTCGGCGCCTTCGTCGCCGCGTGGACGACCAGCCAGTTCGCCTGGAAGGTGCCCGCGCCGTCGAGCCTGGTCAAGATCTTCTGCGGCGGTCTCCTCATGGGCGCGGCCGCGCTCGTCGCGGAGGGCTGCAACATCAACCAGGGCCTGACGAACTCGGCGACACTCGCGCTCGGCAGCTTGCTCACGTTCGCGTCCATGTGCGCCGGAGCCTGCGCGACGCTCTGGTTCCTCTTCCTTCGGAAGTCCTGAGCGAGCGCGGGAGTCGGGCGGGCAGCGGCGCGGGGGGTGGGGCTCTGACCACGACCCGCTTTGTCGTTTGCTTGCTTCAGGAGTTCCCAATCTGGGAGGGAGAGGCTCCTGGCTTCCCTTGGCGGGGAACGGGTCACCCGGGCCACCCCCGCCCCCTCCCCGGCCGCTCCGCCACGAGGTCCTTTCGGAGCCTCGAGACGTTCCGGGCCACTGGCGCCTCTAGTAGCCCTTCTGCTTGTCTATCAGGGCGACCAGGGGGCGGCCTTCCCGGCGGCGGCGGAGGTTCTCGCAGAACGTGGCGATCACCCGGGCCGCGCGGCGGGGTGAGCCTCCGGCGGTGTGTGGTGTGATGATCGCGCGCGGGTGCCTCCACAGCGGGTGGTCCTTGGGGAGGGGTTCGGGGTCGGTGACG
>DATHSW010000101.1:0-3323 GCA_035463855.1 Candidatus Deferrimicrobiaceae bacterium | reverse complement strand
ACCTGCTCGAACCCTTCCCGGTCGATAGCCGCACAGGGCGGAGTCGGCTGGTTCAGGGGAGACTGGTCGAACTGGGCCATGGCCGCCGTGCTGCCACCGCTGTTCGACAAGATGCGGGCGTCCCGGCTGTTCCACCCGTCGCTCCCGATGTCGACCCGCTCCATGACCCCGGACCTGGACAACACGTACCACGTGCCCTCCCGCGCATCGTTCGCCGGGTCCAGCTGCTCGGCAGGCAGCGAGGTGGCCGGGTCCACCTCGAAGTCCGCGCGCTCGGTACCGCCGACGGGATTTCGCTGGTAGACTCGGCCGGCCGCCTGGACGGTGCCGACGAGGGGCTCGAGCTTCAGGAGGTCTTTGGTGTCGGCGTCCACCCACAGAACGAACTGCGACTTCATCGTCTGCCACACCGCCCACAGGGTCATTCGCCAGGCGTAGCGGAGGTGAGCGGATCCGTCGGGAGCGGTTCCATACGGCAGGAGAACAAGGTTCGGCCCCGCCTCGGCCGCGCGCTCCACCACCCGTTCGATCCCCGGCTGTGCGGCGAGGGCGACGGCGCCGGCCCGGAGTGCCTCATCGCGGCTCAGCCGAGCGCGGTTCACGATGTCGTATGAATTGAGGAAGGACCCGAACACGGCGGTGGGGGTCTGGCCCTCCCACCGCGTGACCGTCACCATCGTGTGCTCGATGGGGACGTCGGCATCGACCTGCCGGAAGGTGTACTGGATCTCGAGGCGCTCGACGTCGGCCTTGAACTGCGCGAAGGTCATGCCTTCGCCCATCTGCAGGGCACGGTCCAGGTCGGCGTCCGCGTGGACGCGCCCGCGCAAGGCATCGATCATCCGCCGCGTGTTCTTGCGAAAGAGCTTCGGCTGGGCACCGTACTCCCACTCGAGCGCCTCCGCCAGGCGCCGGAGGTCGGCCCGCTCCATCACCACCCCGTCCCCCCGCGGGGGGCTCAGCGACTTGGCTCCGTCACGCGTGAATCCCACCGCCTCCAGCACCGGCAGGACGACGCTGCGATAAACATCAGCGGTCGGAACGTCGACGGCAGGCCGGGGCCGGAGCGTGACGAAGAACGGGGCGCCCTCCCAGCCCGGGTACTCAGCCATCGCGCCCTGGGGCAACGCAACCGGCTTCACCGAGACCGGCAGGTGTTTGACAGCGGGCGGCGTCCGCACTCGAGGCGGATCCGACATCGCTGTCGTCTTCGGTGGGCCCGCGGTCGGCAGCACTGCGCAGCCCGTGGCGAGGAAGAGCCCGACAAGAGCGAGACGGCGGTAGCGAGCGACGTGAGGGTCCATGATCACCTCCGCGGCTAGCCGGCGACGAGGCGACTATACGCGCCGATGTCGCTGTTGACAAGGCCACCAGGCCGAGATCGGCGCCGGCCCCACGCCCGCGCTACCGGAAGGAGAACCCCACGTAGCCTTGGGCGGCGACCTCCTCGCACTTCTCCCGGTACTTCGGGGCGCCGCCCGCGTAGACCACGAAGGTGCGCTTCTGCCTGCCCGGCACGTTGGAGTTGATGCCCATCATCCAGGAATCGACCTGGGTGAACAGCATGCGCCGCCCGGTGTCGTGCACGTGCTGCGTCCAGTCCCGCTCCGCCTCGGCGGTGGCCTCCACGCGCGCGTGGCCCTTCTCGCGCATGTGCCCGATGAGCGCGGTCACCCAGTCCACGTTCTGCTCGATGCAGCGCGGGATGTTGCAGAAGGTGGCCGCGTTGTGCGGCCCGACCAGCGTGAACAGGTTGGGGAAGCCCTCGATCTGCAGGCCGAGATAGGTCCGCGGCCCCTCCGCCCACTTCTCCCGCAGCCGCCGGCCGCCCCGGCCGCGGATGTCGATGCGGTCGAACGACCCGGTGATGGCGTCGAAGCCGGTGGCGTAGATGATCATGTCGAACTCGCGCTCGGTGTCACTGGTCTTGATCCCGGCGGGCGTGATCCGCTCGATCGGCGTCTCGCGCAGATCGACCAGCCGCACGTTCGGCTGGTTGTAGACCTCGTAGTAGCCGCTCTCCAGCGGCACGCGGCGGGTGCCGAAGCCGTGGTTCGTCGGGATCAGCTTCTCCGCCAGCTTCGGGTCCTTCACGCGCGCGCGGATCTTCCGGCGCATGAACTCGGTGACGGTGGCGTTGGCCTCCTGGTTGATCAGCACGTCCCGGAAGTTGCCCATCCAGATGCCGAAGCCGGGCTCGCGATAGAGCTTCTCGTAGAACGCCTCGCGCTCCTCCGGGCTCACCTCGAGCGCGTTGCGCGGGTCGGCCTGGTGGATGAAGCAGCCGAAGGTGTTGCGGCAGGCCTCGAAGATCTCCGGATAGGTCGCGTGGATGCGGGCCTGCGTGGCCGCGTCGATCTTGCTGTTGTGCAGCGGCGCGCACCAGTTCGGCGTGCGCTGGAACACCGTGAGGTGGCCGACCGTCTTGGCGATCTCGGTGATCGCCTGCACGCCGGTCGCCCCGGTGCCGATCACCGCGACCCGCTTGCCCGCGAAGCTCACCGGCCGGTGCGGCCAGGTGCCGGTATGGTAGGACTCGCCGCGGAAGCTCTCGACGCCCGGGATGGTCGGCATGGTCGGCGCCGACAGGGGCCCGACCGCGGTGATCAGGAACCACGCCCGCGCCCGCCGGCCGTCCTCGCTCTCGATCTCCCACTGGTTCGCGGCCTCGTCATAGGCGACCGCCTTGATCCGGCAGTTGAACTCGATGTCGCGGCGGAGGTCGAGCTTGTCGGCGACGAAGTTGCAGTAGCGCAGCGTCTCCGGCTGGGCCGCGAAGTGCTCGGTCCATTCCCACTCGCGCAGCAGCGCGTCGGAGAAGGAGTAGCCGTAGGTCCAGCTCTCGGAATCGAACCGCGCCCCCGGGTAACGGTTCCAGTACCAGGTGCCGCCGACACCCTCGCCCGCCTCGAACACGCGCGCGCGCAGCCCCAGCCCGCGGAGCCGGTGGAGCTGGTACATGCCGGAGATGCCGGCCCCGATGACGATGACGTCGTGGCTCATGCGCGACTCCCGATCATGATTGACCGTGCAAGCGCTCAGCCGACCGTCGTGCCGAACAGCTTGCCGATGCCTGCCGTCGCGGCCATCGCCAGCGCCCCCCAGAAGACCACGCGGCCGGCGCCAGCCGCCGCCGCAGCGCCGCCGGCACGGGCCGCGAGCGCGCCGAGCGCGGCGAGACAGAGCAGGGACACGACCGAGACGGTGAGCACCAGACCGCTCGCCGGCGCAAGCAGGATGGTCACGACGGGCACGCCCGCGCCCACCGCGAAGGTCGCGGCCGATGCCGTCGCGGCCTGGATCGGCCGTGCCGCCTGCTCCTC
>DATHSW010000100.1:0-22849 GCA_035463855.1 Candidatus Deferrimicrobiaceae bacterium | reverse complement strand
CTATAGTTCCGAGCGCTCGTTTGAGCGATACGGAAACGTGATTCGGCCGCAACCCGGCCGAGATCCCTGATCGATAGCCTGAGGCACCTGTCCACACCGCACACGGGAGGTTCCCCATGCCACAGACAAGGACGTGTTGGTGGTCGGCCGCGACGGCGCTCCTCCTGGTCGCGGCGCTCCTCCTGGCGCCCGGCCCCGCCTTCGCCAAGACCGAGCTCCAGTTCTGGCACGCCATGACCGGCCAGCTCGGCGAGGCGGTCAACGAGCTGGTGAAGCAGTTCAACGAGAGCCAGTCCGAGTACGAGGTGAAGCCGCTGCGGAAGGGGACCTACGCGGAGACCCTCACCGCCGCGATCGCGGCCTACCGCCAGCGCCAGGCACCCCACATCGTGCAGGTGTTCGAGGTCGGCACGCAGACCATGATGCTCTCCGGCGCGGTCCTGCCGGTCTTCGAGCTCATGAAGGAGCAGGAGATCGCGGTCGACTGGAAGGACTTCATCGCCCCGGTGGTCGGCTACTACTCCAAGGACGGCAACCTCTACTCGATGCCGTTCAACTCCTCGACCCCGATCCTCTACTACAACAAGGACGCGTTCCAGAAGGCGGGGCTCGATCCGAACAAGCCGCCCCAGACGTGGAAGCAGGTGGAGGAGTACTCGAAGAAGCTGATCTCCTCGGGGGCCACCAAGTGCGGCTTCTCCACCGGCTGGCCGTCGTGGGTCCAAGTCGAGAACATGCACGCCCTGCACGACCAGCCGTTCGCGAGCAAGCGCAACGGCTTCGACGGCCTCGACGTGCAGCTCCTGATCAACCGCGAGTTCGGCGTCAAGCATCTCGGCCAGCTCGCGGCGTGGCAGAAGGACAACATCTTCTCCTACGGCGGGCGCGCGGGCACCGCCGACCCCAAGTTCCTGAGCGGCGAGTGCGGCATGTACATGCAATCCTCCGCCCTCATCGGCGGCTTCACCAAGGGCGCCAAGTTCAAGTGGGGCACCGGACAGCTCCCGCAGTGGGGCGCCCCCTACAAGAAGGCCACCTCGATCATCGGCGGGGCCACTCTGTGGGTGATGAAGGGCAAGCCGGCGGTGGAGAATCGCGGGACCGCCCGCTTCCTGAAGTTCATCTCGGACACGAACCAGCAGATGTGGTGGCACGTCACCACCGGCTACCTCGCCATCTCCAACTCGGCGGTGAAGAATCTGGAGACCGCGCAGCACTTCAAGCGGAATCCCGACCAGTTCACCGCGTTCGCCCAGCTCACCAAGGGCGCCGCGACTCCCAACAGCCAGGGGCTGCGGCTCGGCAACTTCGTGCAGATCCGCGACGTGATCGAGAGCGAGATGGAGAACATCATCGCGGGCAAGAAATCCGCCAAGCAGGGGCTCGACGATGCGGCGGCCAGGTCCAACGACATCCTGAAGGAGTTCGCGGCCGCGAACAAGCAGTAGGGCCGGGCGTCGGGAGCGTCGATGCAGCGGACGGTCTTCAAGAGCCGGTGGCTGCCCTACCTGCTGGTGGCCCCACAGGTGGCGGTCACCGTGCTCTTCTTTTTCTGGCCCGCGCTCAAGTCGCTGCAGCTGAGCCTCTACCGGGTCTCGCCGTTCGGAGACAAGTCCACCTTCGTCGGCCTCGAGAACTTCACCAAGCTGCTCGCCGATCCGGACTACTACACGAGCGTCCTCAACTCGTTTCTGTTCGCGGGCGGGGTCACCGCCCTCTCGGTGGTGGGGGCGTTGGTGCTGGCGGGCCTCGCCACCCAGAAGATCCGCGGACTGGGGGTCTACCGCACGCTGCTGCTGTGGCCCTATGGCATCGCGCCGGCGGTGGCGGGCATCATCTTCCTGTTCATCTTCCACCCCGCCTACGGGATCCTGCCGTACTTCCTCTCCTTCGTGACCGCCTACGAGTTCAACTGGCTGCTGAAGGGTTGGGTCGCCATGACCCTGGTAATCGGGGCCACCGCGTGGACGCACCTGGGCTACAACATCGCGTTCTACATCGCGGGGCTCCTGGCCATTCCCGCCTCGGTGATGGAGGCGGCGGACGTGGACGGGGCCGGCCCGCTCCGCCGTTTCACCGCCATCGTGTTCCCGCTCGTGTCCCCCATCACGTTCTACCTGGTCGTGCTCAACATGGTCTTCGCCTTCTTCGAGTCCTTCGGCGTCATCGACGCGGTGACCAAGGGCGGGCCGGGCCAGGCCACCGAGATCATGGTCTACAAGCTCTATAAGGACGGCTTCATCGGGCTCAACCTGGGCTCGTCGGGCGCGCAGTCCGTGATCCTGATGGCCATGGTGATCGGGCTCACCGTGCTCCAGTTCCGCTTCGCCGAGAAGAAGGTCACCTACCGATGAGCGGGCGCCCCGATGAGCGCCGCAGGCGCGAAGAGGCCCTACCGCGGGGCGAGGTCTTCCCCCGGGGCGGACTGAGCAAGAGGGGCTCCCCGCGGCAGCAGGAAAGGGTCCCGTGTCCGCGGTAGGTGCGACGCAGCTCGAGCAGGCCCGGACGCGGACGCAGGCGGCCGCCGCGCCCCGCGGGCGGCGGCTTCCGTGGGGCAGCCTGCTCGTGCACGCGCTCCTGATCGCGTGCATCGCGGTAGTGGTGTTCCCGCTCTACTTCGCGGTCATCGTGTCCACCCAGGACCTGCAGCAAGTGGTCCAGCGGCCGCCACGCCTGCTGCCCTCCAGCCACATGCTGGAGAACTACGCGGAGGCGTGGCGCAAGACGAACATGGGCCGCATGCTGTTCAACAGCGCGGTGATGGCGGTGACGGTGGCGGTGGGCAAGATCGCGATTTCCATGCTCTCCGCGTTCGCCATCGTGTACTTCAACTTCCGCGGCCGCATGTTCTGCTTCTGGATGATCTTCATCACCCTGATGCTGCCGGTGCCGGTCCGGCTCATGTCCACCTACGAGGTCATCGGGACCCTGGGCTGGCTCAATAGTTACCAGGGCCTCACGATCCCTCTCATGGCCTCCGCCACCGCGACCTTCCTGTTCCGTCAGTTCTATCTCACCGTGCCCAGCGAGCTGGCGGAGGCGGCCCAGCTCGACGGGGCGGGGCCGCTGCGCTTCCTGTGGGGCTTCCTGCTGCCGTTGTCCTGGGCCAACATCGCCGCGCTCTTCGTGGTGCTCTTCATCTTCGGCTGGAACCAGTACCTGTGGCCGCTCATGATCACCAACACGGAGGCGATGCGCACGGTCGTGATCGGACTCGAGCAGATCATCCCGCGCAGCGGCACCGAGCTGCCCACCTGGAACCTCATCATGGCGGGGGCCATGATGGCGCTGCTGCCTCCGGTGGCCATCATCATCTTCATGCAGCGCTGGTTCGTGAAGGGGCTCGTGGAGAGCGACAAGTGAGAGGCCCGCTTCTCCTGGCCATGGCGCTGGTCGTGGTGAGCGCGGTCCTGGGCGGCGCCACCGCGGCCGCGCAGGGCATGATCGCGCCGCTCTTCGCCGCGCACCGGGGCGGGGCGCTGCTCTGGCCGGAGAACAGCCCGCTCGCGTTCCGGAACGCCCTGGCCCTGGGCGCCGACTTCCTCGAGCTCGACGTGCACCTCGCGCGCGACGGGGAGGTCGTGGTGATCCACGATCCCACCCTCGACCGCACCACCACCGGCGCGGGCCCGGTGCGGGAGCGCACCCTCGCCGAGCTGGGGGCCCTGCGCCTGAAGGACCGGAGCGGGGCGGTCACCGAGGAGCGGATCCCGACACTCGAGCAGGTGGTGGAGCTGGCCGCGGCGGGAAAGCGGCAGATCCTGTTGGAGATCAAACCCGACGAGCGGCGGCAGCGCTATCCGGGGATCGAGGAGAAGGTCCTCGCGGTGCTCGACCGCCACCGCTTCGTGCCGTTCACGGTGGTGATGGCCTTCGAGGGCGCGACGTGGCGCCGGGTGCGCCAGCTCCGGGCCGACGCGCGGGTGGCCGCGCTCTACTCGGCGCGCGCGCTGCCGGCCGCCGCCGTCCCCGCGGAGCTCCTGGCGCTGGGCCAGGCCGGCGTGACGTTCGTCGGGCTCGATCAGGCGCTGGTCAACGCCGAGGTGGCGAAGCAGGCGCGGCTGGCCGGCCTCACCCTGGGCGTCTGGACGGTGAACGAGCGCGACGCGATCGCGCGCTTCATCGACCAGGGCGTGGGCGTGGTCATCACCGACCGCCCGGACCTGGCCAAGGAGCTGCTCGGCCGGTGACCGCGCGGCGCTTCGTCCTGGCGCTGGACCAGGGCACGACCGGGTCCACCGCCCTCGTGATCGATCCGGAGGGCCTCGTGCGGGCGCGCGGCTACGCGGAGCTGCCCCAGCACTACCCGCAGCCGGGCTGGGTGGAGCACGATCCGGCGCAGATCTGGGCCACCACCGCGCAGGCGCTCGGCCAGGCGGTGGCCTCGTCCGGGATCACGCCGGCCGAGATCGCGGCGGTGGGCATCACCAACCAGCGCGAGACCACCATCCTCTGGGAGCGCGCCTCCGGGCGCCCGGTCGGCAACGCCATCGTCTGGCAATGCCGGCGGACCGCCGCGCTCTGCGACCGGCTGAAGGCCGACGGGGCCGAGCCCGAGATCCGGCGGAAGACCGGGCTGGTGGTGGACGCCTACTTCTCCGGCACCAAGATCCGCTGGCTGCTCGATCACGATCCGGCGCTGCGCCCGCGCGCGGAGCGGGGCGAGCTGTGCTTCGGCACGGTGGACACCTGGCTGCTCTGGCAGCTCACCGGCGGCGCGGTGCACGCCACCGATCCCTCCAACGCCTCGCGCACGCTCTGCTACGACATCCACGCGCTCCGGTGGGACGAGGGGCTGTGCCGGCTCCTGGACGTGCCGATGGCGCTCTTGCCCGAGGTGAAGCCGTCGGCCGGGGTGTTCGGCGAGAGCGCGAAAGCCGCGGGGCTGCCACCGGGCATTCTGGTGGCGGGGATCGCGGGGGATCAGCAGGCCGCGCTGTTCGGCCAGGCCTGCGTCGAGCCCGGCATGGCCAAGAACACCTACGGCACCGGCTGCTTCGCGCTGCTGAACACGGGCGAGCGCGCCGTCGCCTCGCGCGAGGGCCTGCTCACCACGGTGGCGTGGACGGTGGAGGGCCGCACGGCCTACGCGCTCGAGGGCGCGGTGTTCATCGCGGGCGCGGCGGTCCAGTGGCTGCGCGACAGCCTCGGCATCATCGGGCAGGCCGCCGAGACCCAGGCGCTGGCCGAGTCGGTGCCGGACACCGGCGGCGTCTATCTGGTGCCGGCCTTCGTGGGGCTGGGCGCGCCCTACTGGGATCCCTACGCGCGGGGCACGCTGGTCGGTATCACGCGCGGCACCACGCGCGCCCACCTGGCCCGCGCGGCGCTCGAGGCCATCGCCTACCAGAGCCGCGACGTGCTCGACACCATGAAGCGCGAGTCCGGCGTGCCGCTCACGTCTCTTCGAGTCGATGGCGGCGCATCGGCCAACGATTTTCTCTGCCAGTTCCAGGCCGACGTGCTGGGCGTGGAGGTGCTGCGCCCCTCGGTGACCGAGACCACCGGGCTCGGCGCCGCCTACCTGGCCGGGGTGGGCGCGGGGCTGTGGAAGAGCCGGGAGCTGGCGTCCCGCTGGAAGCTCGAACGGAAGTTCACCGCCGCGATGTCCGACCGCGCGCGCGAGACGGCCTACGAGGGCTGGCGCCGCGCGGTGGAGCGGTCGCGGGGCTGGGCGCGACCGTGACGGGGCGCCATCTCTCATCACCATCACCTGGTCGCAAGGAGGGCTCCATGAGCCACGGACACGGCACCTACACGCGCATCGTCGTCGCCATCACCATCCTGCTCGCGACGGTCACGCCGGCCCTCGCGCAGCAGCCGGTGAAGATCACTCTCTGGCACGCGATGGGAGGGGCGCGCTACGACGCCATCACGAAGGACATCGCGGCGGGCTTCAACAAGGCCAACCCGAGCTACGCGGTGGAACCGCTCTTCACCGGCAGCTACGCCGAGACCGTGACCAAGGCCATCGCGGCCATCCGGGCCGGCAATCCTCCGCACATCGTCCAGGTCTTCGAGGTCGGGACCCAGACGATGCTGGATTCGGGGGCGATCGTCCCGGTGACCGAGATGGTGAAGCCGGGCGAGATCGCCTTCGACGACTACATCGCGCCGATCCTGAACTACTACAAGGTGGGCGGCAAGCTCTACTCGATGCCCTTCAACTCGTCCACCGCCATCATCTACTACAACAAGGAGGTCTTCCAGAAGGCCGGGCTCGACCCGGGCAAGCCACCCGCGTCCTTCAAGGACGTGGAGGAGATGGGCCGGAAGATCGTGGCCTCCGGCGCCGCGCGGGCCGCCATCACCTTCGGCTGGCCGTCGTGGATGCTCGAGCAGTCGCACGCCCTGGCCAATCGCCTGTACGCCGACCACGACAACGGCCGGAACGGCCGGGCGACCAGGGTGCTGTTCAACGAGGCCTTCGGCGTCGAGGTGCTGAGTCGCTGGAAGCGCTGGGCCGACGAGAAGCTGCTGGCCTACGGCGGCCGCGAGTACGCCCCCAACAAGGCGTTCCTCTCGGGCGAGGTCGCGATGCTGATGCAGTCGACCTCGCAGGTGACCACGATCGAGAAGGCGGCGAAGTTCCCGGTGGGCACCGGCTTCCTGCCGCGCATCGAGGGCCAGCCGGCGGGCAAGGCCGTCATCGGCGGCGCCTCGTTCTGGGTGCTCAAGGGCAAGGGCCGGACGCCTCAGGAGATCGACGCGGTCGTCAAGTTCTTCAAGTTCATCGCCGAGCCCCAGGAGACGGCGAAGTGGCACGAGGAGACGGGATACTTCCCCGCGACCAGGACCGCCGTCGCCCTGCTGACCACGCAGGGCTGGTTCGCCAAGCACCCCAACCACGAGACGGCCTTCAAGCAGATCCAGGAGGGGCCGGACACGCCGGCGACCCGGGGGGTGCTGCTCGGTAACTTCGTTCAGATCCGCAACATCACCGACACCGCGATCGAGAAGGCGCTGTCCGGCAAGCTCTCACCGAAGGCGGCGCTCGACGAAGCGGCGGGGGAGGCCAACAAGCTGCTGGACGAGTACAACCGCATCAACAAGTAGCGGCATCGGCCCGCGACGATGGAGGGGAGGTTCCCCAATCGCGTCCTGCCGTACCTCCTGCTCCTCCCCTCCGTCGGCGTGGTGCTGGTCTTCCTGGTCGTGCCCTCGATCCAGGCGCTCCGGCTGAGCTTCTTCGAGGTGTCGCCCTTCACCGGACGCGGGACCTTCGTGGGGCTCGGCAACTTCCGCGAGCTTCTGGCCTCCGACGTCTACCACCACAGCTTGAGCGTGACCCTGGTGTTCGCGACGGCGGTGGTGGCCGCGGGGATGTCGGTGGCGCTGGGGCTGGCGGTGCTGGCGAGCCAGCCGCTCCGGGGACTCGCGATGTACCGGGTGGCCATCCTGTGGCCCTACGCGCTCTCGCCCGCGGTCGCCGGCACCATCTGGGCGCTGCTCTTTGACCCCTCGACGGGCCCGGTGACGGTTGCGATCCGCACGCTGACCGGCTCGAGCCCGAACTGGATGATGGACGGCGGCTACGCCCTGGCGGTCACCGTGGTGGCCGCCGCGTGGAAGATGCTGGGGTTTAACGTCGTGTTCTTCCTGGCCGGGCTCCAGGCGGTGCCGGCTGAGTACCGGGAGGCCGCCCAGGTGGACGGGGCCGGCGCGGTCCGGGTCTTCTGGCGCATCACGTTCCCGATCCTCTCCCCGGTGACGTTCTTCCTCTTCGTGATGAACTCCCTCTACGCCTTCTTCGAGGTCTTCGGTCTCATCGACGTGATGACGCAGGGGGGACCCGGCGGGGCGACCGACCTGCTCATCTACCGCCTGTACCAGGACGCCTTCGTCTCGGCCCGCTGGGGCATCGGCTCGGCCCAGTCCATCCTGCTGTTCGTGATGGTGGGGACGCTGACCGTCCTCCAGTTCCGCTTCGCGGGGCGCCGGGTCTTCTATGGCTAGGAGCGGCCTGGCCCACGCCGTGATGGTGCACGCGCTCCTCGCCCTCGGGACGGCGGTCGCGGTGCTGCCCATCCTGTACGCTCTCCAGATCAGCACGCTCGGCTTCCAGGACGTCTTCGTCTTTCCGCCGCGGATCATGCCGGGCGGCGCGTTCCTGGACAACCTGACCCGAGCCTGGGAGAAGGTGGGGCTGGGTCGCCTGCTCGCCAACTCGCTGGCGATCTCCCTCGCGGTGGCGCTCGGCAAGATCGTTCTCTCCGTCATGGCCGCGTTCGCGTTCACGTACTTCGGACGGTTCCGCGGGAAGGGATTCTTTTTCGTCCTCATCCTGATCACCCACATGCTGCCGCTCCCGGTGCGCATCGTGCCCAGCTACCAGCTCATGCAGAGCTTCGACTGGATCAACTCGTACCAGGCCCTCACCGTCCCCTTCTTCGCCAGCGCCACCGGAACGCTGCTCTTCCGGCAGTTCTTCCTCACCATGCCGCCCGGGCTCTCCGAGGCCGCGCGGATCGACGGGGCGGGGCCGCTGCGGTTCCTGTTCCGCATCCTGCTCCCGCTGTCCGCGAACAACCTCGCCGCGCTGTTCATGGTCGAGTTCCTCTACATGTGGAACGAGTACCTGTGGCCCCTCATCATCACCAATTCGGACGACATGCGGGTCATCCAGGTGGGCATCAAGATGCTGGTGGCCACCGATGCGCAGGCCGAGTGGAACGTCATCATGGCGGGCGTCGTGGTGGCAATGCTGCCCCCGCTCGCCGTGCTCGTCCTCCTGCAGCGCAGCTTCGTCCGCAGCATTTCGCTCGGCCAGGAGAAATAGCTGACGCCGATCCTGCTTGTGCGTCACCGACAGGGCGGGATGGCACATTTGATCAGAGTAATTAAGTAGTTGCGAGTTCTTGTCAGGTCTGGAGCCCTGTGATAGTGTTCCTGTTCACATGGCTCCGGCCGAGAGGGGGCCTTCGCGGAGTCAGACCGCACAGCTCGTCAATCTGGGCACGATGCTGTTCGCATGCGTGGCCATCGGGCTGGCCGCGGGCTACTTCGCGGATCGCTGGATCGGGACGAGCCCGTGGCTGCTGCTGATCGGCCTCGCACTGGGCATCGCGGCGGCCGGGGTGAACTTTTACAGGACCATCAAGACACTGAGCGAGCAGGACCGCAATGACCGCTGATCTGGCCGCACGCGTGACCTGGACCGGAGCCGCCACCGTGGCCGCCATGACGGCGGGCGCCTGGTGGCTGGCGGGCGCGCCCGCGGCGGCGGGGGTCGGCGGCGGCGGCGGCATCGCCCTCGTCAACTTCCGCTGGCTCGCCCGCGACCTCGACCGGGCCGCCGCGCTGATCGCGGAGGGCTCCGGGGGAGTCGGGCGCCTGAGCCGGATCGGGCTGCGCCAGCTCGTGACCTTCGGCGCGCTCGGCCTGCTGGTGGCGCAGGGCTGGGCGCATCCGGTCGCGGTGGCGGTCGGGCTCGCCGCGCTGCCGCCGGTGCTGCTGGCCCAGGGCCTGCTCGACGCGCGGAGGCACGCCTGACATGGAGCTGATCGAGCACCCGCCGATCCTGCACATCGCGGCCATCCCCGACCACATCCTCTACACGTGGATCGCGATGGCCATCCTCATCGTGGTGGCCTTCGTGGCCTCGCGGCGGGTCCAGCTCGTGCCGACGGGCACTCAGAACTTCATGGAGATCGTCCTCGAGCAGTTCGTGAAGGAGCTGGACGAGACCATCGGACACGGCGGCCGGCGCTATCTCCCGCTGATCGCGACGCTCGGGCTCTTCATCCTGGTGTCGAACCTCATGGGGCTCGTGCCCGGGCTGGTGTCGCCCACCGCCAACCTCAACACCACCGCGGCCTGCGCCCTGATCGTCTTCTTCACCTATCACGTGATCGGCGTGCGCAAGCAGGGCTTCATCCCGTACATGAAGCACTTCGCGGGGCCGGTGCCGACGGTGCTGAAGCCCCTGATGTTCGTCATCGAGATCATCAGCCACTGCGCCCGGCCGCTGTCGCTCTCGCTCCGCCTCTTCGGCAACATGATGGCCGGCCACATCCTTCTCGCCATCTTCTTCTTCATGATGGGCTTCGACGGGATGCTGGGCTGGGCGCTCCGCGGCTCCGTGGCGGGGCTGGTGATCGGCGCGCCCGCCGCGCTGATCATGGTCGTGTTCGTCGTGGGCTTCCTGCTCCCCCTCAAGATCCTGGTCGCCTTCATCCAGACCTTCATCTTCTGCAAGCTGGCCATGCTGTACATCGCGGCGGCGGTCGAGGAAGCCGAGCATCACTAGGTCGCAGTCACCCTCAACAAGGAGGAGAGCCGTGCAACGCATTCTGACCATGAGCATGATGGCGATTCTGTCGGTCCCGGCAATGGCCTGGGCGCAGGGGGCGGCCGCCGCGGGTGGCAACGACATGGCCAAGGCCTTCGCGGTGCTGGCGGCGGGCCTCGGCTTCGGCCTCGCCGCGGGTCTCTGCGGTCTCGGTCAGGGCCGCGCGGCCGGGCAGGCGGTGGACGCGATGGCGCGGCAGCCCGGCGCGATCGCGCGGATCCAGACCGCGATGCTGCTCGGTCTGGCCTTCATCGAATCGCTCGTGCTGTTCGTGTTCGTCATCGCGGTCATCCTGCTGTTCGTGAAGTCGTAGAGAGAGCGGCAAGCTCGAAGGCACCGTCCCGGGGCACGGCCCCGGGACGGCACGCGGGCATTCCCGCGAGGCGGCCCCGACGGGCGCGGTGAGCGCCCGGGAACGAACATGGCGCGACGGTCACCGTTCAAGATCCCGAGAATCCCGGAGATGACCGTGCGCCGCCTGTCGGTCTACACCCGTAGTCTCCAACAGTTAGAGGAAGACGGCGTGAAGACCATCTCCTCCCAGGAGCTGGCGGAGCGCTTCAGCCTCAACTCGGCCCAGGTCCGGAAGGACCTCGCCTACTTCGGCGAGTTCGGGGTGCGCGGCATCGGCTACTACGTCTCCGGGCTCAAGGCCGAGCTGCAGCGCATCCTGGGGCTCGACCGCGAGTGGCAGGTGGCGCTGGTGGGCTTCGGCAATCTCGGCTCGGCCCTCTTCCACTACAAGGGCTTCGCCCGCCAGGGCTTCCGGATCTCGGCGATCTTCGACGAGGACCCGGGCAAGTGGGGCAAGGTGGTGGAGGGCGTCACGATCCAGCCCATGGAGGACCTGCCGCGCGAGACCAAGGCGCGCAACCTCCAGATCGCGATCGTGGCGGTGCCCGGCGAGTCCGCCCAGGCCGTGACCGAGAAGCTGGTGGCGGTGGGCATCAAGGCCATCCTGAACTTCGCGCCGGGCCGGATCAAGGCGGGCAAGGACGTCCGCCTGAAGAACGTGGACCTGGCCATCGAGCTGGAGACCCTCTCCTTCTATCTGGCCCAGGGCTCCCGCTGAGTTTGACGCCGGCGGCGGCCGGTGGTACCTCTGATGTGCTGTTCTCAGTGATGACGGTTCCTGCCGAGGCTGTCCTGTCCCGGTGGGCCGCGCTCGAAGACGTCCTCGCGGCCCTCTCCAAGGGGGTACCCTGCCTGCGCGCCGAAGGCCTCTGGGGCTCCTCGCGCGCCCTGGTGGTGGCCGCGCTGCTCCAGCGCACCGGGCGGCCCGTGCTCCTGCTCACGCCGGGCCCGTCGCCGCGCCATCGCATGGCGCAGGACGCCTCGTTCTTCCTCGCCACGCTCGCGGGCGGGCCGGCCGGCGGCGCCGCGGGGGGCGAGACCAGCCGCGTGCTCGAGTTCCCGTCGGGCATCGGCGCCTCCTGGCGCGGCAACCGCCACCGCGAGCCCGACGCCGAGCGCGCCCTCTGCTGCCGGCGCCTGCTGGACGGTGACGCGGTGGCGATCGTGGCCACCCCCTCGGGGCTCTCCGAGTCGGTGCCCCCGCCGTCCGCCTTCAAGCGTCGCACGTTCCGGTTGACGGTCGGGGAGAGCAGCGACCGGGAGATCCTGATCGAGCTGCTGACGGCCGCCGGCTACGAGCGTGTCGAGACGGTGTTGGAGGTCGGGCAGTGGAGCGTGCGCGGCGGCATCGTGGACATCTTCTCGCCCACCCACGAGCGCCCGGTCCGCGCCGAGTTCGTGGGCGACGAGGTGGAGTCGCTCCGCCTCTTCGATCCCACCACCCAGCGCTCGATCGCGCCGCTCGCCGAGCTGACGGTGCTGCCGCTGGGATCCCGGGATGCGGCGCCGGTCACCCTGGTGGAGTACCTGCCGCCCGGGACCCTGGTGGTGCTGGAGGACCCCGCGATGCTGGAGGCGCCGCCCGACGACGCGCCCTCGGCGGCGCCGCTCGCCTCCGTGCTCGAGCGCTTCCAGCGCCTCGAGCTGCCGCTGCTCCAGCGCACCGAGGGCGCGGGGCCGCGGGTCTCGATGGGCACGCGCTCGGTCGGCGGCTACCGCGGCCAGTTCAAGACGCTGGCCGGCGAGATCCGCACCTGGCGGGGCGAGGGCTTCACGGTGCGACTGGTGGTGGACGACGAGCGGCAGGGCGACCGGCTGCGCCAGATGCTGGCCGAGCACGACCTCGAGGCCTGGCCGGAGGCGACTCTCTGGAGCCAGGAAGGGCTCGGGGTGATCGTGGGCGAGTGCGCCGCGGGCTTCCAGATCCCGGCGCTCGGCCTGATCGTGCTCTGCGAGGAGGAGATCTTCGGCGCCCAGCGCCGGCGGCTGCGCCGCCCGCGCTTCCAGCGGGGCGCGGCCATCGCGTCGTTCAACGACCTGGCCCCCAACGACCTGGTGGTCCACGAGCAGCACGGCATCGGCCGCTACCACGGTCTCCGCACGCTGTCCTCCGACGGGCACGACGCCGACTTCCTGCTGCTCGAGTACGCCGACGGCGGCCGGCTCTACCTGCCGGTCGAGCGGCTCGACCTGATCTCCAAGTACATGGGCGCGCCCGAGGGCTCGGCCCGGCTGGACCGCCTGGGCGGGGGCGCGTGGCAGCGCCTGAAGGAGTCGGTGCGGGCCGCGCTCCGCGAGATGGCGGAGTCCCTGCTCAAGCTCTACGCCGCCCGCTCGGTGGCCGAGCGGCCCCGTTTCTCGGAGGACACGCCCTGGCAGGGCGAGTTCGAGGCGGCCTTCCGGTTCGAGGAGACGCCGGACCAGCTCCGCGCCATCGAGGACGTGAAGAGCGACATGGCGGTCGACCGGCCGATGGACCGCCTCGTGGCGGGCGACGTCGGCTACGGCAAGACGGAAGTGGCGCTGCGCGCGGCCTTCAAGGCGGTGGCGGACGGCCGCCAGGTGGCGGTGCTCGTGCCCACCACCGTGCTGGCCCAGCAGCACTACAACACGTTCGTGGAGCGCTTCGCCGCGTTCCCGGCGCGGGTCGAGCTGCTCTCGCGCTTCCGCAGCCCCAAGGAGCAGAAGCAGGTGGTGGCGGGCCTCGCCAGCGGCACGGTGGACGTGGTGGTGGGGACCCACCGCCTGCTGTCCAAGGACGTGTCGTTCAAGAACCTCGGCCTGCTGGTGGTGGACGAGGAGCACCGCTTCGGCGTCACGCACAAGGAGCGGCTCAAGCAGCTCCGCACCTCGGTGGACGTGCTGACGCTCACCGCCACCCCGATCCCGCGCACGCTGCACATGGCGCTCTCCGGCGTGCGCGATCTCTCGGTCATCGAGACGCCGCCGCTCGACCGGCTGCCGGTGGAGACGGTGGTGACCCCGTTCAGCCGCACCGTGATCAAGGAGGCGATCGAGCGGGAGCTGAACCGAGGCGGCCAGGTCTTCTTCGTGCACAACCGGATCCAGTCGCTCGCCTCCATGACCACCTTCATCCGGAGCCTGGTGCCGGAGGCCCGGGTGGTGATGGGGCACGGGCAGATGGCGGAGCGGGAGCTGGAGAGCGTGATGGTCAAGTTCGTGGACGGCCAGGCCGACGTTTTGGTCTCGACCGCCATCGTGGAGTCGGGCCTGGACATTCCGGCCTCGAACACGATAATCATCAACCGGGCCGACCGCTTCGGGCTGGCCCAGCTCTACCAGCTCCGCGGCCGGGTGGGGCGGGAGCGCCAGCAGGCCTACGCCTACCTCCTGGTGCCGGCGGACGGGCGGGTGGACGAGACGGCCCAGAAGCGGCTGCGGGTGATCGAGGAGTCGACCGAGCTGGGGGCGGGGCTCCGGCTGGCCATGCGGGATCTCGAGATCCGGGGCACCGGCAACCTGCTGGGGGCCGCCCAGCACGGGCACATCGCGGCCGTCGGCTTCGATCTTTACAGCAAGCTCCTCGCGGAGGCCGTGAGAGAATTGAAGGGCGAGCCGGCCACCGAGCGCGTCGACCCGGTGATCTCGGCGGACGTGGAAGCGCTCCTGCCCGAGGCCTACGTCCCCGAGGTGAATCAGCGGCTGGCTCTCTACAAGCGGCTGGCCGAGATCGAGCGCGCCGAGGACGTGGCCGACGCGCGCGCGGAGCTGACCGATCGCTACGGGCCGCCGCCGCCGGCGGTGGAGGGCTTGCTGGACGTGGTGGGGCTCCGGGTGGCCGCGCGCGCGCTCGGGATCGAGCGGGTGGAGGCGGGCGGCGGGCGCGCGGTGCTGACCTTCGCGGCGTCGACCACGGTGACGCCTTCGCGGATGCTTCAGGCGATCGCGGCCAGCCGCGGCGCTCTCAGACTCAGAAAGGAATACATGGTGGAAGCGCGGATTCCCGCCGAGCCCTGGCCCGCGGTGCGCGACGCCCTCGCGAAGCTCCTGGACTCCCTCCGGTGAGCGCGCGGCGGGTCGCGGCGCTCGCGCTGCTGCTGCTCCCCTTCGCGGTTTCGGGCTGCGCGATCCCGAGCTGGATGCCCCTGATCGGGAAGAGCAAGCCGCCGGGTCCGGTGGCGGAGGCGCCCCGGCCGCAGCCCCCCGCCTCCGCCCCCATCCTGACCGCGCGGGACCAGCTCCACGACTCGGAGGACGTGGTCGACCGCGTGATCTGCGTGGTGAACAACGACGCGATCACCCAGTACGAGCTGGACGAGGCCGAGCTCTACCACCTGGCCGAGACCCGCGAGCGGATGTCCGACGGGGAGGCGCGCCGCGCGCTCCGCAGCCGGCTGCTGCAGAACCTGATCGAGAACCGGATCCAGCTCCAGCAGGCCGAGCGGGAGAAGGTGACGGTGGAGGACGCCGAGCTGACCGACTCCCTCGCGGAGATCATGAAGCGGCTCAAGGCCAAGGACGAGGCCGAGTTCGAAACCATGATCAAGTCCCAGGGCCTCACGCTCGAGGGTGTCAAGAAGCGGATGCGCGAGCAGCTCATGGTCCAGCGGGTGGTGCGACGGAAGGTCGCCCTGCGCATCTCGGTGACCGAGCCGGAGATCGACAAGTACCTCGCGGAGAACCGCGAAAAGCTCGAGACCGGGCTCACCTTCGCGGCTCGACACATCCTGGTGGCGCCCGATCCGGCGAAGGGCGAGGAGGGCTGGGCGGAGGCGCGCGTGAAGGCCGACGAGATCTACGGGTACCTGCTCGAGGGCCAGGACTTCGTCGAGCTGGCCAAGAAGTACTCGAACGATCCCTCCGGCAAGGACGGCGGTTCTCTCGGCAATCTCAAGCGCGGCGAGCTGGCCCAGGACATCGAGGACGCGATCCTCCGCCTGCAGCCGGGCGAGGCCTCGACGCCCTTCCGCTCGCGGGTCGGCTATCACATCTTCCGGCTGGACTCGCGCGACTCGCTCAGCGGAGAGGCGCTCGCCCAGGTGCGAGGCCAGGTCCGCGAGATCCTCTACCGCCAGAAGTACGACGCACGGCTCAAGGACTGGCTCGTGGAGATCAAGCAGCGGGCCATCATCGACATCCGTATGTAAAATCAGGGTTGACAGGGCGGGAAACCGTGTGGGACAGTGTTTCGCGAAGCACGGTAGCCAACCCCCGTACAGAGTAGACCCGTACACACGCAACCCGCCGGAGACGACCATCTCTTCTTCAGAGCGTAGCCCGAAGCGTCCCTCGCCGAAGCCGTCTGCCGTTCCCGCCGAGCCCGCCGCCACCGCGGAGGTGAGCGGGGCGGTCGGTGGAGGAGGAAAGCGGATGAATCTGTCCGAGCTCAAGGACAAGACCATCACCGATCTCAACAACGTCGCCAAGGAGCTGGGGGTCCAGGGCACCAGCGGCCTTCGCAAGCAGGACCTGATCTTCAAGATCCTCCAGGGGCAGGCCGAGCGCGACGGGCTCATCTTCGCGGAGGGCGTGCTCGAGGTGCTGCCCGACGGCTTCGGCTTCCTCCGCGCGCCGGACTACAACTACCTGCCGGGCCCCGACGACATCTACGTCTCGCCCTCGCAGATCCGCCGCTTCGACCTCCGCACCGGCGACACCGTCTCCGGCCAGGTGCGGCCGCCCAAGGACAGCGAGCGGTACTTCGCGCTCCTCAAGGTCGAGGCGATCAACTTCGAGACCCCGGAGCAGGCGCGCGACAAGACGCTCTTCGACAACCTGACCCCGCTCTATCCGATGGAGCGGATCCGGCTCGAGCACGACTCCGACAACCTGACCACCCGCGCGATGGATCTGCTCTGCCCCATCGGCAAGGGCCAGCGCGGCCTGATCGTGGCGGCGCCGCGCACCGGCAAGACGGTGCTGCTGCAGAACCTCGCCAACGCCATCGCCAAGAACCATCCCGAGGTGTACCTGATCGTGCTGCTCATCGACGAGCGGCCGGAAGAGGTCACCGACATGCAGCGCTCGGTGAAGGGCGAGGTCATCTCCTCCACCTTCGACGAGCCGCCGCAACGGCACGTGCAGGTGGCGGACATGGTGATCGAGAAGGCCAAGCGCCTCGTCGAGCACAAGCGAGACGTCGTGATCCTGCTCGACTCGATCACCCGCTTCGCCCGCGCCCACAACGCGGTCATCCCGTCCTCCGGCAAGGTGCTCTCGGGCGGTCTCGACGCCAACGCGCTCCAGCGGCCCCGGCGCTTCTTCGCGGCGGCCCGGAACGTGGAGGAGGGCGGCTCGCTCACCATCATGGCCACCGCCCTCATCGACACCGGCTCCCGGATGGACGACGTGATCTTCGAGGAGTTCAAGGGCACCGGCAACATGGAGGTGCACCTGGACCGGCGGTTGATGGACAAGCGCATCTTCCCGACGATCAACATCGAGCAGACCGGCACCCGGAAGGAAGAGCTGCTGCTGGAGAAGGACGAGCTTCAAAAAGTGTGGCTGCTCCGGAAAGCCCTGTCCCAGCTCAACCCGGTCGAGGCCATGGAGCTGCTGCTCGACAAGCTCAAAATGGTCAAGAGTAACAAGGACTTCCTGAACCAGATGAACCAGCTCGCCTGAGCGGGATTTTTGCCTTTTCATGTCCAGCCTGCTATTCTCTGAGTTCCACTCAGGAGGTGCGCCGTGAAGGCTGGCATTCATCCGGAATACGTTGATACGACGATCACCTGCAACTGCGGGGAGGTCATCCACACCCGCTCCACCGTGCCGACCATCAAGGTGGAGGTCTGCTCCAAGTGCCATCCCTTCTTCACGGGGAAGCAGCGGTTCCTGGACACCGCCGGGCGGGTCGAGCGCTTCCAGCAGAAGTACAAGAGGAAGACGGTTACCGAGGGGTAGGGCCCGGCTCGGCGCCGCGCCGCGCTCCGAGCCGCAGATCCAGCATCCGTTACTCGGTCGTCTCCAGCCGCGGCGGCGCCGTTCTCCGGGTTTCTGTCCCTGAGGCGCCCCCATGTTCGACAAGCTCCGGCAGATCGAAGAGCGTTACGCTGAGCTGAACCGCTCCCTGTCCGACCCCCAGGTGATCGGGCAGCCGGCGGTCTATGCCCGGACCGCCAAGGCCGCGGCCGACCTGGCCGAGACGGTCCAGAAGTTCGACGAGTACAAGAGCGTGCTCGCCCGCGTCTCGGAGGCCCGCCACATCCTGGCCGAGGACGCCGACCGCGAGATGCGCGAGCTGGCCCAGGCCGAGATCGACGAGCTGACCGCGCGGCAGACCAAGCTCGAGGAGGAGCTGCGGAGCCTCCTGATCCCGCGCGATCCCAACGACGACAAGAACGTGTTCCTGGAGATCCGGGCCGGCGCGGGCGGCGACGAGGCCGGCCTCTTCGCGGCCGACCTGTTCCGCATGTACACCAAGTACGCGGAGCGGCAGCGCTGGAAGTGGGAGGTCATCGACAGCCACCCGACGGGCGTGGGTGGTCTCAAGGAAGTCGTCGCGCTGATCCAGGGCCGCGGCGCGTGGAGCCGGCTCAAGTACGAGCGGGGCGTGCACCGCGTGCAGCGGGTGCCCGCCACCGAGTCGAGCGGGCGCATCCACACCTCGACGGTGACGGTGGCGGTGCTGCCGGAGGCGGAGGACGTGGACGTCAAGGTGGACGAGAAGGACATCCAGGTCGACGTCTACCGCTCCTCGGGGCCGGGCGGGCAGGGCGTGAACACCACCGACTCCGCGGTGCGGCTCACCCACCTGCCCACCGGGCTGGTGGTCACCTGCCAGGACGAGCGCTCCCAGATCAAGAACCGCGCGAAGGCCCTGCGGGTGCTGAAGGCCCGTCTGCTGGAGCGGGCGCAGGAGGAGCAGGCCGCCGCCATCGCGGCCGACCGGCGCAGCCAGGTGGGCACCGGCGAGCGCAGCGAGCGCATCCGCACCTACAACTTCCCCCAGGGGCGGGTCAGCGATCACCGGATCAACCTGACCCTGCACCGCCTTCCCGCGGTGCTGGAGGGCGATCTCGACGAGCTGATCGACGGCCTGCGCGATCGCGAGCAGAGCCAGAAGCTCGCGGAGAGCGTGTCGTGATCGGGGTCGCCGCGGAGTCCACCGTCGCCGCGCTGCTCGGGCGCGCGGCCGCCGCGCTCGAGGAGGCCGGCATCGAGGCCGCCCGCCCGGAGGCCGAGTGGCTCCTCGCCGGGCTCCTGGACGTCGAGCGCTTCGCCCTCTACCTGGAGCCGACGCGCCGGCTGACCGCGGCGGAGGCCGCCCGCTACCGGGAGCTGATCGAGCGCCGCGCGCGCCGCGAGCCGCTCCAGTACCTGCTGGGCTGGGAGGACTTCCACGGCCTGCGCCTGGCGGTGACCCCGGACGTGCTGGTGCCGCGCCCGGAGACGGAAGGCCTCGTGGAGTGGGCGGTGGAGGTGCTCGCGGGCCGTCCGGATCCGGTGATCGCGGATCTCGGCACCGGCAGCGGCGCCATCGCCTGCGCGCTGGCCCGCGCGATCCCGACCGCGGAGGTGCTGGCCGTCGAGGTCTCGGCGGGCGCGCTCGCGGTCGCCTCCCGGAACGTGCGCGAGCTCGGTCTCTCGGCGCGGGTGCGGCTGCTCGCGGGCGATCTCTTCGCGCCGCTGGGCTCGCTCTCGGCCAGTCTCGACCTGGTGGTGGCCAACCCGCCGTACCTGCCGAGCGCGGTGATCGCGTCGCTGCCGCCCGAGGTGTCGCGCCACGAGCCGCGCGCCGCCCTGGACGGCGGGCCGGACGGCCTCGGCGTGATCCGGCGCATCGTGGCGGGCGCGCCCCCGGTCCTCAAGCCGGGCGGGTGGCTGCTGATGGAGATCGGCGAGGAGCAGGCGGGCCCGCTCGCCTCGCTCATGGCCGCCGAGGGATTCTCCGGCATCCGGGCCCGGCGGGATCTCAACCGAGTGGAGCGGTACATCGGCGGGCGCTGGGCGGAGTCCACGACGACGTTCGCGGCCTGCGCCTCCGGGGCGGCGCGACGGGAGGGCTGCTGATGGCGACCCGACTCATCGTCGAGGGCGGCACGCCCCTGCGGGGCCTGGTCGCGGCCAGCGCGGCCAAGAACGCGGCGCTGCCCGCGCTCTGCGCGGCGCTGCTGACCCCGCGGCCGGTGGTGCTGGAGAACGTGCCCGCGCTGGCCGACGTGACCACCACGCGCGCGCTGCTCGAGCGCCTGGGCGGCGTCGTCTGCGACGAGGCGGACGGCGGCACCCGGGTCGAGGTGGCCAGCGTGACGAGCAACGAGGCGCCGTACGAGCTGGTGTCGACCATGCGCGCCTCGGTCCTCGTCCTGGGCCCGCTGCTGGCCCGCACCGGCCTCGCCAAGGTGGCGCTGCCGGGCGGCTGCGCGATCGGGGTGCGGCCCATCGACCAGCATCTCAAGGGCTTCCAGAAGCTGGGGGCCGAGGTCTTCATCCGCAACGGTTACGTGGAGGCGCGGGCCAGCCGCCTCAAGGGCGCCCGCATCAGCACCGATCTCGTCACGGTCACCGGCACCGAGAACCTCATGATGGCCGCCACGCTGGCCGAGGGCACCACCGTGATCGAGAACGCGGCGCGCGAGCCGGAGGTGACCGACCTGGCGCGGCTGCTCACCGCGATGGGCGCCCGCATCCACGGCGCGGGCACCGAGCGCATCGAGATCGAGGGCGTGCCGGAGCTGGCCGGGACCCGGCACCGCGTGATCCCGGACCGCATCGAGGCGGGCACCCTGCTGGTGGCCGCCGCCATCACCGGCGGCGACGTCACCGTCACCGGCGCCGAGCCGCGCCACATGTCGGCGACGCTCGCCAAGCTGGAGGAGTGCGGCGCCGCGGTCACGGTGACGGACGACCGCATCCGCTGCCAGGGGCCGGTGCGGCCGAAGGCGGCCGACCTGATCACGAACCCGTTCCCCGGCTTCCCCACCGACATGCAGGCGCAATTCATGGCGATGCTGGGACTGGCCGACGGGATCAGCACGATCACCGAGACCATCTTCGAGAACCGGTTCATGCACGCGGCCGAGCTGGCCCGCCTGGGCGCCAGGATCGAGACCGAGGGCTCCACCGCGGTGGTGCGCGGCCAGCGCTACTACCAGGGCGCGCCGGTGATGGCCACCGACCTGCGCGCCTCCGCCTCGCTGGTGCTGGCCGGGCTGGCCGCGCGGGGCCGGACCGAGATCTCGCGGGTCTATCACCTGGACCGCGGCTACGAGCGGCTCGAGGTCAAGCTGCGCTCGCTCGGCGCCGTCATCGAGCGCGTGCCGTGACGACCACGCTCACCGTCGCGCTGCCCAAGGGCCGGCTGCTGGACCCGGCCCTGGCTCTGCTCGCGGGCATGGGCATCCGGGGCATCGAGCCCGACTCGCGCCGGCTGCTCGCCGCCGACGAGGCGGCGGGGCTGCGCTTCATCCTGCTCAAGCCGGCGGACGTCCCGACCTACGTGGAGTACGGCGCCGCCGACCTCGGTATCGTCGGCAAGGACATCCTGCTCGAGCAGCAGCCGGACGTGTACGAGCCGGTGGACCTGGGCTTCGGGTTCTGCCGCCTGGTGGTGGCCGAGACGCGCGAGCTGTGGGAGCGCGACGATCCGGCCAAGTGGTCCTGGGTGCGGGTGGCCACCAAGTACCCGCGCCTGACCGAGGCGTACTTCTCGGAGCGCGGCATCCAGGTGGAGATGGTGAAGCTCGACGGCTCCATCGAGCTGGCGCCGCTGGTGGGGCTGGCCGAGCGCATCGTGGACCTGGTGCAGTCCGGCGAGACCCTGCGGGCCAATGGGCTGGTGGAGGTGGCGGAGATCCTCACCTCCACCGCGCGGCTCATCGTCAACCGCGCCTCGCTCAAGACCCAGCACGCGCGGGTGAACCAGCTGATCACGGCCATGCGGGAGAAAGTCGCGCGATGATCCGCAAGCTCGCGACGGCGGGCCTGGGGATCGCCGGCGTCATCCGCGCGCTGGATCGGCCGCCCGGCGCGGTGGATCCGGACATCTCGCGACGCGTCGCCGAGATCGTCGCGGCGGTGCGCGCGCAGGGCGACGCGGCGCTGCTCGACCTCACCCAGCGCTTCGACCGGGTGGCGCTCACCGCGCCCGAGCTCGCGGTGCGGCCCGAGGAGTACGTGGCGGCGGAGCGCGCGGTGGGCGCGGCCACCCTCGAGTCGTTGCGGTATGCCGCGGACCGGATCGAGCGCTTCCATCGCGAGTGCGCGCCCCGATCGTGGCGCATGAAGGACGATCACGGCTCGCGGCTCGGCCAGGAGGTGCGCCCGCTCGATCGCGTGGCGGTGTACGTGCCCGGCGGGCGCGCGGCCTATCCGTCCACCGTGCTGATGACGGTGGTGCCCGCCCGCGTGGCCGGCGTCCGCGAGATCGTGCTGGTGTCGCCGCCTGCGGCCGACGGATCGCTGAACCCGGCGGTGCTGGCCGCCGCGCGCATCGCGGGGGTGACCGAGGCCTACCGGGTGGGCGGTGCCCAGGCGATCGCCGCGCTCGCCTACGGGACCGCGACCATCCGGCGCGCGGACAAGATCGTGGGGCCCGGCAACATCTACGTGGCGCTGGCCAAGGCGCAGGTCTTCGGCGACGTCGGCATCGACATGGTGGCGGGTCCCAGCGAGGTCCTGGTGGTGGCCGACGACACCGCGGACGCCGCCTTCGTGGCCGCCGATCTGCTGGCCCAGGCCGAGCACGATCCGATGGCCCGGGCGGTGCTGCTGACCCCGTCGAGCGCGCTGCGCGACGCGGTCGCCGCCGAGCTCGGCCGGCGGCTCGCGGAGCTGCCGCGGCGGGAGATCGCGGGGGCGGCCCTGGCCAGCCACGGCGCGCTCGTGCTCACCGCGACCCTCGAGGAGGCGGTGGACCTGGCCAACGGGCTCGCCCCGGAGCATCTCGAGCTCCAGGTGGCCGATCCGGAGGGCCTGCTCGCGCGGGTGCGGCACGCGGGCGCGGTGTTCCTGGGCCGCCACACGCCCGAGGTGGTGGGGGACTACGTGGCGGGCCCGAATCACGTGCTGCCGACCGGCGGCACCGCGCGCTTCTCCTCGGCGCTCAGCACCGAGGACTTCGTGACGCGGCTGAGCGTGATCGAATATTCGCCGGAGGGGCTGGCCGAGGCGGGGCCGCACGTCGAGCGGCTGTCCCGCGTGGAGGGCCTGGACGGACACGGCGCGGCGGCGGCGGTGCGCATCGCCCGCGCGGGAGGCGAGAAATGACCGGGGAGCGGGGGAAGACGGAGCCGGCGGTGC
>DATHSW010000099.1:0-18214 GCA_035463855.1 Candidatus Deferrimicrobiaceae bacterium | reverse complement strand
GAGTCCGCCCTCCAGCGCCGCGCCGGCCGGGGCGGAGCCGGGGCGGGCACCGGCTCCCGGACGACGGGCGCCGGCCGGGCCGCGGCCGCGGTCGAGTCCTCCTCACCGGGGGCCGCGGCCCGCGGCGGCGCCATCACCGGCGAGGGCGCCAGCAGGTCGCCGACGCTCGCGCAGCCGCCCAGCGTGAGGGCGAGCAGGAGGCCGATCGGCCCGCGCATGCGCGTCACCGTACCGGCAGGCGGACGACCATGGCCGTCCCCCGCCCCGGCTGCGACTTCGCCTCGACGGTGCCGTCGTGGAGCTGCACGATGCGGTACACCACCGAGAGTCCGATGCCGCTGCCCCCCGGCTTGCTCGTGTAGTAGAGCTTGAAGATCTTGTCCACGTCCTCCGGCGCGATGCCCACGCCCTGGTCGGTCACCACCACCCGCACCCAGTCGAGATCCTCCGGGCGGGTCCGGATGCGCACCGCCCCGCCGTTCGGCATCGCCTGCACCGCGTTCTGCAGGATATTGATGAAGGCCTGGCGCAGGAGCTCCTCGTCGGCGCTCACCGGGGGCAGGGCCGCGTCCAGCTCGAGGACGAAGCGCACCCCGTGGCTCTGGCTCTCCGCCTCCAGCAGCGCGCCCACGCTCTGCAGCATGGCGTTGAGATCCACCGGCTTCAGCGCCAGCTCCTGCGGCCGCATGAACTTGAGGAAGCCCTGCACCACGCGATCCAGCCGCCGGATCTCGCTGCCGATGACCTCCAGGCTCTGCCTCACGTCGGCGTCCGCGTCCTCGAGCCGCTCCTTGAGCAGCTCGACGTGGATCATCATCGCGTTGAGCGGGTTCTTCACCTCGTGGGCCACCCCCGAGGTGAGCCGGCCGAGCGCGGCCAGCTTGGCCGAGTAGCTCACCAGCGACTGCACCGTCTTGATGGACTCGAGGTCCTTCAGCAGGATGGCCACCCCCATCACCCGGTGGGCGTCCTCCATGTGGAAGGCGGAGACCAGGAACTCCTTGTCGCGGCCGGCCTGGGGCAGCGCCACGGTGGCATTGCGGATGCCCACCGCGCCGGACAGCACCTGATCCACGAACGGGAGCAGCGGGTGCGCCGGGTCGAGCACCTCGTGGATCGGCAGGCCCACCGCCTGCTCGAGCGAGAGCCCGACCACCGCTTCCGCGGCCCGGTTGAAGAACAGGACGTGTCGCTCCGGGTTGAGAAAGATGACCCCGTCCTCCAGCTGGTCCACCACGCCCTGGAGGTGGGCCTTCTCGCTGAGCGTGGAGAGCCGGTCCGCCTGCAGCTCGCGCCCCAGGCGGGTGAGCTGGGAGGACAGCTCCTGGAACTCGTCGCCGCCCAGCGCCATCGGGGTGGCCTCCAGCGGCTCGCCCCGGCGGATGCGGTCCACCTGGCCCACGATCGCGCGGATCGGCCGCACCGTGAGCTGGGCCAGCACCATCGCGGCCAGCCAGGCGAGCGGCAGCGCGACCGCGGCCACCGCCAGGCTCTGCTGGAGCGAGCCGGTGACCTCGCGCCGCAGCAGCGTGGTGGACACGCCCAGACGAATGGATCCGAAGAGCCGGTCGTTGAGCGTCATGGGCAGCACCGTCTCGTAGGTCCGGCCCGCGGTGTAGAGCGCGGAGAAGCGACTCAGCGTGTCCACCTTCAGGAGCCCGTCCAGGTTCGGGCGCTCCGGCTCCGGCTTGCCCTCCTTCTGGCGCTCGGTGTGCATCAGCACGGTGCCGGTATGGTCGGTGACGAGGGCGTAGACCAGGTGCGGCGAGTAGCCCACGCTCGCGTCGAGGAAGCTGCGCAGCTCCGGATCCTCCCGCAGCGCGGCGAGCGGGTCGGCGCCGGGCACGCGCTGCAGCGCGCGGCTGGTCTGGGCGTAGATCTGCTTGGCGATCAGCTCGGCCTGCTTCACCGCTTCCTGCACCACCACCCGGCTCAGCTGCGAGAGGTGGATGGCGGTGGCGGTGGTGACCACGAGCAGGGTGAGCAGGCTGACGACCAGCGCTTCCCGCCCGCGGACCCCGAGCCGCAGCATGCCTAGCTGCCGTAGGCCTTGAGCTTGTTGTGAAGCGTCTTGAGGCTGATCCCGAGCACGTCGGCGGCGCGCGTCTTGTTGTTGCCGTTGGCCGCGAGGGTCTTCAAGATCAGCGCCTTCTCCGCGTCCTCCAGGCTGGTGCCCACCCGGAAGCTCACCGCGTCGGGTCCGTCGGCCGGTTCGGCCACGCGCAGCGACGGCGGCGAGGGAATGTGCTTAGGCAGGATGGTGTCGCCCTCGCAGACGATGATGGCGCGCTCGAGCGTGTTGCGCAGCTCGCGCACGTTGCCGGGCCAGGACTGGGCGATGAGCCCGTTCAGCACGGTCTCGTCGAGCGAGCGGATCTGCTTGTCGTACCGGGTGTTGAACTCCTCGATGAAGGCCTGCACGAGAGCCGGGATGTCGTCCCGCCGCTCCCGCAGCGGCGGCAGCGCGAGGCTCACCACGTTCAGTCGATAGTAGAGGTCCTCCCGGAACGTCCCCTCCTGGATGGCCTTGACCGGATCCTTGTTGGTCGCGGCGAGCACCCGCACGTCCACCTTGATCTCGGTCCGGCCCCCCACCCGGCGGACGGTGCCGTCCTGCAGGATACGCAGGAACTTGGCCTGGGTGCCCGGATTCATCTCGGCGATCTCGTCGAGGAAGATGGTGCCCTCGTGGGCCAGCTCGAAGCAGCCGGGCCGCCGCTCGAGCGCGCCGGTGAAGGCGCCTTTCTCGTGGCCGAAGATCTCGCTCTCGAGCAGGGTCTCCGGGATGGCCGCGCAGTTGACGGCCACGAACGGGCCCTTGGCGCGCGGGGAGAGATCGTGCAGCGTGCGCGCCACCAGCTCCTTGCCGGTGCCGCTCTCCCCGCTGATCAGCACCGGCGCCGTCGTGGGCGCCGCCACCTCGATGAGCCGATAGACCTCCTGCATCCCCGCGCTCGTCCCCACGAGCCGCCCCATACCCCAGACCTGGCTCAGCTTGCGGCGCAGCAGCGCGACCTCGCGCAGCGCCTCGCCCCGTTCGGCCGCCTTGGGGATGAGCAGGCGCAGGCGCGCCACGTCCACCGGCTTGGTCAGGTAGTCGTAGGCGCCCTCTCTCATCGCGGTCACCGCGGTGTCGATGGACCCCTGCCCGGTCAGGAGGATCACCGAGGCGAAGGGCACGTCGCTCTTGAGGGCGCGGAGCAGCTCGAGCCCGTCCATCTTGGGCATCACGAGGTCGGAGAGCACCACCGAGGGCAGCCCGGCCGCGGCCTTGGCGAGGGCCTCCTGGCCATCGCCCGCCTCGTCCACGTCATAGCCCCAGCGGGCCAGGAGCGCGGTCAGGCCCTGCCGGGCCGGCTCCTCGTCGTCGACGATCAGGATCTTGAGCGCCATGCGCGGGGGCGGCCTCAGTGCGCGGGCAGCGCGCTCCGGAGCGCGGGGAACCAGCGCGTGAGCGCGGAGTCGCTCACCAGGATGGTCTCGTCGCGCACCGGGCCGGTGGAGATGAGGGAGAAGGGGACTCCGACCAGGTCGGCCAGCCTCTCCAGGTACTCGCGCGCCTTCGACGGCAGCTCCGCGTAGTCGCGCATGCGGTGGGTGGGGCTCTGCCAGCCCGACAGCTCCTCGTAGACCGGCTCCGCGTCGCTCCAGATGCCCTCCTCCCCCGGGAAGTCGGTGAGCACCTCGCCCCGGTAGCGGTAGCCCACGCAGATGCGCACGGTCTCGCAGCTGTCGAGCACGTCGATCTTGGTCAGCGCGATGGTGTCGAGCCCGTTGATGCGCGCCGCGTAACGGAGGGCCACCGCGTCCGCCCAGCCGCAGCGGCGGGGCCGGCCGGTCACCGCCCCGTACTCGTTGCCGCGCGCGCGGAGCAGCTCGGCCAGCTCCCCCGACACCTCGGTCGGAAACGGGCCGCCGCCCACCCGGGTGCAGTAGGCCTTGGAGATGCCGAGCACGCCGTTGATCTTGGTGGGCGGCACGCCGGTCCCGGTGGAGGCGCCCCCCGACGTGGTGCTGGACGAGGTGATGAACGGATAGGTCCCGTGATCGACGTCCAGCATCGTCCCCTGCGCGCCCTCGAACAGGATGGAGCGCCCGGCCTCCATCCAGCGGTGCAGCAGGAGCGCGGTGTCGGTCACGTACGGCGCGAGCCACCCCGCGTAGCGGAGGTAGGTGCCGAGGATGCTGTCCACCGTGAACGTCTGCTCATCGTAGATCTCGCGCAGCAGGCGGTTCTTCTGCCGGATATTGAACTCGAGCTTCTCCCGGAACAGCCGCTCGTCGAGCAGATCGGCCATGCGGATGCCGATGCGGGCCGCCTTGTCGGCGTACGCGGGGCCCACCCCCTTGCCGGTGGTGCCGATCCGGCGGTGGCCCGCCTGCGACTCGGAGGCGCGATCGAGGGCGGGGTGATACGGCATGATCAGGTGCGCGTTCTTCGAGATATAGAGGTTGCCGTCCAGCGACACGCCCCGCTGCACCAGCGACTCCATCTCCTCGATCAGCGAGGCCGGGTCGATCACCACGCCGCAGCCGATGACGCAGCGGACGCCCGGATGCAGGATGCCGGAGGGGATGGACTGGAGCACGAACTTCTCCCGGCCCACCACCACGGTGTGGCCGGCGTTGTTGCCGCCCTGATAGCGGACGACCACGCCGACGTGCGGCGCGAGGACGTCCACGATCTTGCCCTTGCCCTCGTCGCCCCACTGGGCGCCCACCACCACGATATTAGGCATGTCCTTCTCCAATACCCGGGAAGTACGGCCGCGGGTCCGCGAGCAGCTCTCGACACGTCACCGTCCGCTCCCCCGCTCCCGCGTCCGGCCGCAAGTCCAGGACCCGCACCAGGTCCGGATCGAGCCCGTCGGCACCGATGACCAGCGCCCAGGCGGCGCGCTGCCCCCGCGCATACGCCAGCGACTCGGCCAGCGGGCGGCTGATGATGTCGCGGGCCACCGCCGCCCCCGCGTCGCGCAGCCGCCGCGAGAGCGCGAGCGCGCGCGTCTTGTCCGGGGTGAAGTCGATCACGAAGAAGTCCGGTCCGCCGAGCCGCGGCTCCGCCCCCTGCGAGGCCATCGCCAGCAGCGCCCGGCCCGTCTCGAAGGCGAAGCCGGTGGCCGGGCAGTCGTAGCCGAACCGGGCCAGCATCTGGTCGTAGCGCCCGCCCCCGACCAGCGGGGCGCCCAGACCGGACACGTAGGCCTCGAAGTGTACGCCCGAGTAGTAGTCGAAGCCACGCACTTCGCCCAGGTCGAGCAGCACCGAGTCGGCGAGGCCGTAGGCGCGCAGCAGCCGGTAGATCTCGGCCAGGTTGGCGAGCGCGGCCTCCGAGCGCGGATTCTTGACCAGGCGCTCGGCGCGATCGAGCACCTCGCCCCGACCGTAGAGCGTGGGCAGGGCCAGCAGCAGCTCGGTCACCGCCGCGGGCGCGGCGAGCTCGCCCACCAGCCGCTCGAGGGCCGAGAGGTCCTTGTGCCCCAGGGCCGCCCGCAGCTCGCGCCCGGTGACGGGGTCGGTGGCCACGTCCTCCAGGATGCCCCGGAAGAACTCGGTCTGCCCCACGTCGATCTGGAAGCGCTCGAGCCCGAGCGCCCGGAGGCCCTCGACGGTCATCGCGATCATCTCGGCGTCGCCCTCGGGATTGGGCAGCCCGATCAGCTCCACGCCCGCCTGGTAGAACTCGCGGTAGCGGCCCACCTGCGGCTCGTCGTAGCGGAACACGTCGGTGACATAGGCCAGGCGCAGCGGCTTCGGCTCGTCCCGCATCCGGGTGGCGACGATGCGCGCGATCTGCGGAGTGACGTCGGCCCGGAGCGCGAGGAGCCGCCCGCTGTCCCGGTCCACCATCTTGAACATGCGCTCCTGCAGGTCTCCGTCGGTGCCGTGGGCGAGCACGTCGAAGTACTCGTACGCGCTGGTCACCACTTCGCGATACCCCCAGCGCCGGAAGACCTCGAAGAGGCGCTCTTCCACCGCCCGCTTGCGGGCCGCCTCGTCGGGCAGATAGATCTTGGCGCCCTTGGGCAGCTGGGTCGGCGGGCTCTTGCGCGGCGCGCTCACGGCAGCCTCAGGCGATCGCGGCGTCGGTCAGGTGGATGAGGGAGTTCATCCGGTGCAGCGTGGTCCAGTCGTCGCGGAACTCGAGCTCCGAGATCCCGGTGGAGGAGAGCTGGAGCGACCAGAGGCGGTCGAGCCCGAGCCCGAGCGCCTCCAGGATGAGGATCCGGCACGTGATCCCGTGGGAGACGAGGCAGACGGTCTCCCCGGCGTGCGCCTGCCGCAGCGCGGCCAGGCCCGCGAGCGCGCGCGCCCGCACCGTGGCCAGCGTCTCGGCCCCGGGCCAGACGGCCTCGTGCGGGGTCTCGGCCCACGCATGGAGCGCGCCCGGGAACTGCGCCTGCACCTCGTCCCGGGTGAGCCCCTCCCAGTCCCCGAACCGCATCTCCTTGAAGGCCTCCGCCTCGCGCACCGGGAGCTTGTGCGGGACCGCGATGATGGCGGCCGTCTCGCGGGCGCGCCCGAGCGGGCTCGACCAGACCGCGGCCACCGGGGAGGCGGCCAGCAGGCGCGCCGCCGATTCGGCCTGCTCGCGGCCGGTGGTGGACAGCGGGCTGTCGCGCCAGCCCTGGAAGCGGCGCTCCCGGTTCCATTCGGTCTCGGCGTGACGGAGGAGCAGCAGCCGCATGGCGCTCAGCGCTCGGCCAGCACCTTCTGGGCCGCGCGAACCGCGGCGCCGAAGTCGACCGGATGTCCGAGCTCCTGCAGCACCTGCTCGAGCGCGGCCAGCGCGATCACCACGTCGAAGTCACCGACGTAGCCCATGTGGCCGAGCCGGAAGACCCGCCCCTTCATCTCGCCCTGCCCGCCCGCGATCGTGATGTTGTGCGAGGTCGAGTAGGTGGACAGCACCGCCTCGCTGTCGATCCCCTGCGGAGCCACCACCGCGGTCAGCGCCGGGCTCGGCTGAGCCTTGGCGAACAGCTCGAGGCCCAGCGCTTCCGCCCCCGAGCGGGTGGCCCGGGCCAGCCGCTCGTGACGCCGGAACACGTTCGGCAGGCCCTCGGTCTCGAGCATCTTCAGCACCTCGCGCAGCCCCACGATGATGGAGACGGCGGGGGTGAAGCGGCATTCGTTCCTGGCCACGAACTTCCGCTCGGTGGCGATGTCGAAGTAGTACTTGGGCAGCCGCGAGGCCTTCACGTGCCCCCACGCCTTCTCGGAGAGCGCGCAGAAGGACAGGCCGGGCGGCAGCATCAAGCCCTTCTGGGAGCCCGAGACCACCACGTCCACGCCCCATTCGTCCATGCGCAGGTCGGCGATGCCCAGGCTCGACACCGCGTCGACGATCAGGATCGCGTCGGTCGCGCCGACCGCCGCCGCGATGCCCTTGACGTCGTGGAGCACGCCGGTGGAGGACTCGCTGTGCTGCATCAGCACCGCCTTGGCGTGGGGGTGCCGGCGGAGTGCCTCCGCGAAGGCCGGGGCGGGCACCGTCTGGCCGAAGGGCGCCTCCATCGGGATCACCGTGACCCCGTAGGTGCGGCAGATCTCCTCCCAGCGCTCGCCGAACTTGCCCGCGCGGAGGACCAGCACCGTGTCGCCGGCCGACAGCGTGTTGCAGACGGCGGCCTCCATCGCCCCGGTGCCCGACGACGTGAACGGGATCACGTCCTGGCTGGTCTGGACGAGCCGCTTGAGCCCCGCCCGGACCTCGATGAAGAGAGCCTCGTACGCCGGCGTCCGGTGGTGCAGCATGGGCTGGGCCATCGCCAGCAGCACGTTCGAGGGCACGGGCGTGGGGCCGGGGGCCATCAGGTAATACTTCTTCATTACGGGCTCCTTGGAGGTCAGGGTGACCCGACCACGGTATCAGAACCGCGCGATAGGTTGCAACGAGCGCCCGGCTTGTGAAGCCCTGTACCATGGGCTGATGTCAGCCTGGATCGCCCGGGGCGCGGCGCTGCTCCTGGTCTCGGCCCTGGGCCTGCCGGTGCCCGCTGGCGCCGACGACGCGCTCTGGGCCCGGCTCGCAGGCGGCGGCCAGATCGTCCTCCTCCGCCACGCCGTGACGACCACCGGGGTCGGCGATCCGCCCGGCTTTCGTCTGGAGGACTGCGCGACTCAGCGCAACCTGACCGAGGCCGGCCGGGAGGAGTCGCGACGGATCGGCGCCGCCTTCAAGGCCCGCGCGATCCCGGTGGAGCGCGTGCTCTCGAGCCGGTGGTGCCGGTGCCTCGAGACCGCGCGGCTGGCCTTCGGCAGCGCCGAGCCGTGGGAGCCGCTGAGCTCGCTCTTCGCCGACCGGACGCGGCAGGCGGAGCAGACGCGGGCCTTCCGGGCCCTGGCGGGCGAGAAGCGGGCGGGCGGCAACACGATCCTGGTGACCCACGGTGCCAATATCGTGGCGTTCGTCGGCGTCAGCCCGGCCCCGGCCGAGATGGTGATCGTGATGCCGCAGGGAGGCGGGACCTTCACGGTGGCGGGCCGCCTGCCCGCGCCCCGACCATGAGAAAGGAGCGCCCGGTGAAACGACACGTACCGATTGCTTCGACGCTGGCGATCCTCCTGGCCCTGGCCGCGCCCGCGGCGGCCCATCACGGCTGGAGCGGCTACGACAGCAGCAAGGAGACGACGCTCACCGGGACCATCCGCGCGGCGGGCTACGAGCACCCGCACGGATACATCCGGCTCGAGGCCGGCGGCAAGGTGTGGGTCGTGGTGCTGGCCCCGCCAACGCGGATGCAGAACCGGGGCCTGCCTCGGACCGCGCTGCAGCCGGGGGCGACCGCGACCGTGGTGGGCTACCCCAGCCGCACGGATCCGGACGAGCTGCGCGCGGAGCGGATCACGGTCGCCGGGAAGACGACGGAACTGCGCTAGGCCCGTGCATCCGCCCGAGGGCGCCGCCTGGCTCGTCTGGCTCGAGACTTCCGCGCTGGCGGTGGCGATGCGCCAGTGGCAGTGGCTCTACCCGATCGTCGAGATCCTGCACATCCTGGGGTTCGTGCTGGTCGTGGGCGGCGCCTTCTTCTTCGACCTGCGGCTGCTCGGCCGGGGCCACTCGCTTTCGGCGAGCGGCCTCGCCGCGCATCTGCTGACGTGGTCGCGCGCGGGCTTCGCCCTCGCGGTGCCCACCGGCTTCATGATGTTCGCCGCGCACGCCACCGAGTTCGCGGTCAATCCGGGCTTCCGGCTCAAGCTGATCCTGATCGCGGTGGCGCTGCTCAATGCCGCCGCGTTCCACCGATGGCCGTTCCGATCGGTGGCGCGCTGGAACCTCGCAGCGCGCACGCCCGCCTGGGCCCGGATCGCGGCCGGGATCTCGCTCGGCTGCTGGGCGGGCGCGATCGCCTGCGGCCGCCTCCTGGCGTACCTCTAGCCTCATTCCGCAGGGGCTGGAAGGGGGCTACCTCCTCACCGACCGCCCGAGGGCGGTGACGAAGAGCGCGTCCTTGCCCGCGGCGTGGGGCGAGAAGAACTCCACCACCGCGCGATCGTAGAAGGTGAGGCCGCTGGCTCCGAAGCCCTGCCCGTAGGCGCCCAGGTAGAGCCGCCCACCGATCAGCCCCGCCTCCAGGTTCGCGAGCCGGTAGCCGCGATTGCCCCAGCGCTCGAGCACGCGCGTCAGGTCGGCCAGGAAGAACACCGTCGCGCTCGAGGTGCCGCCGAGGGCCTGCTCCAGGCAGAGGAAGGCGGACGTCTTCCGGACGTCCCCTGCCCGCAGGCGGACAAGCGCGTGGGCGGCGCGGTCATAGGCATACGCGCCCGGCTCCAGACCCGTCACCGCGTGGATATTGACGTAGAGCTCCACCAGGCCCGCCGGGACGTCGGCCGCAAACCCGCGCGTGGCGTGATGGAGCGCGCTCGACAGCGCCTCCCCGCTGATCGCCTCGCCCGAGAACTCGCGCGTCGAGCCGCGCTTGGCAATGGTCTCCGCCAGCGACCGGCCCGCCGCCCTCCGCGGGGGCACGAGTGGGATCGCGGGCACCGGTGAAATGTCGGAATGTAAGACCTGACCCCGGCCGGCGCGCCAGTCGGCGACTTCGGCTTCGGAGTCGAGGCTCGAGTTGTCGTAGGCGTCGCGCAGGAGCGGGTAGTCCACGTCTCGAGAGGACAGGGGGATGACTTCGGGCGTGAGCGCGGTGATGACCGGCGGCGCGGCGGCGACCGGGCCCGGGGCGCCGACCGGCACGACCACGAGCGCGCCTTCCTTCGCGGCGTCGAGGCCGAGCAACCCGTTGAGCTGGGCATCCACGAAGCCGGTGACCAGGCGGGCCGGCACGTCGAGGGCGCGCGCCGCCGCGAGGAGCTGGGCCAGCAGCGTGCCCGCATCCCAGAAGAGATGGCGGTAGCCCCGCGCCTGGTACTTCCAGGTATTGCGCCAGTAGATGGCCGAGAGGACCACCGAGGCGGGCTGGGCCGCCACCGCGTCGTCGGCGGCGGCCACCGCCACCGCGCCCCGGAAGTCGCCGGCGCGGAGCCGCCTCAGGCTGAAATCGCCCGGGCTGAAGTGGTACACGCCGGGCTCGAGCCCCTCGACCGCGCCCGCGACCACGTAGGCCTCGGTCTGGTAGAGCGCGCCGGTGGACGCGGCGGCGCGGAAGTGGACCTGGGCGCCGCCCGGGTAGGTCTTGACCCGGGTGACGCCGGCCGAGAAGAAGAGCAGCGCGGCCAGGCGCTCGAGATCGAGCGCGGCCGGGCGCGCGGGCGGCTCGCCCGGGGCGAGCGCGGCGAACGTGTCGGCGCCCAGCACCGGGAGATCGGTGGGCAGCCGGATCTGCTCGAGCGCGGGGTAGATCTTGAACGGGAGCGGCTTGGTTTCCCAGTCGAGCCGGTGCCCGCTCCCGCGGACCGACTCGGGCGAGTGCGCGGTGCGCTCGTGGTACCGGCGGGCGCTGGTGGTGTCACGGTTGGCGGAAATGGGGCCCCCCACCCTGCCCTCTCGCCAGTGGGGAGAGGGCTACGAGAAGTGGTAGGGCGGGCGGAACACGCCGCGCTCGGTGATGATCGCGCTGATCAGCGCGGCGGGCGTGACGTCGAAGGCCGGATTGAACACGGGCGACGCGGTCGGGGCGGTCTGCCGCCCGGCCACGCCGCGCACCTCGGCCGGGTCGCGCTCCTCGATGACGATGGCGTCGCCGCTCGGGATCGAGGGGTCGATGGTGGAGGACGGCGCCGCCACGTAGAACGGGATGTTGTGGTGACGCGCCAGCACCGCCACGCCGTAGGTGCCGATCTTGTTCGCGGTGTCGCCGTTGGCGGCGATCCGGTCGGCGCCGGTCACCACCAGGTCCACCTCCCCGCGCTTCATCACGAAGCCGGCCGCCACGTCGGAGATCAGCCGGTGCGGGATGCCCTCCTTGGCGAGTTCCCATGCGGTGAGCCGCGAGCCCTGCATGACCGGGCGGGTCTCGTCCACCCAGACCATGGCGAGCTTGCCTCGCTCGTGGGCCGCGCGGATCACCCCGACCGCGGTGCCGTAGCCCGCGGTGGCCAGCGCCCCCGCGTTGCAGTGCGTGAGCAGGCGCGCCCGGTCCGGCACGAGCGCGGCCCCATGCGCCCCGATGGCCCGATTGGCGGCGAGATCCTCCGCGAAGATGGCGTGGGCTTCGTCCAGGAGCCGGTCCCGGAGCGCGGCGACCGGCAGGGCCGCGCTGGCCACCACGAGCCGGCGCATGCGGTCGAGCGCCCAGAACAGGTTGACCGCGGTGGGACGCGTCGCGGCCAGCCCCTTGATGGCCTCCTCGACGTCGGCGAGCAGGGCGGGATGAGTGGCGGCGCGGCTCGCCCGCGCGGCGAGCACGACCCCGAAGGCGGCGGCCACCCCGATGGCGGGCGCCCCGCGGACGACCAGCGTGCGGATGGCGTCGGCGACCTCGGGCCAGGAGGCACAGGCGCGCTCGATCTCCTCGGTGGGCAGCCGCGTCTGGTCCAGGAGCACGAGACGGCCGTCCTCCCAGCGGACGGGCGTGATCACCGGCGCACTCGGAAGAGCTTGTCCCGCGACGCGGCCCCGCGCACCAGCTCGATGCGGGACGGCGCGACGCCGAGCGCCTCGGCCAGCAGGGCGACCACCGCCCGGTTGGCCTCCCCGCCCTCGGGCACCGCGGTCACCCGCACCCGGAACGACCCGTCCGGCTGCGCCACGACCTCGTTCCGTCGCGCCCGCGGCTGCACCCGCACCACCACCATCTCCGCGGCAGCGTTCGCGTTCGAGCGCGGGCTCCGCCCGCGCAACCCGCTTTGGGGGGAGGCTGGAAGGAGCGCGCCGACAGGCGCGCGACGACCGTCGGAAGGGGGGCGCAGCCCCCCTCCGAGGCTATTCGCTCTGGTTGGCATCCGCCTCGAGGTCCTGGTCCAGCAGGCGCTGGTACATGTCCACGGTGGCCCGCAGGGACTCGGCGAGCTGCCGGCGCGTGCGCTTGAGCTGGCTGATCTGCGCCTGGATGGCGGCTTCCGCGGTGCGCGCGGCCTCGATGGTCTTCTCGCCCTGCATCTCGGCCTCCTTGATCAGGAGCTGGGCCTCGCGCCGGGCGTTGTCCTTCATCTCCTCGACCATCCGCTGGGTGGTGACGAGCGTCTCCTGCAGCATGCGCTCGCGCTGCTCGAGCCCGCGGGTGCGCTCCTCCGCGGCCTGGAGGTGCTCCTTGAGGAGGGTGTTCTCCTTCAGCATGGCCTCGTAGTCGCTGGCGAGGTCCTCGAGGAAGGTGTCCACCTCCTGGACGTCGAAGCCGCGGAACATCCGAACGGTGAACTGCTGCTGGCGGATATCCATGGGGGTGATGCGCACGGCGGCCTCCTCAGTGCTGCGCCTGGAGCAGGCGTGGAAGCACCCACTCCACGAGCTGGATGGCGAAGATGACGATCAGCGGAGAGAAGTCGAGCCCGCCGGTCTTCCAAGGTGGCAGCAGCCGCCGGGCCGGTGCCAAGACCGGCTCGGTGACCTGACGGAGGATCATCACGATGGGATTGCGGGGGTCCGGGCTCACCCAGGTGATCAGCGCGGCCGCGATGATCACCCACTTGTAGATATCGAGCAGCGTGAAGATCAGATCGAGCACGCTATGATCTCTTCCCCAGCTCGCGTGAGCGCTGCGTCGCGCGCTCCACGGCGCTGATGAACGTCCGCCGCACGCCCCCGTCTTCCAGCGCCGCGATGCCGGCGATGGTGGTGCCGCCGGGGGACGACACCATGTCCTTGAGCTGGCCCGGGTGCACCCCGGTCTCGATGAGGAGCCGGGCCGAGCCGAGCACGGTCTGGGTCGCCAGCGTCATGGCGGTGGCGCGATCGAGCCCCATCTTCACGCCGCCGTCGGCCAGCGATTCGATGACGATGGCCACGTAGGCCGGCCCGGATCCCGAGAGCCCGGTGACCGCGTCGAGGTGATCTTCCTCGAGCACCACCACGCGCCCCACCGCGCCGAACAGCTCCTGGGCCATCTCGAGATCGCCGGACTCGAGCCCGTCGGCCCGCGCGATCGCGGTGACGCCTTCCAGCACCAGCGCGGGGGTGTTCGGCATCACCCGGATCAGGCGCGCGGGCTTGCCGAGTGCCGAGCGCAGGGCCGCCACCGGCACCCCCGCCGCGACCGAGATCAAGAGCTTGCCGCGGTCCACCGCGCCCGCGACCTCCTTGAGGACCGCGCTCATGATCTGCGGCTTCACGGCCAGGATCACCACGTCCGCCTCCGCCACCAGCTCCTGGTTGGATGCGGCGGCCCGGATGCCGTACTGCCTGGCGATCTGCTGGAGCCGGTCGGCGCGCACGTCGGTCGCCGCGATGGATGACGCGGGCACGAGCCCGGTCTGGAGCAGGCCCTTGATGATGGCCTCGCCCATGTTGCCCGCGCCCAGGAAGCCGACCTTCTTGTCCTTGATGCTCACCGTCGACTCCCCTCACCCTGCCCTCTCCCCTGAGGGGAGAGGGACGCGGCCACGCGCGGGCCGAAGATCGCGGTGCCGACCCGCACCATGGTCGCGCCCTCCTCGATGGCCACCTCGTAGTCGGCGCTCATGCCCATGGACAGGTGCTCGAGCCCCAGGCGGTCGCGCAGCTCCCGGAGAGTCCGGAAATACGGCCGCGTCTCCTCCGGCGTGGGAGCGGCCGGGGGGATCGCCATCAGGCCGCGCACGCGCAGGGCGGGCAGGCCGGCCGCCGCGTCGCAGAGCCGCCGGAGCTCCGCGGGCGCCACGCCGCCCTTCTGCGGCTCGTCCCCCAGATTGACCTGCAGCAGGATGTCGAGCGTACGCTGCGCCCCGTGGGCGCGCCGGCTCAGCTCCTGAGCGAGCTCCAGCCGGTCCACCGAGTGGATCCAGTCGAAGAGCCGCGCCGCCTCCTTGGCTTTGTTGGTCTGCAGCGAGCCGATCAGGTGCCAGGGCACCGGACGGCCGAGCGCCTCGATCTTCTCGCGCGCCTCCTGGACGCGGTTCTCCCCCAGGGCCGCGACTCCCGCCGCGACGGCCAGTCGGACGCGCTCGGCGTCAACCGTCTTGGAGACCGCGATGAGGAGCACGTGGTCGGGGGAGCGACCGGCTCGCGCGCACGCTCGCGCCACAGCCTCCTGGACCCGCCCGAGATTGGCGCGTATGTCCAGCATGAGTGGGGGGGATTCTAGCATGCCCGCTCGGGCAGCGCTGCCACCGCGACCAGGCGGCCGGCGCCCTTCTCGCGGCGATAGGAGAAGAGGAGATCCGGGCGGCAGCCGGTGCAAAGGCGCAGCAGATCGACCCGTTCCGGGGGCACACCGGCGCCGATGAGCTGGTCCACATTGGCCCGCCAGAGGTCGAGCATCCACTTCCCCGGCCCTTTGGGCAGAAACCACGCCTCCCGGGCCCCCGGAAAGGCGGCCTCGAAGCGGTCGATCACCGGGGCGTCCACCTCGTAGCAGCAGGGCCCGATGGACGGGCCGATGGCGACCACCAGCTCGGTGGCCGCGCTCCCCGCGGCGACCAGCTCGGCGACGGCAGCGCGGGCGACCGCCTGCACGGTGCCTCGCCAGCCCGCGTGCACGGCGGCCAGCCGGCCGGCGCGCGCGTCGTAGAGCACGATGGGCAGGCAGTCCGCGGTGGAGATGGCCAGGGGCAGCCCGGGCCGGCCGGTCGCGAGAGCATCGGCGGGTCCGGCGAGCCCGCCGCGCTCCACGCGCAGCACGGCGGCGCCGTGCACCTGTCGCGCGAACGCGGCCCCGGGGGCGAGCCCGCGCGCGGCCAGCAGCGGCGCCGCTTCGGGGCCGAAGGGCGGCCGCGGCTCGGTGGGCTTTCCCACGCCGGGGAAGTGCCGCGTGGTGAACAGGTGCGGCAGCCCGTGATCCTCGAGCAGCCGGGAGGTCACGAAGCGCGGCGGATCGCCGTGCATGCGCGGAGCGCGTGGGCTCACCCCGCCATTCTCTCACGACTGCGGGCCGCGCCCGTATGCTGGCGCCATGTTCCGGCCGAGGACTTGGGATGACGCGCGGGCGCGCCGGGTGAACGAGCGCCCGGAATCCACGAGCGGCGCGTGCGCTACATGTCCTCGGACGACACCGCGAAGAAGTTCAAGCTCGGCCCCTACCTCGCCTCCGCCGCCTCCCTGCCATCCCTCTCTCTCCCTTCGACGGGGAGAGGGCCGCAGTGCGAGCCCCCGCCGAAGGCAAGGCGAGCGGATCGGACAATCTGGGGGAGGCGGCCCCGCGGCTGAAGCGCCGGCCCAGCGCGGCCTCGAGCTTCGGCTCCGCCCGGGCGTAGGCCTCCCGCAGCGTGACCGACACCTGGCCGAGCGCGGCGGCAAGCGGCGACCGGCGCCGCCACGCGAGCGCGAGCGTACGGTGTGGTGCGGGATCCACGAACCGGCGCACGACCAGGTGCGCGCCCCGGTTCTCCGCGCGCACGGCCAGGCGCGGCAGCAGGGTGATGCCCGCGCCCCCGGCCACCATCTGGGCGAGCGTGGACAGGCTGGTCGCCCGGAAGCCCGGCTCCTGCGCCTCGGAGGCGGAGCAGACCGCGAGCGCCTGATCGCGGAAGCAGTGGCCGTCGTCGAGCAGGAGCACCGTGCTGCCGCGCAGGTCGTCGAGGCCGACCGCCGCCCGGGAGCGGCCGAGGGGATGCAGGCGCGGCGCGACCAGCACGAAGGGATCCCGGCCGAGGATCTCGCGCTCGAGATCGCCCAGGTCGGCCTCGAGCGCCACCACCGCCGCGTCGAGGCTCCCCGCCTGCACCAGGGCCACGAGCGTCGTGGTCTTCTCCTCGACCCACTGCAGCGACAGGCGCGGAAACCGCCGGCGCAGGACGGGGACCACCTCGGGGAGGAGATAGGGCGAGATCGTGGGGATGATTCCGAAGCGCAGGGTGCCGCTCAGCGGGTCGCCGAAGCGGGTGGCGACCTCCGTCAGGTCCGCCATCTCGAGCAGGACCCGGCGCGCGCGGTCCACCAGCTCCCGGCCGGCCGCGGTGAGCAGCACCTGCTTGCGGTCCCGCTCGAAGAGGCGTACGCCGAGCGCCCCTTCCAGCTCCGCCACCTGGGCGCTCAGCGAGGGCTGCGACACGTGGCAGAGGGCCGCGGCGCGATGGAAGTTCCGGGTCTCCGCGATGGCCACCGCGTACTGGAGCTGCCGGAGCGTGGCCGCGGGCGGGGTGAGGCGCATGAGAGCTCCAGGCTATCACAGTGATTCGAATATTGTGTTGGCCCTATCAGTCGCGGCCCGGCTATCGTGGGCCGGTGATGCCGAAGCACTGACCGCGGCCTCGTACCGGCAGCTAGCCAGTGAAGACCTGAAAGGAGGCTACATCATGGCAGAGAACAGCAAGTGCCCATTCAATCACCCAGTTGGCAGCGGCACGTCGAACCGGGACTGGTGGCCGAATCAGCTGCGGCTGGACCTCCTGCACCAGCATTCCTCGAAGTCCAATCCGATGGGCGCGGACTTCAATTACGCGGAAGAGTTCAAGAGCCTCGACTTCGCGGCTTTGAAGAAAGATCTCGCAGCGCTGATGACCGACTCGCAGGACTGGTGGCCGGCGGACTTCGGTCACTACGGCCCCTTGTTCATTCGCATGGCGTGGCACAGCGCCGGCACGTACCGCATCGGTGACGGCCGCGGCGGCGCCGGCAGGGGCCAGCAGCGCTTCGCGCCGCTCAACAGCTGGCCGGACAACGTCAGCCTGGACAAGGCGCGCCGCCTGCTCTGGCCGATCAAGCAGAAGTACGGCCGGAAGATTTCATGGGCCGACCTGATGATCCTCGCGGGCAACGTCGCCCTGGAAACGATGGGATTCAAGGCCTTCGGCTTCGGTGGCGGTCGCGAGGACGTCTGGGAGCCGGATCATGACGTCTACTGGGGCGCCGAGAAGACCTGGCTGGGTGGCGACAAGCGCTATTCCGGAGAGCGGGACCTCGAGAATCCGCTCGCGGCGGTGCAGATGGGCCTCATCTACGTGAACCCGGAAGGCCCGAACGGCAACCCGGACCCGGTCGCCGCGGCCAAGGATATCCGCGAGACCTTCGCCCGCATGGCGATGAACGACGAGGAGACGGTGGCGCTCATCGCCGGCGGTCACACCTTCGGCAAGACCCACGGCGCCGGCCCGGCATCCTATGTGGGTCCGGCGCCCGAAGCGGCCGGCATCGAGGAGCAGGGCCTGGGCTGGAAGAGCAGCTTTGGCTCCGGCAAAGGCGGTGACACGATCACCAGCGGCCTGGAAGTCACCTGGACCACCACACCCACGAAGTGGAGCGGCAACTTCTTCTGGAACCTGTTCGGCTACGAATGGGAACTGACCAAGAGCCCGGCCGGTGCGCATCAGTGGACCCCCAAGGGTGGCATGGGCGCCGGTACCGTGCCGGATGCCCACGACCGGTCCAAGCGTCATGCACCTGCCATGCTGACCACGGACCTCTCCCTGCGGTTCGACCCGGCTTACGAAGAAATTTCGCGGCGCTTCATGGAGAACCCGGATCAGTTCGCGGACGCGTTCGCCCGGGCGTGGTTCAAACTGACGCACCGCGACATGGGCCCGCGCGCTCGCTATCTCGGCCCGGAGGTTCCGGCCGAAGTGCTCATCTGGCAAGACCCCATTCCCGCGGTCAACCACAAGTTGGTGGATGCGCAGGACATCGCCTCCCTCAAGGGCAAAGTCCTGGCTTCCGGTCTGTCGGTTTCGGAACTCGTTTCGACGGCCTGGGCGTCGGCCTCCACCTTCCGTGGCTCCGACAAGCGCGGCGGTGCCAACGGTGCCC
>DATHSW010000098.1:0-16340 GCA_035463855.1 Candidatus Deferrimicrobiaceae bacterium | reverse complement strand
GTGGTCAGCAACTCCCTCAACCAGCCGGGTGGCCCCTTCATGGCCTCCGTCCCGCTTCCTCCGGCCGGCTGGAGCGCGTACGGCTATACCTCCACGACCTCCGGTGTCTTCACCATCACCAGCTCCGGTGACGCCACCAGCGTCAGCGTCCCGTAGCGCGTCCGAGAATATCGTCGCCTCGCGGGGGAGGGAATCAAGCGTTCCCTCCCCCGCGCGTGTTCTCGAGGGTGACGGACCAGATGGCCAACGGTTATAGTCGAGAAGCGCGTGCACAAACAAGTGGGCAACCTCCTCAATGGTGATGAGCAGCGGGATGGGCAACGATGAACGTGCCCTCGCTCATCCTAGCTTTCACCGCGATCCTCGGGCTCTGCGTCGGCAGCTTCCTCAATGTGGTGATCGCACGGCTTCCTGCGGGCCGCAGCATTGCCTATCCTGGGTCTGCATGCCCGCACTGTGGCAAGCCGATCGCCTGGTATGACAACCTACCGGTCCTGTCGTACGCGCTGCTCCGAGGCCGCTGCCGGTACTGCCGGGACCCCATCTCCTGGCGCTATCCCGGGGTCGAGGTTGCGTGCGGGATCCTGTTCGCCCTGGCCTACCACCGATTCGAGGTGGGCCTCGGGCTCGCCTCGGCGCTCGTTCTCGTAGCCGGCCTGCTGGCGATCACCGCCATCGATCTCGACCATCAGATCATCCCGGATGTCCTCAGCGTGCCCGGGATCGCCCTCGGGCTTCTCTTCAGCGTGGCGCCGGGCGGCATCGGGTGGGCGGATTCGCTGCTGGGCGTGCTGGTCGGCGGGGGCCTGTTCGTGGTGATCATCGTCGCGAGCACGCTCGTGATCGGCCAGGCCGGCATGGGCGTGGGAGACGTCAAGCTCGGGGCAATGCTCGGAGCGTTCCTCGGATGGAAGCTTGCGCTCCTGAGCATCCTGCTCTCCATGCTTCTGGGCGGCCCGCTCGCCGGGACGCTACTAGCCACCGGCCGGAAGGGTCGGAAGGACCCCATTCCCTTCGGTCCCTTTCTCGCCGTGGGGGGGCTGATCAGCCTCTTCTGGGGCGATGCCGTTCTCGCATGGTATTTCAAGCAGTTCCTGGACTGAAACTCGTGGGAGGAAGCGTTCCGGGGCTGACGTCAACACGTGTCCTCGCCTGTCACGGGCCGTGGCGGGACCGGGCCTGTGGGCGGCCTTCGTCGCTTGGGGTGACAGGCACCGTCACTTACGAGATCCGGCCTCTCTGCACTTGGAGGCCCAACGCCTCGCACCCATAGGCGTCGCGATTTACAAGTATTTGATTTACAGGGTATAATCCACGAAATGCCGACCGGCCGTGGCCCCCGTCGGGCGAGCCGGGAGCAGGTAGGCCTAGGCCTCGGCGGGCCGGGCCTTGGTCCCCTTCTTGCTAGAAGATCGGGTGCCATGCTTCGACATTCTGCCTCGCGCGCGCCGGCACGGCGGTCTTCCCAAGCCGGTTACTCGCTCATCGAGCTGATCATCACAGTCGGTATGATCCTGATCGTGACCACGTTGGCCATGCCGTCCTTTCTGAGCTACTACCAGAGTGCTCGGGTCCGGGCGGGCGCGCAGACCGTAAGCGCCTATCTCAACGAAGGCCGGCAGCTGGCGATCAAGACGAATGGGCCGGTGTGCGTGACCAACACGACGAGCACGATGCAGTTCAGGACGACCAATTGCTCCGGAGCCCTCATCACCGTCGCCGGTCTCGTCAACGCGTCCGGCAGCGTCCGGCTCCCGGATGGTATCAGCCTGTCGACCGTCAGTCCGATCTTCGGGCAGCTCGGGAACGCCTCTCCGGGCGGGACGTACACCGTGACCGACACGGCCAGCGGACGGACCTTGACCGTCACCGTCGCTCCCTCCGGCCGTATCACCATCCCCTAGGTCAGCGCGCGTGCGGTCGCTCCTTGCGGAGGAGCAAGGATTGACGCTCGCGGAGGTTCTCCTCGCGCTCACCGTGCTCTCCATCGGCCTGGTCGCCCTGATCGCGCTGCTCCCATTGGCCGCCTCCAGTGTTCACGAGGGCGGACACCGATCGGGCGCGGCGTTTCTCGCCGCCCATCGGCTCGAGCAGATCCGGCAGGCGGTAGGCTCCGGCGTCGGCCTCATGTCCTCCGCGGACGAGGCGTCTCTGGCTCCACCCCATTCGGCCTACGACCGAGTGGTCCGTGTCCGGGATTGCGGGCTGGCTCCCGGGTGCTCGGGAATCGAGACCCCCGGCATCCGCCAGGTCACGGTCACGGTGACCTACCCGGCCGCCCGCGGCCAGGGGTCGGCCTCGGCTCATCGAGGCGCGGTCGTCCTGACCACCTACATCGGGCTGCGGTGAATCCCTCCCCTCTGGTACGAGCCCCGATGCGGGACCAGCGGGGTGCCGTCCTTCCTCTGGCGATGTTGAGTCTGCTGGTGCTCTCGGCCGTGCTCGTCGGTCTCTCGCTGCTCACGGGCCAGGAGCCGCTCGTCGGGGGCAACCACGTCATGATCGTGCAGGCCCAGGCACTCGCGGAGGCCGGCCTCGAGCGGGCGCTCTGGGCCCTGAGCATGCCCGACTCACCCAACGGCATCCCGTGGTCCGCGCCCGCCGTGGCGCCTTACGACGGCAGTGAGCTAATCGGCGTGGCGACCGAGCTCGGCACGCCGCTCGGCGGCTTCCGGGTCACGGTCACCGGCGAGGGCGATCGCCAGAGGCAGGTGGCCGCCGTCGGGCTCGTACCCGGCGATTCCGGCCCTCTCGGCCGCGCCCGGCAGGACATCAGCGCGACTGCCATCCGCCTCCGCTTCCCGGCCTCGCCCGCAGGTATCGCCGTGCGGGGTGGCCTGGAGGTCGGGGCTGGGGTCACGGTGGACGCTCGCGCGGACGGTAGCTGCGGCGACCGGGCAGGAACGTGGTCGGTCGGCGCGACTGCCATCGGCGCCGGGGCTCAGATCCAGGGACGGACAGGCGACACAGGGATCCCCAATGAGACTGCCGACATTCAGCAGCAGCAGGCCCCGGCACTCTTCGACGAGCTCACCTTCACCGCGGCTGAGCTGCAGGCCCTGAAGGCGGTCGCTCGGGTCCGGGGCACCTACTATCAAGGCACGGTCACCTTCGATGCGGCCCGACGCATCCCCGACGGGCTGATCTTCGTCGACACGGTGAGCGGGCAGCCTATCAGCCAAGTGACGCCGGAGGGCGATCTCGCCAGGGTCAGCATCGGCGACGGCGCACCGCTCGCCCCCGGCGGGGCGTTCCGGGGTTGGGTGATCGTGAACGGCAGCCTCTCCCTCGGTGGCACCATTGCAGTCCAAGGCCTGGTCTACGCAGCGGACCGGCTCATCCAGACGGGTGCCGCCCGGCTCGTGGGCGCCGCCATGGCCGGGCACGTCCGCAGCTCGACGCCCAGCCTGATCGACGCACGCCCGGTGGCCGGGGCCGCGCTGACCTGGAGTTGCGAAACGGGCCGTACCGGCGGAGGCACGATCCCTCAGCGGTGGCTGGTGAAGCCCGGCAGCTACCGGGAAGCCGCGGGGTAGGCGGTCCCGACGCGTGGGGCTAGCCGAGAGCACGGTCGGGCCGGGGCTGCAGCATGCTCAGAGACCCCACAGGTCGGGGTCGGCGAAACGCGGAAGCTCACGATCTAGCGCAAGAAGTGTTGACAGTAAAAATAACCCGCCGTTATAAACTGTCACCACGATAAGCGTTTCCTTCCACAATGCACCGGGCTGACAGCTGATTCGCTTCCTCGGGAAGTGGAGTCAGAGTCAGGAGAAGGCCGGGAGCCGAATATGGCGCTGTTTGGACTAGGCAGGAAGCCCACGACGTTCGGGCTCGACATCGGCACGAGCGCAATCAAGGTCGTTGAGCTCGCCCAGAGCAAGGGTGGCCTCGCGCTCAAATCCTTCGCCACCGTCGCGCTCCCGCGCGACGTCATCGCCGAGGGGACGATCCGGGAGCCCCAGGTCGTCACCGACGCGATCAGGGAATGCGTCGAGAAGGCAGGGATCACCGGCACCAGCGCGGTCATCTCCGTCTCCGGCCGCGAGGCGATCGTCAAGCGAGTCCCGCTCCCGAAGGTGACCGCGAAGGAGCTGGGGGATGCGATCCAGCTCGAGGCGGAGCATCATATCCCATTCGCCATCGACGACGTTTTCCTGGACTATCAGGTGGTCAGCCAGTCCGCGAACTCCATGTCCGTCGTTCTGGTGGCTACCAAGAAGGTCAAGGTTCTCGAGTACGTAGCCGCCGTCGAGGCCGCCGGCCTGGACGCGGTGGTGGTGGATCTGGACGCATTCGCCGTCCAGAACCAGTTCGAGCTGAGCAGCCCGGGCGACGGGGCCGACGCGGTCGCGCTCATCGACATCGGGGCCAGCGTCATGAAAACCAACGTCATTCATGGCGGAGCCTGCATCTTCGCCCGCGACGTGCCCTTCGGCGGGAACAACTACACGGACGCTATCGCCCAGCGGCTCAACATTTCCACCGAGATGGCGGAAGCGGCCAAGCAAGGACGCGAGGTCGGCGTCAACTGGGACGACCTCGTACCCGCCCTGGAAGCCGTGTCGCGCGAACTCTCTCTCGAGGTCCAGCGGACCTTCGACTACTTCGCATCGACGGCGGAATCAGAGCGGATCGGCAAGATCGTCTTGTCCGGGGGTTGCGCGAAGCTGACCGGGCTCGATGACTTCCTCGGCTCGTCCTGGGGCGTCCCGGTCGAGCTCGCCCGCCCGTTCCAGGCCGTCGAGCACGACGCGGCCCAGTTTGCCGACGAGGACCCGGAGCAGATCGGGCCCGTCCTGGCGGTGGCGGTCGGGCTGGCCCTTCGCCGCCCGGGAGACAAGCCCGCATGATCAAGATCAACCTCGCCCCTCCCACAACCAAGCGACCGCGTCGAGCGGCCGCCGGCGGCGGCACCGAGATCAATCTCGGCCTGCTGTTTGGCGGTATCCTGGCGGCTCTCGTGCTCATCATCGGTGGCTGGTGGCTCAGCATGTCGCTCGAGAGCCGGCGGCTGACCGCCGAGATCGAGAACAACCGTCGCGAGCTCGAGCGGCTCAAGCCCATCATCGCGGCCGGCCAGCGGTATCGGCGGGAGCGTGACGAGCTGGAGCGGCGGCTCAACGCCATCGAGACCGTGGCCCGGAACCAAGCACGCCCGGTCTACCTGCTGGACGCCATGGCGGACACCCTGCCGCCCGATCTCTGGCTGACGCGCCTGGAAGAGCGAGGTCCGACCCTGCGGATCGCGGGAACGACCTATTCCTCGGTCGCCCTCGCCGACTTCATGGCCAATCTCAAGGCCTCCGGACGATTCAAGGACGTGGATCTGCTGGACGCCAAACAGGATCTGAGCAAGTCGCCGCGCACGATCACCTTCGAGGTGTCGTGCCGGTTCGAGATCTAGCCATGGCGCTCCTCGATCCGATCACCAATGCTCCGAAGAATCAGAAGATCGCGCTCGGCGTCATGGCCTGCGTCATCGTGGGGGCTCTCGGCTACTTCCTCCTCCTCTCTCCGAAACAGATCGAGCGGGATGCCCTGCGGGCGCAGGGTGAGCAGGTTCGCGCCGAGCTGACCCAGGCGCAGGCGCTCGAGGCCAGCCTACGCGGCTTCCGGGCCCAGGCGGAGGCACTGCGCAAGCGCCTCGAGGCGGCCCAGGAGCGGCTACCGACCGAGAAGGAGATGCCGGGCCTGTACCGCCAGGTCTCGGATCTGGCCTTCCAGTCGGGTCTCGCGATGGCCGTCTTCACCCCGAGGACTCCCGAGGAGAAGGAGATCTTCTTCAACGTGCCGATCACGGTGAACGCCGAGGGCAGCTTCCATCAATTCGGTAACTTCCTGGCTCGAATGGGTCGGATGCCCCGGATCGTGAACCTGGCCGACTGGCGGCTGCTCGGCATCGACCGCCCGACCGGGACGATCCGGGCCGAGGTCACCCTGATGACCTATATCTTCCGGCCGGAGGGAGCCCCGCCGCCTAAGACGCAGCCGGGCGCCCCGGGCCAGCCGGCGGGGGCGGGTCGATGACGCACACCAGGACGGGGCTCTGCTTCGTGGCCGGCGCGGTGGCCGTGATGGTGACGGGCTGCGGGGGCGGGACACCGCCGCCGCCCCCCACCGCGGTGACAACCGCCGCCCCCGCGGCGCCGGCACCGGTGGTGCGGCCGAAGGAGCCGGAGACCAGCAAAGCCCTCCCGCCCATCGCGTACGAGCCCAAGGGGCGCCGCGACCCATTCACGCCGATCTTCCTCGGCAAGGACAACGTGGGGCTGTCGGTCAGCTCCGTGAAGCTCACCGGAGTCGTGGGTGGCCGGAGCAGCTTGATGGCCCTCGTCGAAGCGCCGGACGGGATCGGCTACATCCTCAAGCCGGGAGACGCATTGGGCGACGGCCGCGTCACCGGCATCACGCCAACCTCGGTCACGTTCGCGGTTTCGGCTCGAGGCTCGCAAAGTGCCTCCAGCCTGACGCTGCGGCTGCCGGAGAACTAGACGGTATGAAGGGGGGGACCGATCTGATGAGAAGCGCGCGGATAGCGGGTCTGGTGGTAGCGGTGTCGCTGGCGGTCGCCGGGATCGGTTCGTCTCAGACGACCGACATCCCCGTCCAGCTCAAGGACGTGAGCATCGAGCGGGCCTTCGACGGAGCCGCGGTCACGGTCAAGACCTCCGGACCGGCCCAGTACGAGGCGAAGCTGATCGACTCCCCCACCCGACTGGTCATCGACCTGAGCGGGGCGACCTACAGCTCCGCCAAGTCGCGCTGGACGTCCGGCGTGGACCCCGTCAAGGAAGTCCGCGCCAGCCAGTGGCGCAAGGGTATAGCGCGGGTGGTCGTCGAGATGAACCGCAACGACGTCGGCTATCGCATCGACGAGACTCCGGACGGGCTGCTCGTCGCCGTGGAGAACTCCAACGGACGGTCCCCCGACACCAGGCTTGAAACGGCCAAGCTCGCCAACGGCGCCTCGGAGATGCCCAAGGTGGCTCCCAAGCCCGCGGTCGTCGCGGCGGCCAAGCCGGCGGAGAAGCCGACGCCAATCGCCCCGAGCACCGATCCCGCGGCGGACGGGCCCCAGGCCGCTCCCAGGCCGGCCATGGTCGCGGCCGCGAAGCCGGCCGAGAAGCCGGCGCCCAGCGCGCCGCCCGCCCCGGTCAGCTCCACGCCTGTGAGCAAGGAGCCCCCGGCTCCCGTCCGGATCCCGGCCCTCGCCGCCGCCACTCCGGCCCCGGCGGTGTCGGTGGCCCCCACGCCGGCGGCCCCCGCGCGGCAGATGATCGCGCAGGCGACTCCGGCCCCGGCGCAGGCTCCGCCCCCGCCGCCGGCCACTTCGGCCCCGGCGTCCGGCGAGAAGCTGATCTCCCTCGACTTCAAGGACGCGGACGTGGTCAACCTCCTGCGCATCCTGGCTGCGGAGAGCGGCCGGAACATCGTCGCGGGTGACGACGTCAAGGGGCGCGTGTCCATCTCGCTCAAGAATGTGACGTGGGAGCAGGCGCTCGACACCATCCTCGAGGTGCGCGCTCTCGCAAAGGTCGAGAAAGACGGCGTGATCCGCATTGTGTCGCTCGACCAGCTCACCAAGGAGAAGGAGGCCGTCGCGCGGGTCGAGGCCGCCAAGCGGAACGCCGAGATCGAGACCCGCACCAAGCTGGCCGAGGCGCAGCTCAAGGAAACCGAGCTGGCTACCAAGAAGCTCGCCGCGGACGCGGCGGCCGCCGAGGCGCAGGCCCGCGGGCCCCTTCGCGAGGAGGTCATCCGCCTCTCCTACGCCGATCCTGAAGACGTTGCCCGGACCCTGCAGGGGATCCTCGGCATCCCGCCCGAGGGCATCCAGGTCGTACCGGCGACCATCATCCCGAGCGTCCCGTCCATCCCCACCGTCGTTCCGTCCGGGGGTGGACCTCCGAATCCTGCGCTCGGCCAGCTGCCGCCGCCCCAGGTGCCGTACCCGCCGCCGTACTCGACATCGCAGCCCTGGCCGCCGGTCACCTCGGTGAGCCAGGACGTGCTGGCCAAGGGCATCACGGTCAAGGCCAACAAGGCGACGAACAGCATCTTCATCCGGCACTACGAGGCCGACCTCGAGCGGATCAAGAAGCTCATCCGCGAGCAGCTCGACGTCCCGTTGCCCCAGATCAAGATCGAAGCGCGGATGGAGATCCTGGACCGCAACTCCCTCGAGGCGATCGGCATCCAGTGGGGTGGAGCGTCCACCGGGAGGGTCGGCGACAACACCCTGATCGGCCAGGGCTTCCAGGCATCGGACGCGACTCGAACGGGTATCGGCCCTGTCAACCTCAACCCGGCGAACACCAACCTGGCCCTTGGCTCCCTCCTGCCGGTCGCCGCCGCCACGGGCTTGTCGACGGGCGGCAACCTCGTGAACCTGCCGTTCTCGCTCCTGCCGAACGCCTCGACGGTCACCCCGGCGGGGGGTATCGCATTCGGGATCGTCGGAACCCGGTTCAACATCAACCTGGCGCTTCAGGCTCTGGCGACCCTGGGCAAGACCCGGACGCTCGCCCATCCCGAGATCGTCACGGTGGAGAACAACAAGGCGGCCTTCACCCTCGGTGAAGAGATCCCGTACGCCACCGTCAGCTCGGCCGGCACGCAGGTGCAGTTCAAGGAGGCCGTGCTGAAGCTCGAGGTGACTCCGACCGTGATCCGTGAGAGGATCGACGGCCAGGAGATCCGCAAGGTCAAGATGACCGTGATCGTGGAAAACAACTCGCGGGGCGATGTCATCAGCCCGGCCGCGGGTGTGACGGTGCCGATCATCAACCGCCGCAAGGCGGAGACGCAGGTCCTCGTCCGCGAAGGCGACCGCCTCGTCATCGGCGGTGTCACCCAGAACGTGCAGCAGAAGACCGTGCGCAAGGTGCCCCTCATGGGCGATGTGCCGATCCTGGGCTGGCTCTTCAAGCAGCGCGAAGATTTCGAGACCGGTCGCGAGCTCGTCGTCTTCATGACGCCCTCCATCTTGAGGACGGACGGCGCGCAGCCCGCGGGCCCCGGGAGGTAGGTGGGCGGGCAGCTGCGCTTCCTCACCGCCGGAGAGTCCCACGGTGAGGCGCTGACCGCCGTCATCGACGGGCTTCCGGCGGGGCTGCCCCTCAGCGAAGCCGACATCAACGGCGACCTCGCCCGCCGCCAGCGCGGCTACGGGCGCGGCGGCCGGATGAAGATCGAGCAGGATCAAGTCCACATCTCCGCCGGAGTACGGTGGGGCCTCACCCTCGGAAGTCCGCTCACGCTCACCATTCGCAACCGGGACTGGGAGAACTGGCAGCAGACCATGTCGGTAGGGGCCCCGCCCCCCGGCGCTTCCGCCAAGGCCGTCACCCGGCCGCGGCCGGGCCACGCCGACCTCGCCGGGGCGATGAAGTACGGGCATCACGATATCCGCAACGTGCTCGAGCGCTCGAGCGCCCGCGAGACGACCGCCCGGGTGGCCGTCGCGGGGGTCGCCAAGCGCCTGCTGGGCGAGTTCGGCATCACGATCCTGAGTCACGTCAGCGAGATCGGCGGGATCCGGATCGGCCCGCTGGAAATCCCGTGGGACGAGATCCGGCGGCGCGCGGAGGCCAGCGAGGTCCGCTGCGCGGATCCGGCCGCCGAGGCCGCCATGATCGAGGCCATCGACCGGGCCAAGGCGGCCGGCGACACCCTGGGCGGGGTTTTCGAGGTGGTGGCCCTGGGCTGCCCGGTGGGCCTGGGTTCCTACGTGCAGTGGGACCGCAAGCTCGACGGGCTCCTCGCCCGCGCGTTCTGCTCGATTCACGCGATCAAGGGAGCAGAGATCGGGCTGGGCTTCGAAACGGCTCGCCGCCCCGGCTCTCAGGTCCACGACGAGATCCTGTTCGACAGGGAGGCCGGTTTCCACCGCGGCTCCAACAGCGCGGGCGGGCTCGAGGGCGGGGTGACCAATGGGCAACCGGTGGTCGTCCGGGCCGCCATGAAGCCGATCTCGACCCTTCGCAAGCCCCTCCGCTCGGTGGATCTCGACACGCGCGAAGCCGTCGAGGCCGTGGTGGAGCGTAGCGACGTCTGCGCGGTGCCCGCCGCTGGCGTGGTCGGCGAGGCCATGATGGCCATTGTCCTCGCCGAGGCCTTCCTCGAGAAGTTCGGCGGGGACAGCGTGGACGAGATCCGCCGCAACTATCAGGGATACCTGGACTACCTCAAAGGCTGGTAGGCTTGGGCGGGCCGGTGCGCGCCCGCCCCTCTGGATCGAGAACCATGACCGACATACCCGTCAATCTCGGCTCGCGCTCGTACCGGATCCAGGTGGCCGCCGGGGCGCTTGGCACGGTGGGGGCGGAGCTCGCCAAGCTCCGGGTGGGGCGCAAGGCGGTGCTGGTGAGCGACCCCATGGTCGGGCGCCTGCACGGCGAGCCGGTGGCCCGTAGCCTGCAGACCGCGGGCTTCGACTTGGTCCGCCTCTCGGTTCCGGAGGGTGAGCAGGCCAAGCAACTCGAGACGGCCCGCGAGACCTGGGACCACCTCCTCGACGCCGGGTGCGACCGGACCTCAACCGTGGTGGCGCTGGGCGGCGGCGCGGTAGGAGACCTGGCCGGCTTCGTCGCCGCGACCTACATGCGCGGGATGAACTTCGTCCAGGTACCGACGACGCTCCTGGCCCAGGTGGATGCCTCCATTGGAGGAAAGACCGCGATCGATCATCCCCGCGCCAAGAACCTGATCGGCGTGTTCCATCAGCCGCGGCTTGTGATCGTGGACCCGCTCGTGCTCACGACACTACCCGAGCGGGAGTTCCGCTCCGGGCTGGCGGAGGTCATCAAGCACGGGATCGTGCTGGACGCCAGCTACTTCGAGGACCTCGAGGCCCACGTCCCGGCGCTACTCGGTCGTGACCTGACGACGCTCGAGCGGGTGGTGGCAGGATCCTGTCGGCTCAAAGCCCGGGTCGTGGAGCGTGATGAACAGGAAGCCGAGCTGCGATGGGTGCTGAACTATGGCCACACCGTCGGCCATGCCCTCGAAGCCGCCACCGGGTTTCGCCATTGGGCCCACGGCGAGGCGGTCTCGCTGGGCATCGCGGCGGCGGCGCGGCTGGCCGAGCGCTTGGGGATCGGCAGCTCGGCCGTGACGAAGCGCCAGCTGTCCCTGCTCGCCGCGGTCGGACTCCCCGTCGCCGGGATCCAGGTCGAGCCAACCGCCGTGGTGGAAGCGTTGTCGCGCGACAAGAAGAGCCGGGATGGACGGCTTCCCTTCGTCTTTGCTCCCGAGATCGGGTCCTTCCGCCTGTTGTCTGACGTGCCGAGGGAAGCGGTGCTCGAAGTTCTGAAGGATCTGGTCTAGACCACCACTCCTACCGCCCCAAGAGGCGCTGCGCGTGTGCGAGATTCCGGTGCGCCTCCTGGAGGCCGGGCTCCGAGCGAATCGCCGCCTGGAAGTGATCCAGGGCCTCGGTCAGCCTGCCCAGGTGGACCAGAGCCAAGCCCAGGTTGTTCTGCGCTTGGCCGAAGTTGGGATCGAGGCGAACCGCCTCGGAAAACTCGGCCAACGCCTCCCCGACCCGTCCGCTCCGCGCGAAGGCCGCCCCGAGGTTGTTGTGTGCTCCCGCCGAGCGCGGGTCGATCTGGAGGGCCTGGCGGAAGTGGTCGATCGCCTCGTCCACGCGCCCCTCGGCTTCCAGAAGCGAGCCGAGGCCGGATTGCGCCGGGAGGGATCGAGGCGTGATCTTGAGCGCTCGACGGAGATGCCGTTCCGCTTCGGCGGCCCTGCCTTGGGCGGCCCTCGCGAGCCCGAGGTGCAGATGCGCTTCGGCGAAGTCGGGCCTGAGAAGGAGGGCGCGCTCGGACTGCTCGACCGCCTCTGCCAGCTCGCCCCGAGCAAGAAGCGCCCAACCGAGGTTCGACACTGCGATGGGCGATGCGGGATCAAGCCGGACGGCATGGCGCCATAGGGTCACACCGTCTTGCCAGATCCCCACTTGTGTCCACGTCGCAAACGCCAGCAGCGGAATGGTCGAGACGACGAGAACGGCCGCCAGCCCCCGGCGACCGGGCCGAGCGCTCCGGTACCTCCGCGAAGCGAGCACGACGGCGCCGCCCGCGAGCAAGGCCCAGCCGATGCCCGGCAAGTAAGTGTACCGATCGGCGGCGATCTGATGCCCCTTGTGAAAGATCCCGGCCACCGGGAACAACATCACGCAGTAGCTGATCCAGACGGCTAGGAGGCCGGGCCATCGCTGCCTCAAGGTGAAAGCAACTCCGGTGATGACGAGAACGACTACGCCGCTGAGGAGAAAGCGCCAATCGAAGGCCCGCACCGGCACGAATAGCTCATAAAGTGGAGAAAGCCCAAGCGGAAGCAGTGTCTTCCACAGGTAGAACACGACCGAGTACGCGGAGAGGGCGACCCGCTCAAGCAGACCGAGGCGATCCCACGACGTCGCCGGCGCAAAGCTCAGGAGCGCCCGAAACGCCACGATACTGACCAGCGCCCCCGCGAGCAGGAAGGGCACCTTCTCCCGCCAGATTCGCCACGGTCCGGCGGTCCACCAGCCGTGGACTCCAGGTCGAAGACGCCGGAGCGGATAGGCATCGAGGACGAGGAGAACCACCGGGAGTGTGGCCGCCATAGACTTCGACAGCAGCGCCAGCACGAACATGCCCACCGCTGCCCAGTAGTATCTGCGCGACCGCCCGGCGTCTGTCGACTCCGCTTCGACACCACGCAGGTACATCAGAATCGCCAGCAGATAGAAGAGCCCGCACATCAGGTCGAGTCGCTCCGTTATCCACACCACCGACTCGACTCGGAGCGGATGAACCCCGAAGAGAAGGGCCGTGAGAGCGGCACCGATGCGCAGACTATCCGCGCCATCGTCGAGGGCGCGAACCCAGACGGCACGGAAGAGGCGAAGCGCCACGACGTAGACCAGCGTCGTGTTTGCGGCATGCAGGGCGAGATTGGTGAGATGGTAGCCGAACGGATCAAGTCCCCAGACACTGTAGTCCAGCCCGTATGTGATCCAGGTCACGGGCATGTAGTGCCCCATGAGATTCGTCGAGAACATCCATCGAAGATTCGACCAAGCGAGGCCACGATACGCAGTGTTGTCGATGAGCAGGGGGTAGTCATCCCACTGGAACTTGCCGAGGAGCGCCAAGGGGAACACCGCGACCACCACCAGAGGCAGGAGAGCCGGAATGATCCAGCGCGAGCTGGATCGTAGACCGCCCGCAGGAGCCGAACCCATCATGTTCAATCTCCCATGTCAGCTTATCCCGGCCAAGCGGAAAGTCGTCGCAGGGTGCTGGAATGATTGACTCGGCGGGGCCTGCCGCGTATAACAAACTATGGATGGCAAACTCGGTCTCTCCGCTTGGCGGGACCCTGACGCCCGATGATCCGGCTAGGCTGAGCGCTATTCGCCGCTATGAGGAGCGGCTGGCCCGGGATCCAACGTCGCTGGCGTTCGCGCCCCTGGCCGACGCCTATCGCAAAGCGGGCCGGAACCAAGACGCCATTCGGCTCTGCCGAGAGGGTCTCGCTCGGTTCCCACAATACGTCACGGCCCGGCTGATCCTGGCCAAGGCGCTTCTGGACGACGGCGATCCGGACGGCGCGCTGGACGAGGTCCGGGCCATCCTCGCGGCCAGCCCCCAGGAGGCCCAGGCGCACCGGCTGGCCGGCGAGCTGTGTCGGCGGGCCGGGGCGTTGAGAGATGCGGTCGGACACCTGGAGCAGGCGGTCCGGCTGGATCCGGGGGATAGAGAATCGCGGGCGCTGCTGGAGGTGCTGGGCGCGGGTGGGTCGGTGTCGGAGGGCTCAGTGCTCAAGCAGCAGCTGACCGACGACACCTTCGTGACGATGAGCTTCGGCACGGTGTGTCTCGAACAAGGCCTGGTGGACGAGGCAGCGCAGATATTCCTGCGTCTGCTCGGCCGCGACCTGAGCGATGTCCGAGCCCGACAGGGCCTCGAAGAAGCGCTTCGAATCAAGACTCAACGACGGAAGGGGTCATGACCGCATGCAGGTGTCCACGGCGGAATTCAAGAAGGGGCTGAAGATCCAGTTCGACGGCGCGCCCTACACGATCGTCGACTTCCAGCACGTCAAGCCCGGCAAGGGCGGCGCGTTCGTCCGTACCAAGCTCAAGCACATGAAGCTGGGGCGGGTGATCGACAACACCTTCCGCGCGGGCGAGAAGGTGGAGCTGGTCGACTTCGAGGAGAAGCGGATGCAGTACCTCTACAAGGACGACCGCTACCATTTCATGGATCTCGACACGTACGACCAGATCTCCCTGTCCGCCGAGGAGGTCGGCGACGCGCGTGACTTCCTCAAGGAGAATACCGAGGTGGAGATCCTGTTCATCGACGCGAGCCCGGTCACGGTGGAGCTGCCGAACTTCATCGAGTTGCAGATCGTCACCACGGATCCCGGTATCCGGGGTGACACCGCGTCCGGCGGCTCCAAGCCCGCCACCCTCGAGACGGGGGCGGTGGTCCAGGTGCCGCTCTTTCTCAACGAAGGCGACGTGGTGAAGGTCGATACCCGCAGCGGCGAATACCTCGGCCGCGTGGCGGCGGCGAGCTAGCGTGGCCAGGCGGCGTCCGGCCCGGGGCCCCGCGGACTCCGCGCCCTTCACCATCGACGAGGTCGTCGAGCTGGCGGTGCGTCACAACCTGGCCGAGCTCGAGGTGGAGGGCGCGGGCACCCGCATCCGCATCGTCCGGGAGCGCGCGCCCGCCGCTTCCGGGCCCCGCGTCGAGGCGGCTCCCGCGATGGCGGCCTCGCTCCCGCAGCCCGCGGTGGAGGCGGCGGAGTCCACCGCGCACCTCTTGACGGTGGAGGCACCGATGGTGGGCACGTTCTACCGCGCGCCCAAGCCCGACGCTCCGCCCTTCGTCGCCGAGGGCGACCTGGTGAAGGAAGGGCAGGTCCTCTGCATCGTCGAGGCGATGAAGCTGATGAACGAGATCGAGTCCAAGGTGGCGGGGCACATCGTCAAGGTCGTGGTCGAGAACGGCCAGCCCGTCGAGTTCGGGCAGCCCCTCTTCCTAGTGGAGCCGCTGCGCTGACCCTCGGCTGATGTTCCACAAGATCCTCATCGCCAACCGGGGCGAGATCGCGCTCCGGATCATCCGGGCGTGCCGCGAGATGGGCATCCGCACCGTGATCGCCCACTCCACCGCCGACGCCGACTCCCTGCCGGTGCGCCTGGCCGACGAGTCCATCTGCATCGGGCCGCCCGAGGCGCGCCTGAGCTACCTCAACATCCCGAGCATCATTTCGGCCGCCGCGATCACGGACAGCGAAGCCATCCATCCCGGCTACGGTCTCCTGGCCGAGAATCCCGCGTTCGCGGAGATCTGCCGGGCGTGCGGTATCACCTTTATCGGCCCGTCGCCGGAGGCGATCCGCCTCATGGGCGACAAGGCTCAGGCCCGCGAAATGGCCAAACACGCGGGCGCGCCGGTGGTCCCGGGCAGCGAAGGCCCCCTGGCCGGCGTGGACGACGCGCAGGCGCTCGCCGACTCGATGGGGTATCCGGTCATCGTGAAGGCGGCGGCGGGGGGCGGCGGGCGCGGCATGCGCATCGTCCGGGAGCGCGAAGCGCTGGCCCGCGCCTACGCGACCTGCCAGGCGGAGGCCGGCGCCGCGTTCGGGTCCTCCGAGCTCTATCTCGAGAAGTTCGTGGAAGAGGCCCGGCACGTGGAAGTACAGGTGCTCGGCGACAAGAACGGCATGCGCCTGCACCTGGGCGAGCGCGACTGCTCCGTGCAGCGCCGGCATCAGAAGCTCCTCGAGGAAGGTCCCGCCCCTGCGCTACCGCCCGAGACGCGGGCCGGCCTGCACAAGGCGGCGCTCGCGGTCGCCAACGCGGTCAACTACGTGTCGGCGGGCACGATAGAGTTCCTGGTCGACCGGGCGGGGCAGTTCTACTTCATCGAGATGAACACCCGTATCCAGGTGGAGCATCCGGTGACCGAGATGATCACGGGTATCGACCTCGTCCGCGAACAGATCCGGATCGCCACCGGGGAGGCGCTCGGCTACAAGCAGAGCGCGATCCGTTTCACCGGGCACGCCATCGAGTGCCGGATCAACGCCGAGGATCCCGAGCACTTCATTCCCTCCCCGGGGCGGGTGACCGCCTGGATCGCGCCTGGCGGGCCCGGGGTCCGCGTGGACAGCCACCTGATGACGGGTTATATGGTGCCGCCGCACTACGACTCGCTCATCGCCAAGATCATCGTCCACGGCCACGACCGCAACGAAGCGATCGCCCGCATGCAACGGGCGCTCTACGAGACCGTGATCGAGGGCATCAAGACGACGATCCCCTACCACCTGAA
>DATHSW010000097.1:0-3959 GCA_035463855.1 Candidatus Deferrimicrobiaceae bacterium | reverse complement strand
CGTTCGCGGACGTCCACGCGGCGGGCCGCGGCGTGCTGGAGGTGGAGGCCGCCGCCTATCACGAGACGCTCTACCGGAGCCACGCCGACGCCTACCGGCCCCGCACGCGCGAGCTGATCGCGGGCGGGCTCGCGCGCCCGGCGGTGGCCTACGTGCGCGCCCAGCGCGCGCGCCTCGCCTTCCGCGAGGAGGTCATGCCGCTGCTCGCGGCCCACGACGCGCTGCTGTCGCCGACCGCGCCGTCACCCGCGCCGGAAGGCATCGGGGCGACCGGCGATCCCTGGTTCTGCGCGCCGTGGAGCTTCGCGGGCGTGCCCGCCTGCTCGCTGCCGACCGGGGTCTCGCCGCTCGGGCTGCCGCACGCGGTACAGCTCGTCGCGGCCGCGGATCACGACGCGGACTTGCTCGCGGTGGCCGCGTGGTGCGAGCGCGTGCTAGACTTCGGGCTCTCGCCGTCGCAGTGACGGTGCAACGATTGCGTAAGGAACGGACGCGGGCGAAGGGCGGTTGATCAGTCAGTGGCAGACCCAGGTGGCCGGTTCCCGCTGAGGCGTTTCCTCTCGCTCTCGCGCCCTGCCTCGCCGCGCGCCCTCGCGCGGACCCGGCCCGCGCTCGCCAGCGGAGTGCTGAGCCCGGACGTGCTGGCGGGCGCGCCCCGGCCGTGGAGCGCGCGCCTCCGCCTGCTGCTGTCGCGCCGCTACGTCCTGATCCCGCTCATCGGGCTCGTCGCGGCCCTCGCCGCGCTCGTCGAGATGCGCACCTCCGCGGTGCAGGCCCTGCTCCTCTCGCGCGTGGCCGCCGCGCTCACCTACCGCGTGGAGGTCGGCCCGAGCCCGGCCATCCGCTTCCCGCAGACCGGGCCCTACGACGAGCGGCTCGGGTATACCCGGCTCGCCGGCTTCATCGAGCGGCTCGAGGCGGCGGGCTACCGCGTCGAGCGCCAGGCGCGGCTCACCCCCGGCCTGGACCGGCTGGCCGCGTGGGGCGTCGCGGTGCCGTACCGCGAGAAGACGCGCGCGGGCCTCGAGGTCCTGGATCGCGAGGAGCGGCGGCTCTACGCCACGCGCTATCCCGAGCAGGTCTACGAGCGCTTCGAGGCGGTGCCCCCGCTCCTGGTCAACACGCTGCTCTTCATCGAGAACCGCGAGCTGCTCGAGGCGGGCCATCCGTACCGCAACCCGGTGGTGGACTGGCGCCGCCTCGCCAAGGCGATCGGGATCGAGGCGCTCGGACGCCTGGGCGGCGACCGCGCGTCCATCGGGGCGAGCACCCTGCCCACCCAGCTCGAGAAGCTCCGCCACTCGCCCGATGGCCGCACGCGCTCGCCGGCGGACAAGCTGCATCAGATGCTCTCGGCGAGCCTGCGCGCCTACCAGGGTGGCGCCAACACGCGCGCCGCGCGCCGGCAGATCGTGGTCGACTACCTCGACTCGCTGCCGCTCGCCGCCGCGCCCGGTTACGGCGAGGTCCACGGCCTGGGCGACGGCCTGCGCGTCTGGTACGGCCTCGACTTCGCGCAAGCGAACGCGCTGCTCGCGGCCAACCCCGCGGTCTCCGACGCGGCCCGCGCCGGGGTCTTCAAGCGCACGCTGAGCCTGATCCTGGCCGCGCGCCGGCCCTATCACTACCTGGTCGAGAATCCGCGCGCGCTCGAGGAGCTCACCAACAGCTACCTCCGCGTGATGGCGCGCGCGGGGGTGATCGACGCGGGCCTGCGCGACGCCGCGATCGCGGGGCGGCTCGGGCTCCGGCGGGGCGGCGGGCTGCCGACGGTCGCGTTCGTCGAGCGCAAGGGCGCCAACCTGGTGCGGAGCCGGCTCACCACGCTGCTGAACGTGCCCGGCCTCTACGACCTCGACCGGCTCGATCTCACCGCCTACAGCAGCCTGGACGCGCCCGGTCAGGAGTCGGCGACCCGGCTCCTGCGCTCGCTGGGCGAGCCCGCCACCGTCGAGCGCCTCGGGCTCGTGGGCGAGAGGCTTCTGGGCGGCGGTGATCCCACGCGCGTGCTCTACAGCGTGACCGTCTACGAGCGCGGCCCGAGCGCCAACCGCGTCCGCATCCAGACCGACAACCTCGACCAGCCGCTCGACATCAACGGGGGCGCGCGCATCGATCTGGGCTCCACCGCCAAGCTGCGCACGCTGATCTCCTATCTCGAGGCGGTCGCCGCCCTGCACGACCGGTACGCGCGGCTCGAGCCCGCCGAGCTGGCCGCGGTGCACGTGCACCCGAAGGACCGTCTCGGCGCGTGGGCGGTGGAGTACCTCACCGCGGCGCGCGGCACCGACCGGACGCTCCAGGCGACGCTCGAGGCCTCGCTGGAGCGCCGCTACTCCGGCAGCCCGGCGGAGGCGTTCTTCACCGGCGGGGGGCTGCACACCTTCGGCAACTTCGACCGGGAGGACGACCGGAAGGTGCTCTCGATCCGCGAGGCCTTCAAGAACTCGGTGAACCTGGTCTTCATCCGCCTGATGCGCGACGTGGTCACCACCCATCTCTACGGCTCCGCGAGCTCGCTCGCGGCGCGGCTGGACGATCCGCTCGATCCCCGCCGCCAGCGTTATCTGAGCCGCTTCGCGGACCGGGAGGGCAGCGAGTTCATCCGGCGCTTCCACCGGAAGTACCAGGGCCTGTCGCCGGACGGCGCGCTCGAGCTGGCCCTCAGCGGCGCCCGCCCGACGCCCAACGGCCTCGCCACCGCGCTGCGCTCCGTGTATCCGGAGGCGAGCCTCGAGGTCTTCCGCGACCTCCTCGCGACGCGCCTGCCCGGGCGCGCGCTGTCCGACGCGGTCGTGGAGGAGCTCTACGACCGGGCGGACCCGCAGGCCACGCCGCTCGCGGACCGCGGCTACGTGGCCGGCGTGCACCCGCTCGAGCTCTGGCTGGTCGCCTATCTGCGACGGCATCCCGGCGCGGGGATGACCCAGGTGGTCCGGGCGAGCAGCGCGGAGCGCCAGGCCGTCTACAGCTGGCTCTTCTTCACGCGCCACCGCAACGCGCAGGATCATCGGATCGCGAGCCTGCTGGAGCTCGAGACCTTCCTCGACATCCACCGGAGCTGGGAGCGGCTGGGGTACCCGTTCGCCTCGCTCACCCCCTCGCTCGCCACCGCCATCGGCAGCTCGGGCGATCGGCCCGCCGCCCTCGCCGAGCTGATGGGCATCATCCTGAACGATGGGGTCCGCCTGCCCACCGTGCTCGTGGACGGCCTCGACTTCGCGACGGGCACGCCCTACGAGACCCGCCTGGGCCGTGCGGAGGCGCCCGCGACGCAGGTGCTCGCTCCGGAAGTGGCCGCGGTGGTGCGGGGGCTGCTCACCCAGGTGGTGGATCAGGGCACCGCGCGCGGCCTGCGGCCCGCGCTGGCGGCGCCCGGCGTCGCCCGGCACGTGGTGGGCGGCAAGACCGGCACCGGCGATCACCGCCTCTTCGTCTACGACAAGAACGGCGCGGTGGTGGAATCCCGCGTGGTGAGCCGCGCCGCGACCTTCGTCTTCATGCTCGACGACCGCTACTTCGGCACCGTCACCGCCTACGTGCCGGGGCCCGAGGCCGGGCGCTTCCACTTCACGAGCGCGCTGCCGGTGCGCGTCACCGGCCTGCTCTTGCCCACGCTCGAGAAGCTCTCCTCGCCGGCGCCGGCCCCCGCGCGCGTCGCCACGTCCCCGCCCGCTCCTCTCCCCGCGTCCGCGTCTCGCTAGTCGGCGTTCTGCCTACCGTCGGGCGGGGCAGCGGGGCGGGGGCCCTCCCGGGAACACGCTGAGTCGCACGCCCCCGGGGCCACTCGTGCGAGCCACGAGACGGGTCGCGCTGCGCTTCGCTCGCGCGCAGAAGACACGGTTCCCGGGAGGGCCCCCGCCCCGCCGCCCCACCCTATGCGTCCGCGTCATCGTCGATGCCCGGCCGGCCCACGGCGATGCAGGCCGCTTCGAGCGCGGGCTCCGCCCGCGCAATCC
>DATHSW010000096.1:0-18796 GCA_035463855.1 Candidatus Deferrimicrobiaceae bacterium | reverse complement strand
CCGGCCAGCGCAGCAGGGAGGTTCCACGGGTGCCGATCAGGGACATGAGGAGCCAGCCCGGAACCGGCAGACGCCCCACCTTGCACCCCACGAGCATCGCCTCTGCGTAGCGGGTTCGGCGTGGACCCGGGGCGGCCTCGAGCCCGATCGTCCCCCAGAACGTGAGCCAGACCGGCGCCTCGAGGCTACGCTTCGGCAGGAACGCGAAGAGGTGGGTCCATGGGGCACCCTGGATGACGGCCCCGAGCGGGACTCTCCCCTGGACGGTGGCTTGACCGGTCCGCAGCCGGATGGTCACCCCGGTTAGCGGCAGCCCGGCGTCCGCCAGATGGCGAGCCAGCCATGCTGCCACCTCAGCCTCGCTGAATACGAGGGGGTCGCTCCGCCGCGAGTGGCCGTGCTCCCGGAGGCTGATCTCGCCGGTACGGCGGAAGACGGCTCCAGGGTCCGCGCGGCCGGGGCTGGCCGGCACCAGCGCGGGGGCTCCTTGAATGCCGAGCCAGAGCCACAGGCTCGCTCCGCCGGCGGCCAGGGCCAGCATCGCCACGAGCGCTACGGTCAAACAGCCGAGGCAGCCGAGCCTCATCGACCGTGACCCTACCACTCGCTCCTGCTATCGGTAAACCTTTTGATTTAGCTACCTAAACCTCGAAATTTCGCCCCTATTGACATTGATAGACTCAGCATATATAAGTCAGATACGCTTAGATTTAATCCTGGGCCGAGAGCCCTGGGGACAGGAGGAGCAGACATGGCGCTCATTCGTTTCCGCTCGTTTCCGCAGGCCTTGGATACCTCGCGAGAGCTGACGGATATCCAGTCGCAGATGAACCGGCTCTTCGACAACTTCCTCGGGCAATCGGCCCCGTCGAGTGTGATGGAGCGCGTGTGGGCTCCGGCGGTGGACATGTACGAGACCAAGGACGCCGTCGTCGTCTCGGCGGAGCTCCCGGGTCTCAACGAGAAGGACATCCACCTCTCCATCACGGGCGATCTGCTGACCATCCAGGGCGAACGGCAGTGGACCGACGAGGCTCGCGCCGCGAGCCACTACCGCCAGGAGCGCTGGTTCGGGAAGTTCGAGCGGGCGCTCCCGCTGCCGATCCCGGTCGAGAGCGGCCAGATCAAGGCGACGTACCGGGACGGCGTGCTGACCGTCAAGCTTCCCAAGTCCGAGGGCGTCAGGCCCAAGGAGATCCGTATCGACACGGTCTAATCCCCGCGCAGCCGTCGGGGCCGGCGGGTCGGGCGTGATCGCGCCACGAGCCGCCGGCCCCCGGCGCCGCCGCGGGCCAGACACTCAGACAGGAGAGAACACGACATGGCGAAGGTGATCGGCATTGACCTCGGAACGACGAACTCGGTGGTGGCGGTGGTGGAAGGTGGAGATCCCGCCGTCATCGCCAATCAGGAAGGGAGCCGCCTGACCCCGTCGGTGGTGGCATTCACGAAGGAGGGCGACACCCTCGTCGGGCAGGTGGCGAAGCGTCAGGCCATCACCAACCCGGAGAACACCGTCTTCTCGATCAAGCGGTTCATGGGGCGGCGTTACGACGAGGTGCTCAGCGAGATCAAGCTCGTTCCCTACAAGGTGCTGAAGGCCGACAACGGGGACGCGCGCGTGGAGAGCCGCGGCAAGGTGTACTCGCCGCCCGAGATCTCCGCGCTCGTGCTGCGCAAGCTCAAGGAAGCGGCCGAAGCGTACCTGGGGGAGAAGGTCACCCAGGCCGTCATCACGGTGCCGGCCTACTTCAACGACAGTCAGCGGCAGGCCACCAAGGACGCGGGCGCCATCGCCGGGCTCGAGGTGCTCCGGATCGTCAACGAGCCCACCGCGGCGGCCCTGGCCTACGGACTCGACAAGAAGAAGGATGAGACGGTGGCGGTGTATGACCTGGGTGGCGGCACGTTCGACATCTCGGTCCTGGAGATCGGCGAAGGGGTCGTGGAGGTCAAAGCCACCAACGGCGACACCCACCTGGGCGGCGACGACTTCGACCAGAAGGTGATGGACTGGATCGCCGAGGAGTTCAAGCGGGAGAACGGGATCGATCTGCGCAAGGACCGGATGGCCCTCCAGCGGCTCAAGGAGGCGGCCGAGAAGGCCAAGTGCGAGCTGTCCACCACGGTGCAGACCGAGATCAACCTGCCGTTCATCACCGCGGACGCGAGCGGGCCCAAGCACCTCGTGCTCACGCTCACCCGGGCCAAGCTCGAGACGCTGGTGGCGGACCTGATCGAGCGGAGCCTGACCCCCTGCCGGGAGGCGATGAGGCAGGCGGGCGTGACCCCGACCGACATCGACGAGGTCATCCTGGTGGGCGGCCAGACGCGCATGCCCAAGGTCCAGGAGGAGGTCAAGCGGCTGTTCGGCAAGGAGCCGAACAAGACGGTGAACCCCGACGAGGTCGTGGCGGTTGGCGCGGCGGTGCAGGCGGCGGTGCTGACCGGAGAGGTCAAGGACCTGCTGCTGCTGGACGTGACGCCCCTGTCCCTCGGCATCGAGACGCTCGGCGGCGTGATGACCAAGCTGATCGAGGCCAACACCACGATCCCGACGAAGAAGGCCGAGACCTTCACGACCGCGGCGGACAGCCAGCCCTCGGTGGAGGTGCACGTGCTGCAGGGGGAGCGGCCGATGGCCCGCGACAACCGCACGCTTGGCCGGTTCCATCTGGACGGGCTTCCGCCCGCGCCGAGGGGCGTGCCGCAGATCGAGGTGACGTTCGACATCGACGCGAACGGCATCCTCAACGTCTCGGCGCGCGACAAGGCGACGACCAAACAGCAGAACATTACGATCACCGCCTCGTCCGGCCTCAGCAAGGACGAGATCGAGCGCATGAAGAAGGAGGCCGAGGCGCACGCGGCCGACGACGCCCGGCAGCGCGAGGGCATCGAGGTCCGGAACCTCGCCGACTCGGTGGTGTACTCGACCGAGAAGCTGTTGCGGGAGCAGGGTGACAAGGTCGAGGCCGCGGACAAGCAGGCGACCGAGGCGGCCCTCGGCGAGCTCCGGGAGGCGCTCAAGAGCGACGATCTGGACCGGATCAAGAAGGCGCAGGAAGCGACGGTCCAGGCCTCGCACAAGCTGTCGGAGGCCATGTACCGCGAGGCGCAGGCCAAGGGCCAGCCGGGAGCCGGCGGGGCACCAGAGCCGGGGCCGGCGGGGGGCGCCACGCCGCCCAAGGGGGACGTGGTGGACGCCGAGTTCGAGGATCTGGGAGAGAAGAAATAGCGCGGCGGCATCCGGCGCGGTTTGAGGAGCGCGGGGCCCGCGGAGCAGCGCGCGGCCCCGCGCACGACCATGCGTGACTACTATGCGGTGCTCGAGGTGGACGTGGGGGCGACGGCGGTGCAGATCCGCCGCGCGTACCAGCGCCTGGCGCGCCGCTATTCCCCCGACGTCAATCTCTGGGAGACTGACGCGCGGGCACTCTTCGAGGAGATCGCAGAAGCCTACCGGATCCTGAGCGATCCTACCGCGCGCAGACTCTACGATCGGCAGGGCGCGCGGCCCACCGGGCGGTCCGGCCTCGATCCGGCGCAAGCCTCCCGCGCGGGTCGGCGCGGCGGCGATGCTCACGTGCCGGTCGAGCTCTCCTTCGCGCAGGCGGTCGCCGGCGTCGAGGCGGACGTGCCCGTGGACCGGCTGGCGCCGTGCGAGCGCTGTCGCGCGACCGGCGCGGCTCCGGGTGTCCAGCCCACCACCTGCTCGCATTGCGGGGGGCTGGGCACGGTCTGGAGCGAGCACTCGCGCGATGGCGAGACGTGCCCCGCCTGCGAGGGATCGGGCGCGCACGTGGCGGTGGCGTGCTCCGCGTGCCGCGGCCGCGGCGTCGCCCCGACCCGGGCGGTGGTCCACGTACTGCTGCCGCCGGGGATGGACACCGGTAGCCAGCTGCGCATCCCCGACGAGGGCCATTCGGGTCCGTTCGGAGGCCCTCGCGGGGACCTGATCGTGATCGCGCGCGTGCACGAGGATCCGCGCTACACGCGGAAGGGGGACAACCTCTACTGCGAGGTGCCGCTCTCCCTGGTCGAGGCGGTGCTCGGAGGCCGCATCAAGGTCCGGGGGCTCGACGGAACGATGGACCTGGCGATCCCGCCGGGCACCCAGAGCGGCCAGACGTTCCGGCTTCGGGGTAAGGGGGTGCGGCGGCTGGCCGGCGAGGGGTGTGGGGATCTCTACGTGACGGCGCGAGTGGAGATTCCCCGCAGCCTCGACGCGCGGACACAAGAGGTTTTCCGGGAGCTCGGACGGCTTCTTCCCGACCGCCCGGATCGCGACGAGCCGGGAAGCGTGCGCGAATGACCGATCGGAGCCGGCCGCTCTACATGATCGGTGTCGTCGCGGAGATGGTGAAGATCCATCCGCAGACCCTCCGGATGTACGAGAAGAAGGGGCTGATCCGCCCGAGCCGCACCGAGGGGAAGACCCGCATGTACTCGCCGGAGGACGTCGAGGAGATCGCCCGGGTCACCCGGCTCGCCCGGGACCTCGGGGTGAATCTCGCGGGGATCGAGATCATCCTAAAGATGAGACGGCGCATGCTCGACATGCAGGCGCAGATCGAGGAGTTGACCAATCACGTGCGAAGCGACATGGCGAATTCGCGGGACGAGGTGCAGCGCGGCAAGAGCGAGGCGCTCGTCCGGGCGGCGTCCAGCCAACTCTCGCCGGTTGATCTCTTTTGAGGAAAGGAAGGCCATCGCCATGACGGACGACGACAAGGTGTCCCTCGCGGGCGCGCCGCCGGTTCCGGAGCGGGTGCCGATCCTGCCCCTGCGCGACACCGTGCTCTTTCCGCAGTCAGCCCTGCCGCTGGGGGCTGGCCGCGAGTCGTCGGTGCGGCTGCTCGAGGACGTGATGCGGGGAGATCGCCTGATCGGCGTCTTCACCCAGCGGGATCCGGCCACCGAGGATCCGCAGGAGGCCGATTTGCACCGGATCGGCACGCTGGCCACCGTGCACAAGGTGCTGAAGCAGGCGGACGGCACCGTGCGGCTCGTCGTCCAGGGGTTGCACCGCATCCGCATCGCAGAGATGGCGCAGGTGCGCCCGTACCTCAGCGCGCGAATCGTTGAGGTGCCGGAGGTCCGCCCGCCCGCCGGGGACCTCGAAACCGAGGCGTTGGCCCGGAACGCGGTGAACCTTTTCCGCCAGGTCGTGGAGCTGTCTCCGATGTTGCCCGACGAGCTGGCGACCGCGGTGCAGAACATCACCCAGGCCGACCGGCTCGGCGACCTCATCGCGGCCACCCTGCCCGCGCTCAACACCCAGGTGAAGCAGGAGTTGCTGGAGACGCCGGACGTGAAGGCGCGGCTCACCCGCCTCGTCTCGGTGCTCACCAAGGAGGCCGAGGTGCTGACGCTCGGCTCCAAGATTCAGTCGCAGGTCGAGTCGGAAGTCGGCCGTAGCCAGCGCGAGTACTACCTGCGTGAGCAGCTCAAGGCGATCCAGAAGGAGCTGGGACAGTCCGACGATCGGACCCAGGAGCTGGATGACCTGCGCGCCAAGATCGATGCGGCCGGGATGACCGAGGAGGCCCACAAGGAGGCCTTGCGGGAGCTGGATCGGCTGACCAAGATGCCGCCCGCGGCCGCGGAGTACACCGTCGCGCGGACCTATCTCGACTGGCTGGTGGCGCTGCCGTGGAGCAAGCAGACGACCGATAACCTCGACATCAACGAGGCGCGGCGGGTGCTCGACGAGGACCATTCCGGCCTCGAGAAAGTGAAGGACCGCATCCTCGAGTACCTGGCCGTGAAGAGCATGCGTCCAGCCGGGAAGGACCCGATCCTGTGCTTCGTGGGCCCCCCGGGCGTGGGCAAGACTTCGCTCGGCCGGTCGATCGCGCGGGCGCTCGGTCGCAAGTTCCACCGGATCTCCCTGGGCGGCATGCGGGACGAAGCCGAGATCCGCGGCCACCGGAGAACCTACATCGGCGCGCTGCCCGGCCAGATCATCCAGGGCCTGCGCCGCGCCGAGTCGAAGAACGCGGTGCTGATGCTGGATGAGGTGGACAAGCTCGGGATGGACTTCCGCGGCGATCCCGCCTCCGCGCTTCTCGAGGTGCTGGATCCGGAGCAGAACGTCGCGTTCCGCGATCACTATATCGACGCGGCGTTCGACCTCTCCAAGGTCCTGTTCATCACGACCGCGAACCTGCTGGACACGGTGCCGCCGCCGCTGCGTGACCGCATGGAGATCATCGAGCTGGCGGGCTACACCGAGGAAGAGAAGGTGCGCATCGCGGGGACCCACCTCGTGCCGAAGCAGGTGGCCGACCACGGGATGACCTTGGGCGAACACATCCGGTGGACCGACGCAGCCCTGCGCCTGCTCGTGCGCGGCTACACCCGCGAGGCCGGGCTGCGTAGCTTGGAGCGGGTCATCGCCGCGGTCACCCGGAAGATCGCCAAGCGTCGGGTCGAGGGACATATCGAGCCCGTGGAGGTCACCGAGGCGCTCGTGGGCGAGCTGCTCGGGTCGCCCAAGTACATGCACGAGGAGCTCGAGGAGCGAACCAGTACTCCGGGTGTTGCCATCGGGCTCTCGTGGACCCCGACCGGAGGCGAGATCCTGTTCATCGAGGCCACCAGGATGAAGGGCAGCAAGACCTTGACCCTGACCGGCCAGCTGGGCGACGTCATGAAGGAATCCGCCCAGACAGCCCTGTCCTGGGCCCGCTCGCACGCCTCGCAGCTCGGGATACGGTCCGACTACTGGGAGACCTCCGACCTGCACGTCCACGTGCCGGCCGGGGCCATCCCGAAGGATGGCCCCTCCGCCGGTGTCACCCTGGTGACGGCACTGGTTTCCCTGATGACTCAGAGGCCTGTGAGAGCCGACGTGGCCATGACGGGCGAGGTGACGTTATCTGGCCGGGTGCTGCCGGTAGGTGGCATCAAAGAAAAGGTGCTCGGGGCCAGACGGGCCGGGGTCAGGGTAATTATCATGCCGAAAAGAAACGAGAAAAACCTGATCGAGGATGTTCCGGCCCAGGTCCGCGAGGGGATGACCTTCCATCTGGTGGATACCGTGGATCAGGTGTTGAATCTGGCCCTTGAAGAGCCGATTCCGAAGGACAACCGGGTCCGGGAGTCCCTGCTCCAGGCCAGGAACTAGCTCGTAACTCATCGAGAAGTCTAGAGGAGAGGCCGCCTGCCCGTGGGCGGCCTCTCCCTTTCCTCGCGCGCTGTGGCACGGCTCTTGGACCTAGGGTCCCCGTGCTCTCCAAAGGCGTGCTCACGCTGATGGCAGTCTTGGCCGGCGTCGTGGTCGTGCCGCCCGTCGAGGCCGACACGTACCGCCTGGTCGACGGCGCCGGGGTCGTGCATCTCACCAATGCTCCCGCTGATCCCCGCTACCGTGGCCTGGCCGTCACGTCGGGATCGTCCAAGGGCTGGCTCCGCATGACGGAGACGTCGCGCACGCTGTACGCCGCCGAGATCCGGGAGGTCTCGGCGCGCCACGGTGTGGATCCAATCCTGGTCGAGTCCGTGATCCGCGCCGAGTCGGCGTTCAACCCGACCGCGGTATCTCGCGCGGGTGCCCGTGGTCTGATGCAGCTCATGCCCAAGACCGCGCTGGCCCTCGGGGTTCGCGACTCCTTCAACCCGCGGGAGAACATCGACGGCGGCGTGCGCCACCTGCGATATCTGCTCGACCGCTATCCCGGCAACGTCGCGCTCGCGGTGGCGGCCTACAACGCCGGGGAGGGCGCGGTGGATAGCTACCGCGGCATCCCGCCCTATGCGGAGACGCAGCAGTACGTGCAGCGGGTGCTCCAGGGCGCCGGCGGTGGCGGCGGTGGCGTCTGGAGCGGTGGCCGCCGCGTGATTCCCCGCTCGGTGTACCGCTACGCCGGACCCAACGGCACCGTCACCTACAGCAACCTGCCGCCCGGTAGTCGCCTGACCGTCGCCCGCTAGGGCCGCCCGCGTTCTCCGCGTCGCCGGCCAGTCGTGTAGAACCTGCGCCGTGTCATCGGGTACGCTTCGTGGCGAGAGATCAGGAAGCGCGCCATCCACGGTGCGCGCGAAGCGCTACCGAGCCGCTCCCGCCACGCCCTCCAGGCGCTTCAGGTCCCGCACGAGGAGCCGGCGTCCCCGCACCGCCATCACGCCCTCTCGCACCAGCGTCGCGAGCGCGCGTGAGAGGGGCTCCCGTACCGTCCCGATGCGGGCTGCGATCTCCTCCCGGGTCCCGGGCAGTGTGAGCTCCACGCCTTCCGGTGTGAGGCGGCCCGTCCGCCGAGCTTCGTCCAGCAGGAGCCGGCTCAGGCGGGTCCGGACCGACCGGAGCGCCAGATCGCCGGCCAGGCTCGCGAAGGCCCGCACGCGCCGGGCCATGGTGGCGATGATGGCGAGCGCGACCTCGGGATGCCGGCGACAGAGGGCGTCGATCTCGCGGCGCGGGATCCAGAGCAGCCGGGCCGCGGTCTGGGCGGTCGCGGAGGCCACATAGCCGGCGCGGTCGAACAGTGGCACCTCGCCCAGCGTGGCCCCCGGGCCTTCCACGTGGAGGACCTGCTCGCGGCCACCCGCGGAGGTCCGGAAGATCTTGATCCGTCCCTCCATCACGATCCACAGGCCCTCGCACGGCGCGCCTTCCTCGAACACCGGTTGACGTGGAGCGAAGCCGACCGATCGGAGCCGGCGGCCCAGCGCGGCCCGCGACCGCGCCGGGAGGACCCGGAAGTAGGGAACGCGGGCCAGCAGATCGGCGGCGCTCACGGCTGGGCGAGCGGGAGGCAGGGAGCCGCCGGGTCAGGCGGGCCGAGGCCAGACGAGCTCGAGGAAGCGATCGAGGAGCCCGTCCTTCACGAACAGCTGGGCCGCCTCCCGCGTGCCGCGCTGATCCATGCCCCACAGCGCGGCCCGCTTGCCGCGGTCCTGATTCATCTGGATGAAGACCTGCTGGTCTCGCGTGAAGGCGACCGGCAGATCTTCGTAGATCTGGGCGGTGAAGGCGTTGACCGCGGGGCCGCCGACCCCGACCGCCGGGAACATCTCGGCCATCTCCTGATTGAGCATCCACATGTCGGTCACCACCACCGCGCTGCGATCGTCCGCCCCCTCGCTGCGCGAGTTGATCGCGCGCTTGAGCTCGTAGGCGATCGGCCGATCCTCCTCTTCGGCGAGGATGCCGTAGCCGACCACGAGGAGCACGGTGGTCCGGACGTCGAAGTAGCGGGGCATCAGCGAATCAGGCGCGCCAGCTCCCGGAAGTCGTCGGTGTCGGCCTGGCGCAGCAGCTGGAAGAGCGCGGTCTCGGTGGTGGTCACCACCGCCCCCGCCTGCCGGAGCTGAGCCATGGCGAGCCGCCAGTTGCCCTGCGTCCGCGAGGTGACCGCGTCGGCCACGACGTGGACCGCGTAGCCTTCGGCGAGCAGGTCGAGCGCCGACATCAGTACGCAGACGTGCGCTTCGATGCCGGCCAAGAGGATCTGGCGGGCGCCGGTGGCGGTGAGACGGCTGCGGACCGCCTCCACGCCCCAGCACGAGAAGGCGACCTTCTCGACCGGCTGCACGCCGGGGGGCAAGGTGTCCTTGACCTCCTGCAGGGTATGGCCGAGGCCCTTCGGGTACTGCTCGGTGACGAGGGTGCCCAGGTGGAGGCGCCGCGCCACCGCGGTCAGGACCTTGATGTTCCGCATCACTTCCTCGCGATGATCGGCGTCCATGGCCGGGAAGAGGCGCTCCTGCACGTCGATCACGACCAGGGCGCTGCGCTCGCGGTCGAGCGTCATGGGGTGCGGGGTGCTCATCGGGACCTCCGGGCACGAAGATCGAAAATCGCGCACATCGTCTCATATCTGGGAGCGTTGGCAAGTCGCCCGGCCCCGCAGGCCGAGCCGGACATACTCGAAGGCCATCCAGAGGAGCAAGAAGAGCCCCAGCTGGATCGAGGCCTGGTAGAAGAGAGGGAGGATCTCCGTCGACGTCAGCTCGAAGGCATACGTGCACGCCATGATGACGGCCAGAAGAGCCATCTCGAGGACGCTAATCTGGCCGGCCCGGCTCTCGTGCCACGGCAAGAGAATCAAGAGGGCCAGGAAGGAATAGTAGTACCCGGTGAGGGCGAGCGCGCAGAAGATGAGGGGGACCGCGAACGTCATGCTTTCGATCGGGCGGGCGCGGAGAATCAGGGGAAGGGCCGCCAGGAGATAGCCCGCCGAGAGCAGGGGTAGCAGGTACCCGGCCGGACGAGCTTCCGCGATCGCCTCCGCGAGCACGTGCACCGCCCCGTCCGCCGTCGAGCTCCACGGCGCGGAGGTGAACACGAGGATCGGGCCCAGTCCCACCGAGTTGACGAACGGATCCTGGGCGTGCAGCCGGATCTTGGACAGGAAGTCGAGCACGAGGGAGCGTTGATCTGTCGACGCGACGAGCCCTACCGACAGCACGAAAAGGAATCCGAACGCTGCGCGAAGACAGGACGCCAGCGTGGGCTCGGGTCGTCGGCCCAGACGCGCTTGCGCCCACTTGATCGCGAGAGGAACGAGGAACAGGACGGGGAACACTCGGGCCGCGGCGGCGTACCCGAGCAGGAGCCCGCCGGTCGTGCCGGAGCCGCGGGCGAGCGCGGCGGCGCCCGCGAGGAGCGCGGCGATCCAGTCCCACCGCAAGATCGAGCCGCCAATATAGTCGAATCTCGCGAAGAAGCTGAGGGCGAGGAAGGCAAGCGCGAGCGCGGCGGGCACGGCTCCGAATACGCGCCAGACGACTCCGACCGCCGTGAGCATCACGACGTAGTCGAGCGAGGTCAGCAGGCCCAGCGTCAGCGCGCTCGCGGAAAGGCGCCCGACCAGCAGGTGCAGGAGCAGCGCCCGCGGCGGTGGATCGTTGTACCCGCGATCGAAGAGAAGCTCCGGCCACGCGTCGATCCGTGGACCGAAGAAAGCCAGGTCGTTCTTGAACGTGTGCCACCGCTCGGTCGAGAAGCGCGATCGGATCGGCTCCGGCGCCACCTCCGCGGCGGGCCGCGGCACATAGGTCGTCAGGTCTCGCACGTAGCTGATCCCACCGAAGGCACCGAGCTCCCGGCCGGCCACGAGGGTCGCTTCGTAGAGGCCGGTGTATCCGAGCTCCGGAAGGTACTTGGCCCCCATGAAGTAGTGAAAAGCGTCGTAGTAGTGGACATGGCCGGGCCGGAAGCCGGAGTGGGTCGGATGCAGCAACCCGAAGTTCGGATAGCTCGCGAGGGCGCCGACCAGGACCGCGAAGATGAGCACGCGATGTCGTCGCGAGACCGCACCGCTCCGCGCGATCGAGAAGAGCAGGCCGGCGAGCGTCACCAGCAACAGGATCCGGCCCAGGAGGATGCCCTGGTAGAGCGTCATACTTCACCGAAGATAACCTACGAGGCGACGGAGACTCTGTTCTTGCTTCGCGTGGTCCTCACCGCGCGCGGTCGAGGCCGCGGCACTGGATCGCCTCGGCGACGTGCTCGGCGGTGATGGGATCGGAGCCCGCGAGGTCGGCGATGGTGCGGGCCACGCGCAGGAGGCGGTCGTGGGCGCGCGCGGAGAGGCCGAGCCGGGTCAGGGCCAGGCCGAGAAGCCGCGCGGCGTCGGGGGGCAGGGGGCAGTGCCGGCGGGTCTGCCGGCCGGACATGCGGGCGTTGACGTGGGTGGGGGTCCCGGCGAAGCGGGCGGCCTGGCGGGCGCGGGCGGCGAGGACGCGGGCGCGGATGACGGCGGAAGGCTCCCCCGCGGCGGTTTCGGTGAGCTGGGTGTAGGGCACGACCGGGATGTCGAGGTGGAGATCGATACGGTCGAGCAGCGGTCGGGAGAGCCGGGCCAGGTAGCGAGCGCGCTCACCGGGCGAGCAGGCGCAGGTCGGGAGCGAGGCGCAGCCGCGGCGGCAGGGATTGGCGGCGGCGACGAGCTGGAAGCGGGCGGGGAAGCTGGCGGTGCCGGCGGCGCGGGAGACCACGACGCGGGCGTCCTCGAGCGGTTGGCGCAGGGCCTCCAGCACGCGCTGGGAGAACTCGGGCAGCTCGTCCAGGAACAGCACGCCGTGGTGGGCGAGGCTGATCTCGCCGGGATGTGGCACCCCGCCGCCCCCGATGAGGCCGGCCTCGGATGCGGTATGGTGCGGGCTGCGAAACGGCCGCGCGGTGAGCAGACCCTGCTCGGGCGGCAGCAGCCCCGCGACGCTCCAGACGGTGGAGGCCTCGATGGCCTCATCGAGCGACAGCGGCGGGAGGATCGAGGCTACCCGGCGAGCCAGCATGGTCTTGCCGGTGCCGGGCGGCCCGATCATCAGCACGTTGTGCCCGCCGGCGGCGGCGATCTCGAGCCCCCGCTTGGCATGCGCGTGCCCGCGCACGTCTGTGAAGTCGAGCCCGTCGCCATCGCCGAGTCGGGCGCCGACGTGAGTGCCGGCGGCCGGGCCGATCTCGCGCTCCCCGTTCAGGTACTCGACGGCGTCGTGCAGCGTGGCGATGGGAATCACGTCCACCCCCGCGACCACGCCGGCCTCCGCGGCGTTGGCGGCGGGGACGAGCAGGGGCGTGAAGCCTTCCCGGCGCGCGTGGAGCGCGACGGACAGGACTCCACGGACCGCGCGCACGCTGGCGTCGAGCGAGAGCTCTCCCACCACGAGCGCGCGCTCGAGCCGGCCGGGCTTGACCAGGCCGGTGGCGCAGAGGATACCGACCGCGGTCGGCAGGTCGAAGGCAGCCCCTTCCTTCCGGAGGTCGGCCGGGGCAAGGTTGACGGTGATGCGGTCGATCGGGAACTCGAGACCCGCGTTGCGAATGGCGGCTCGCACCCGGTCCCGGCTCTCGCGCACGGTCGCGTCGGGGAGGCCGACGGTGCTGAACGAGGGCAGGCCCGAGGTCACGTCCACCTCGATGAAGATGGTGGCGGCCTCGACGCCGTTGAGCGTGGCGGAGCGGACCCGCGCGAGCACGGACCCAGTGTGGGAAAGCCTCCCGGTCCCGTCAATGTGCCGGAGGCGATACGCCCTCGTGTATCCGCACGGTTTCGTTGGCGAGCGAGTCGGGCTCGCTCATTTGCCCTTCGGCCCCCGCGGGTCCACGGTGTCGGGTAGACAGAGATAGCGACTACTCGACTTGAGGAATTCTCCCAGTTGCTTGGGGTTCTTCCTCATATCCGTCATGAGCTGGGTGGCCGACTCCTTGCAATCCTTCTCGGCCGTGTTCCCACCGAAGGCTCCGAAGGGGGTGTAGGTCGAGCCGGTCCCGAGCCACAGGACCCACGCGCACTCGGCTTGGGCCGAGGTGGCAAAGGCAAGCAGGCAGCAGAGCGCGACGAGGACACTTGTCATCGGGTGGGTCATGGAGATTCGCTCCCGTGGGTCACAAGACCGGAAGGGCCAGCCCGTCCAGGAGGGGACGGGACCGGAAGGCTGGCCAGGCAGTGAACTTACACCCGCGCGGAGGGAGTCCGCCATACCTTCCTGGAAGCGATACGCCCCCCCGGAGGCATCTGCTAGACTCGAAGCCATGCGAGCGCTGCGGGTCCTCGTCGCCGACGATCAAGAGCACATGCGGGAGCTGCTGGTGGAGGCCCTCTCCGCGGACGGTCACACGGTGGATCCGGCCGAGGATGGCGTGGCCGCGCTCAAGCTGCTCGCGGCGCAGAGCTACGACCTGGTGGTGAGCGATCTGCAGATGCCGCAGGTGGACGGGCCGAAGCTCTACCAGGAGATCCGGCGGCTCAAGCCGGAGGCGGCGCCCCACTTCATCTTCATCACCGGCGAGGACGAGGCTCCGGGCTACGGGCGCTTTCTCACCGATTCCAAAGTGCCCGTCGTGACCAAGCCGTTCAAGCTCAAGGAGTTCCGCCAGCTCCTGGCGACGCTGTTCCCCGGCTAGCCGTCCCCTCCGGGACCCCCCGGCCGAGCAGGCGCTCGGCGGTGGCCCAGTACTCTCGTGCCTGTCGCGCGGCCTCGTCCCGCTCCAACAAGGTCTTCCGGCGCTCCGCGTCGTTCCTGGCGGCGCTCAGGCGCCCGCTGGCCGTCCGCTCCCGGTCCCATGCTTCCGCGGTTGCTACCAGAGCCTCCGCGGCCCGGAAGGTGGGATCGGCCATGACCCGCGCCGGGTCGCCCTCGAGCGCCGCGGTGTTTCGCCGCCGGAGATCGGCCATCTCGGCCTTCAGAGCCTGCGCGCCGGCCCCGACATCGGCCTGGCTCAGCTTCCAGTGGGCCGACAACGCCAGACTTCGCTCCTGGAGTCGCACCAGATCCTGGCGGAGGCGCGCGGTGCCATGCGCGCGGGCCTCGCTGAGCGAGTCTCCGTACGCGCCGGGGTCGGCCACCGCGACCTGGAGGGAGGCGCGCAGCGCCTCGCGCTCGGCCGCGAAGCGGTCCAGGCAGTCGAGCCCGATCTGCTGGCTCTGGAACAGCTCGGCCCCGGTCCGCGCGTTGGCGCTCGTGCGGGCCTCGAGCGTCTCGGCCTTCCGCGCGAGCTCTCTCCACCGCTGGGCCTCGGCGCTGGCGCCCTCGCCGGCCGCCTGATTGGCGCGGGCCTGCAGCGCCTTGAGATCGGTCGCCACCGACGCGGTCCAGACGGGCTGCGTCGCGCCGGCCAGGCAGTGCTGCTCCTGGGCGCTGTTGGCGGCCAGCCGCGCGCGCAGCCGCGCGACCTCGGTCGTGAGGTCGAGCGCCTGGCTCCACGCGCCGCCCACGGGCGGCGTGGCCAGCGCGATCAACGTGAGGAGGAGCGCGCGTCGCATGGCCGCCCGCTAGCCCGAGACGAGGAGCGACAGACCGAGCGAGAGGATGACGGCCATTCTCAGCAATCCCGACGGTCCCAGTCTCTGCAGCATGGGCCTGGCCTCCTTTGCCTCGTCGGTGACGTAGCAAGGGGAAGGCCACCGAATATGCCCATTGAATCGGTAAGTTATGATGCATCTCGGGACCGGGCCCACTCCGAAAATTGTCAGGCGACTCTTCGGATTCGGCTACAGCGCAGCTTCAGCGCGCGCAATGGCTTCGTGGTATAAGCGCTCGTGACCCCGCGATCCGCGCCCACCGTCCGCATCGACGTCATCCGCCACGATCCCGACCTCGCGCTGCCCCTCCGGGCACGCGAGGGCGACGCCGGACTGGATCTCCTCGCCGCCGCGACGGTGACGCTCTCGCCGGGTGGCCGGCAGATCGTGCCGACCGGCCTGCGCATGGCGATTCCCGAGGGCTATGCGGGGCTGGTGCTGCCGCGCTCGGGGCTGGCGCTACGCGCCGGGGTGACCGTGCTGAACGCGCCCGGCCTCATCGACTCCGGTTACCGCGGGGAGATCGGGGTGCTGCTCATCAATCACGGGCCCGAACCCGTGACCCTGAGTCGCGGCGAGCGCATCGCGCAGCTCGTGATCCAGGCGGTGGCGCGGGCGACGCTGGTGGAGGTGCGGGAGCTGGAAGGCAGTCAGCGCGGCACCGGCGGCTTCGGCAGCACCGGTGCCTGATCCGGCCTACTGGTTCAGCCGTCGCTTCCAGAAGCCCAGCAGGCCCTGGGGCATGAAGATCACCATGGCGATGAACGCGATGCCCAGCGGGATCAGGTAGTACTCGGTCCAGAACCGGGAGAGGCCCTCGCGGAGCAGCAGGAAGAACGCCGCGCCCACCACCGGGCCGACGAGGGTGCCCATGCCCCCCATGACGTTGAAGATGACCACCTCGCCGGACACCGTGAAGAAGACGAAATCGGGCGCGGCGAAGCGGTGCTGGACCGCGTAGAGGGTCCCGGCCAGCCCTGCGAACACCCCCGAGAGCAGCACCGCCACGATCTTGTAGCGCTCCACGTGATACCCGATCGCGCGCGTCCGCGGCTCGTTCTCCCGGATGGACTGCAGCACCATCCCGAACGGCGACTGGGTGATGCGCCGCAGGGCGAGATACGAGAGCGCGACGACCGCGAGGACGAACCAGTGCAGGCTCACCGTGGAGAAGCGGGCGCTGAAGATCCCGGGAATCGTGAACGGCGGCTGGGTGAAGTAGAGACCGTTCTCGCCTCCGGTCACGTCCGTCCAGGTGAAGATGATCACGTAGAAGATCTGCGAGAAGACGAGCGTGGTGATGGCGAAGTAGATGTCGCGGAGGCGGGTCGCGAAATAGGCCACGAAGACCGCGACCAGCGCCGCCGCCCCGAGGCCCGCGAGCAGCGCGCCCCAGAGGCTCGGGGAGCGCATCACCAGCAGCGCGGCGGCGGCGGCGTAGAGGCCCAGGCCGAAGAAGACGGAGTGCCCGAACGAGACCATGCCGGTGTAGCCGATGAGGATGTCCGAGGACATGGCGAGGAGCCCCCAGATGAGGATCTCGGTGAGAAACTTCCGCCAGAACTCGGGAAGCCCGAGGGGCGCGACCGCGAGGGCGGTCACGACGACGACGAAGCCAATCCAGAAGCCGGTGCTGGTCCGCGGGATCATGCGCGTCATTTGGGGGTGGGCACGAAGAGGCCCGTCGGGCGGAAGAGCAGGGTGAGGATCAAGGCGACGAACGAGACGATGACGGCCTGGGAGGGGCTCACCACCAGCGAGGCGTACGCCTCCAGCAGGCTGATGAAGAGGGCGGCCAGGATGGATCCACCCAGGTTGCCCATCCCGCCCACCACCACCACGATGAAGGCGCGCAGGGTGAACTCGAAGCCCATGGTCTGGGTCACCGCGGCCAGGGGCGCGAACAGCACGCCGGAGGCGGCGGCCATGGCCGCGCCGATCGCGAACACCCCGGTGTGGACGAGGGGCACCGGGATGCCCATCGCGGAGGCCATCACCCGGTCCTGGGTGGTGGCGCGGATCCAGATCCCGTACTTGCCGAATTTCAGGAAGAGGTAGAGCGCCCCGATGATGGCCCCGGCCAGCACGGCGGCCCCCAGGCGGTACCAGGGGTACTGCAGGTAGAACAGCTCGAACTGACCGGGGATGGGCTGCGGGATGTTCCGGGCCGTCGGGCCGAACTGCCAGAGCGCGTACTTCTGGAGCACCAGGGAGATCCCGAAGGTCGCGATGATCGTCGTCAGGGGATCGCGCCCGATCAGCGGCCGGAGCGTGGTGATCTGGAGCAGCGCCCCGAACGCCGCGATGACCAGCGCCGCCACCAGGAGCCCCAGCCAGAAGTTGCCGGTCTGGGCCACCGTGACCGCGCCGGTGAACCCGCCCAGCATCACGAGGTCGCCGTGGGCGAAGTTGACCACGTCCATGATGCCGAAGATCAGGGTCAGGCCCGAGGCGACCAGCGCCAGGACCATGCCGTTGACGAGCCCGTTGACGGTCTGCACGAGGATCTGCTCGAACACCGCTCACACCCCCATGTACTGGTGGATGACCGACGGGTTGGCCTTGAGATCGGCCGAGGGCGCGTGATGACGCATCAGGCCCTTCTCCATGATGTAGCAGCGGCTGGAGGCGCCGAGGGTCAGGCCCACGTCCTGCTCCACGAGCAGGATCGCGACCCCGTCCCGGTGCAGGCGGGCGATGATGTCGCGGATCTGCGAGACCATGCGCGGCATGAGCCCCTCGGTGGGCTCGTCGAGCAGGATGATCTTCGGCTCGAGCATCATCGCGCGCGCGATGGCCAGCATCTGCTGCTCACCGCCCGACAGGGTGCCGCCGAGCTGATTCTTCCGCTCCCCGAGCACCGGGAAGCTCTCGTAGACCTTGTCGAGCAGCTCCCGGCGCCGCGCCTCGGTGAGGCCGCCCCGGTCGAGACCGGTCCGGAGGTTCTCCATCACGGTGAGGAGCTTGAAGATCCGCCGGTCCTCCGGCACGTAGGCGATGCCGAGGTGCGCGACCCGGTGCGAGGCGAGCCCGGTGATGTCGCGCCCCTCGAACGTGATCCGCCCCTGGGAGGGCCGCACCAGGCCCATGATGCTCTTGAGCGTGGTGCTCTTTCCCACCCCATTGCGCCCGAGGAGGCCGACGACCTCGCCCGGCTGCACCTCCAGGGAGATGCCGTGGAGGATGTGGCTCTTGGCGTAGTGCGTGTGGACGTCGGCGAGGGTGAGCATCAGCCCTTCAGGTAGACCTCCTGCACGCGCGGGTTCGACTGGATCTCGTCGGGCGTTCCCTCGGCGAGCACCTCGCCGTAGTGCAGCACGGTGATCCGGTGGGCCAGGTTCATCACCACCTCCATGTCGTGCTCGACCACGAGGATGGTGAGGTTCCGGGCGATGCGCCGCACCAGCTCCACGGTGGCGTGGGTCTCGGTCACGCTCATGCCCGCGGTCGGCTCGTCCAGACAGAGGAGCTGGGGCTCGGTGGCCAGCGCGATCGCGATCTCGAGGTTGCGCTGCTCGCCGTGGGAGAGGTTGGCGGCCAGCTCGGCCTCCTTGTCGAGGAGACCCACCGCGTCGAGCACGGACCGGGCCCGCTCCAGGAGGTCGCGGTAACTCCGGTGATGGCGGAGGAGGCTCCAGCCGTGGTGGCGGGACTGGGCCGCGATGCGCGCGTTCTCCAGCACGGTGGCGCCGGGCAGGATGTTGGTGATCTGGTACGAGCGCGCCAGCCCCTTGTGGGAGATCCGGTGCGGGGGCAGCCCGGCCACGTCCTCCCCGTTCAGGAAGATGCGCCCCCCGGTCGGCCGCAGCACGCCGGTCACGCAGTTGCAGAAGGTGCTCTTGCCGGCCCCATTGGGGCCGATGATCGCGCGGATCTCGCCCCGGGGCACCGTCAGGCTCACGTTGCCGACGGCGGTCAGTCCGCCGAAGCGCATGGTCAGCCCTTCGGTGCGAAGAATTGGTCCGGCGCCCCGGTCCGGCTGGACCGGGGCGCCCGGCTTCTGAGCGTGGGAAGCCGCCACGCGGCTACGCGAACTTGCAGGC
>DATHSW010000095.1:0-6516 GCA_035463855.1 Candidatus Deferrimicrobiaceae bacterium | reverse complement strand
CGCATCAAGATGGAAGGCCGCGCCGCCGAGCTGGCCGAGCAGGACTTCGTGCGCAAGGCCTACGTGGGGCTCTGAGCCGTGATCGAGCCCATCTTCATCCTCGAGGCGGTGGTGAACGGAATCCTGCTCGGCGGGGTGCTCGCGCTCCTGGCCCTGGGCCTCAACCTCATCTTCGGCGTCATCGACATCGTGTGGATCGCGTACGTGGATCTCGTCGCCCTCTGCATGTACGCGGTGTACTTCCTGGTCTCCGTCTACGGCTGGCCGCTGTGGCTGGCCGGGCTCGGCTCGATCGGCGCGGGCGCGCTGCTGGGCGTGCTCGTGCACCTGCTCATCATCACGCCCATCCTGTCGAGCCCGCCCATCAACCAGCTCCTCGCCACCGGCGGTCTCCTGTTCTTCATCCAGTCGGTCGCCACGCTCCTGTGGTCCACCGACCACCGCTCGGTGCGCGTGAGCCTGCCCACCCTCGAGGTGGCCGGCATCTTCATCTCCTTCTCGCGGCTCCTCGCCTTCGGGCTGTCGGTCCTGGCCATGATCGCGCTCTATCTCTTCCTCAAGCGGACCTACACCGGCACCGCCATCCGCGCGGTGAGCCAGGACCGCGAGGCCATCGCGCTCATGGGCGCGCGGCCGCAGCGGCTCTACCTGGTGACCTCCGCGGTGGGAGGGGCGATGGCGGGGGTGGCGGGCGCCCTGCTGATCATCCAGTACGCGGTGCACCCGTACTTCGGCGGGGCGTTCGGGCCGCTCACCTTCATGATCTGCGTGCTGGGCGGCCTCGGCAACATGGTGGGCGCCTTCTTCGCCGCCTTCATCATGGCCCAGGTCATCTCGGTGGGCGGGGTGATCGTCTCGACCGAGATGGGCTACGTGATCGCCTTCGTGATCTTCATCGTGCTCATGTTCGTCCGCCCGGGCGGCATCTTCGCCAAGCGCGGATGACGACCGCGTTCCGCGTCCTGGGCCTGCTCGCGCTGGTGGCGATGGCGCTCGTGCCCGTCCTGCCCCTGGGCGCCGCCCAGGAGTACATCTGGCACGTCATCATCCAGATCTTCCTGTGGTCGTTCGTGGGCAATGCGTGGTCCCTGATGGGGCGCTTCGGGCTCGTCTCGCTCGGTCACGGGGCCTTCCTGGGCGTGGGCGCCTACGCGACCGTGCTGCTGTGGAACTTCTTCGGGATGACGCCCTGGCTCGGGGGGCCGCTGGCCGTCCTGTTGACCGTCGCGCTGGCCCTCGTGATCGCCTACCCGTGCTCGCGCTTCCAGGTGGTCGGCCACTATTTCGCCCTCGTCACCCTCGCGGTGGGCGAGGTGGTCCGGCTGTGGATCGTGGCCGAGCGCGACTGGACCGGCGGCTCCCTCGGGGTGAGCCTCAAGACGGGCGGCACCGCCTCCGGCCTGTGGACGCTCCAGTTCGCCGACAAGCGCGTCTTCTACTATGTCGGTCTCGCCGCCTGGCTCTTCGGGCTCTGGGTCTGGTGGCGCGTGGACCGCAGCATGGCCCGCTCGGCCATGGAGGCGATCGGCGAGGACGAGACCGCGGCGGCCTCGGTGGGCATCCGCGTCACCCGGTTCAAGATGGGCATCACCGCGCTGTCGGCCGCGCTGACCGCGCTGGGCGGCGCGCTGCTCGCGCTCTATCTCGCCTACACCAACCCGGACACGTTCTCCGGCATCGGGGTCTCGCTGCGCATCGTCTTCGCGGTGGTGCTGGGCGGCATGTACTCGCTGCTCGGACCCTTCGTCGGGACCGCGCTCACCATCGCGCTGAGCGAGTACCTGCGCATCTACTTCGGCATCAAGCTGATCGGCATCGCGGAGACGATCTACGGCCTCCTGCTGATCATCTTCATCATCTTCCTGCCCGCCGGCATCTACGGCTCCCTCCGCGACGCCCTCTTCCGCCGCCGAGCCCCCCGGCCTTCCGGAGACATCCCGGCTCGCGCCTAGCCGGGAGGGAACGACCGAGATGGCCACGCCGCGCACCGTGCTGACCCGGGTCTCGCTCGCGGCCGCGCTGCTGGCCGGCTGCGCGAGCGACACCGGCATCGTCCGGCGCGGCCAGACGGAGGCCCAGCTCGCGGACGACCGTCGCGAGTGCCTGCCCTTCGTGCAGGCGCACATCGAGACGAGCCCCGCGCTCGCCGAGGCCGCGTGCCTGATCGCCCGCGGCTACCGGGCGCCGCTCCCGCTCGGCCAGGGGCCGGTGGAGATCGGCTCGCTCTACGCGACCGCGAGCCGGGACGCCACCGCGATGGTGGGAGACTTCCAGGGGTGCCGCGTCGAGGCGTTCAATACCCCGATGCCGGAGAACCCGGACAAGAAGGGCTCGGGGATCTTCACCAGCTTGTGGGAAGGGCTCTTCCCGCGCGGGGCCTTCGTCAAGGCGCGCACCCCGGACGAGTGGGCGCTGCAGACCTTCGCGGCGTGCCTGAAGCGCCGCGGCTACACGGTCTCCGACGTCACTCGCGCCCAGTGACCGCGCGGTCGGTTGCGCGGGCCACCGCCGCGGATGATAATCCCCCGCATGGCGAAGTGGCGCGTGTTCCCGGAGGAGGAGCCGAGCAAGGCGGTGGCGGCGCTGGCCGACCAGGTCGAGCGCGACGGCGGCTCGGTGCTCGCCATCTATCGCGAGCCGGTGGGCGACCACTGGCAGATCTTCGGCCTCCTGCCACTGGACCGCGTCGAGCCCACCCCCTACCAGCGCGATCTCTCGCCGACCCACGTCAAGCGCCTGCAGGAGGTGGTCAAGAAGATCGACCGCTTCGTGGATCCGGTGGTGATCATGTCGCCCCGGCCCGGGGTCTACTGGACGCCCAACGGCAACCACCGGCGCACGGTGCTGGTCAAGCTCAAGGCCCGGGTCATCCCGGCGATCCTGATCCCCGAGCCCGAGGTCGCCTTCCAGATCCTGGCGCTCAATACCGAGAAGGCCCACAACCTCAAGGAGAAGTCCCTCGAGGTGATCCGCATGTATCGCGGCCTCGCGGAGGAGGAGCCGCAGGAGGGCGAGGAGAGCTACGCCTTCCAGTTCGAGTCGCCCCACTTCATCACGCTGGGGCTGCTCTACGAGGAGAACAAGCGCTTCGCGGGCGGCGCCTTCGCCCCGATCCTGCGACGGGTGGACAAGTTCCTGAAGGGCCACTTCCCGAAGACCCTCAAGGAGCGCGAGGAGCGGGCCGCGCTCGTGCGCGACGCCGACCAGGCCCTGGGGGTGGCGGTCGCCCGGATCAAGAAGCGCGGCATCAACCACCCCTACGTGAAGAACTTCGTCCTCGCGCGCACCACCCCGCTGACGCGCCAGCGCAAGACGCTGCCGGGCTTCGAGCAGACCTTCAAGAAGCTCGTCGAGAACATCGAGGCGTTCGACGTCGCCAAGGTGCGCTACGAGGACATCCAGCGCTCCGCCATCATGGCGGCGCCCGCCGCGGGCTAGGCACGCCGGCATGGCCCGGCCCCCCCGGCTCGCCGACGCGGAGGTGAAGCAGCGCCTGGCCGCCCTGCCCGGGTGGACGGCCAAGGACGGCAAGCTCCACCGCGAGCTGACCTTCGCGGACTTCACCCAGGCCTTCGCCTTCATGACCGACGTGGCCCGCGAGGCGGACGCGCTCGATCACCATCCGGAGTGGTTCAACGTCTACAATCGCGTGGTCATCGACCTCGTCACCCACGACGCCTCCGGCATCACCACGCTCGACTTCGAGCTCGCGCGCCGGGCCGAGGCCCTGGCCAGCCGCCGCGCCCGCCCCGCGCCATGACCGGCCGCGTCGTCATCGTCACCGGCGGCACCGGCGCGCTCGGCCAGGCCATCACCACCAACCTGCTCGAGGCGGGCGGCGCGGTGGCCATTCCCTACGCGGTGGCGGAGGAGCTCGCCGGACTCGAGTCGCGGCTGCCGCCCGGCCAGCGCGCGCGGCTGCTCGCGCTGGCCGCCGACGTCACCGACGAGGCCGCGGCCGCCAAGTTCGTGCAGGCGGTGCGCGACCGGCACGGCCGCGTGGACGGCCTCGTCAACGCGGTGGGCGGCTTCGCGGGCGGCGACCTGCTCTCGACGCCGCTCGGGGAGTGGGAGCGCATGATGAAGCTCAATCTCACCTCGGCGGTCATCGCCTGCCGCGCGGCGCTGCCGGTCATGATCGCGGGCGGGGGCGGCCGGATCGTCAACATCGCCTCGCGGGCGGTGCTCTCGCCGCAGGGCGGCTTCATCGCCTACACCGTGTCCAAGGCCGGAGTGATCACGCTCACCCAGGCGCTCGCCCAGGAGGTGAAGAAGCACCGCATCACCGTCAACGCGGTGCTGCCGAGCACCATGGACACCCCCGGCAACCGCCGCGCCATGCCGGACGCGGACCGCTCGGAGTGGGTACGTACCGAGGACGTCGCCCACGTGGTGGCCTTCCTGCTCTCGGAGCGGGCCGCCGCGGTCACCGGCGCCGCTCTCACGGTGTGAGGCGGGGGCCCCGATGGAGCGCTTCGATCTCGTGGTGATCGGCGCCGGTGCCGCCGGCATCACCGCGGCCAGGACCGCGGCCGACCTCGGCGCGAAGGTGGCCCTCGCGGAGCGCGGCCCCCTGGGCGGGCTCTGCGTCAACCGCGGCTGCGTCCCGAAGAAGGCCCTGGTGACCGCGGGCCGCGTGCACCGGCTGGTCCGCGAGGCGGGCGGCTTCGGGACGTTCTCGGGCGCGGTCCGGCTCGACTGGGACGCGGTGCAGCGCCGCCAGAGTGAGATCGTGGACACGCTCCGTCCCGCCGCGCCCGATCTCGAGAAGCGCGGAATCCGGGTGGCGATCGGGGTCGCGCGCTTCGCCGATCCCCACATCGTCGAGGTGAACGGCCGGGAGCTCGGCGCCGAGCGCTTCGTGATCGCGGCGGGCTCCGAGCCGGTCATCCCGGACCTGGCCGGCCGCGACCTGCTCATCTCTTCCGACCAGCTCCTGTTCCTGCCCGACTTCCCGGCCTCGCTCACCTTCATCGGCGCCGGCCCGGTGGCGCTCGAGCTGGCCGGGGCCTTCAACGACTTCGGCGCCCGCGTGACCGTGCTCGCCCGGGACGCGGAGATCCTGCCCGGCGTGGACGCGGACGTGGCGCGCAACCTGCGCAAGCGCATGGAGCAGCGCGGGGTGACGTTCCGGCTGAACACCACGGTCACGGGCCTGGCCAGGTCCGCGGACGGGGTGCGCGTCGCCTTCGACAGCGCGGGCCTGGCCAACGAGATGACGAGCCGGCAGGTCTGCGCGGCGGTGGGCCGCCGCTTCCACCCGCGGACGATCGGGGCCGCGCGCATCGGTCTCGAGATGGGACGGCTCGGCCTGCGCACGAGCCCCTACCTCGCCACCTCGGTCCCGCACATCTACGCGGCGGGCGACGCGGCGGGCAATCGCCAGCTCACCCCGGTGGCCGCCCACGAGGGGCGCATCGCCGCGGTGAACGCGCTGCGGGGCGACACCGAGCGGGCCGACGAGGCGGTGATCCCCCAGGTGCTGTTCACCACCCCCGAGCTCGGCCTGGTCGGCATGTCCTACGGCGAGGCGCCCGCGCACGGCGTTCACGCCGCGGTCGCCCGTCACGATGCCCGCGGCAGCAGCCACAGCGTCGCCACCGGGGAGGACGCCGGCTACTTCAAGCTCGTCTTCGACCAGGGCACCCAGCATCTGGTCGGCGCCCAGATGGTCTCGCCCGCCGCGGAGGAGTTGATCCAGCTCTGCGCGCTGGCCATCCGGTCGCGGGTGCCCGCGTCGCTGGTGGAGGCGCAGATCTCGGTGCACCCGAGCCGGAGCGAGCGGCTGCTCCGCGCCTTCGGCCCCGAGCCGGACGCGGCCTCCCGGGCGGTCGCGGGCGCCGGCGTAGTAGAATCGCGCCCGTGATCCGACCCGCCTCGCGGCGCGCCATGCGGTGGCTGGCCACCGCCCTCCTCCTCACCGCCTGCGCGGGGTCCGGCGCGCGCTCGGGGGCGCCGGCCGCCGGCCCCGCCGACGCCGAGCTGCCCCCGCCGGTCCGTCAGGTGCTCCGCAACGGCATGCGCCTCATCGTGCAGGACCACCGCGCCGCCGACATCGTGGCGATCTATCTCTTCATCGGGGTCGGGGTGCGCCACGAGGCGCCGGACCAGCTCGGCTACGCCCACTTCCAGGAGCACATGCTCTTCAAGGGCACCGACCGCTTCGGCCCCGGCTACGTGGACCGCACGGTGGAAGGCGTGGGTGGCCGCTCGAACGCGGTGACCTCGTTCGACTACACGGAGTTCCATCTCGTGGTGCCCTCCGAGGCGACCGCGACCGGCATCGAGCTGCTTGCCGACATGGCGGTCCGCTCCTCGTTCGCGCCCGAGGAGGTCGCCCGCGAGCGCGAGGTCATCTTCGAGGAGGCCCGTATCGAGCAGGACAACCCGCGCTCGGCAGTGGTGCGCCAGCTCTACGGCCTGGTCTTCGCCGGCAATCCCTACGGGCGCCCGGTGCTCGGCACCCGCGAGACGATGCAGGCGGCCACCCAGGAGCGGTTGCGGGCCTTCAATCGC
>DATHSW010000094.1:0-19794 GCA_035463855.1 Candidatus Deferrimicrobiaceae bacterium | reverse complement strand
CGGGCCGCGGCCTGTCGTTCGGCTGACGCGGCGGTCCCGGAGGAGCCGAGGAGATCGTAGATCCTCTCGATACGGGCGCGAATGTACTCGGTCGCGCCATTCGCCAGGGCAACCGACGAACCGCCGATCGGGCCGAGGAGGATCGCGGCCAGGACGGACGCGAGCACGCGGCGCATCGTCACCATCGCTCTCCTTGTGACACTCATACCAGCACCCCGGCTCGAACGCTACCGGCGCCCGCGACCGTCCGCGGGGGGAGCGGCGTCAGCGCCGGACCACGTAGCCGATCACCTCGCGGTCCCAGGTCGCCGCGGTAACGCCGGCCTCGCGCAGCGCCGCCTTCTGCAGCTTGCCGGTCGGGGTCTTGGCCAGCTCGCCGGCCACGATCTCCACGAAGCGGGGCACCGCGAAATACGGCATTCGGGGCGTGCACCAGTCCAGCAGCTCCACTGGAGCGACGGTCATCCCGGGTGCGGGCACGACGTAAGCCTTCACCTCGTCCTCGCCACCGGCTCCGGGCACCTTGATCCCGACCACCGCCGACTCGGCCACCGCCGGATGGGCGTTGAGCACCTGCTCGACCTCGAAGCTCGAGATGTTCTCCCCGCGCCGGCGGATGCAGTCCTTGATCCGGTCGACGTAGTGCAGGCGGCCGAGGTCGTCGAAGCGGCCGGCGTCGCCGGTGTGGAACCAGAGGTTGCGCCACGCCTCCACGGTCTTGTCGGGCATCCGGAAGTAGCCGGCCATGACGCAACCGGGGACCTTCGGCCGCACCACGATCTCGCCGGTCCGGCCCGCCGGGAGCGGCGCGTCGGTGTCGGGATCGACGATGCCGACCTCGAACCACTCGGCCAGCGGGTAGCCGGCGCAGCCGGGCACGAGGGCGTCACCCGGATGCGTGTAGGCCACGATATTGCACTCGGTCATGCCGAAGCCCTGCATGAAGGGCACGCCGAAGCGCTCCTCGAACGCCGCGCCCCACTCGGCGGCGATGGGCACCGCCATCATCAGGCGCAGGCGGTGGTCGCGATCGCGGGCGGTCGGCGGCTGGCGAAAGATGAACTCGGGGATGACGCCGAGGCCGTTGGTGATCGTGGCCTCGGCCGCGCGCACCTCTTCGAGCCAGCTCGTCGCGCGGAAGCGCTCGGTCACCACGACCTCCGCCCCGGCGATGAGACTGCCCAGGAACTGCATGAGGAGGCCGTTGGCGTGGAAGAGGGGCATGCAGACGAAGTAGCGGTCGGCCGCGGTGAGGGCGGTGGCCTCCGCGAGCCCGAGGCCGGCGAGATAGCAGTGCCCATGGGGTACGAGGACGCCCTTCGACGGGCCGGTCGTGCCCGAGGTGTACATGATCATGGCGACGTCACCGGGCGAGGGAGTCGCGACGGCGAAACCGGCCGGCGCCCGGAGCGCGCGTAACTTGGGGAACGTGAGGCGCCGGGCGGTACGCAGGCACGCGGGAGTCGGCGTGGCCGGATCGCCGACGATGACCATGGCCTCCGGGGCCACCGGGCCCGCCACGACGTCGCGGAGGTTCGGGGCCAGACGGCCCTCGACGACGATGACACGGGGCTCGGCGTTGTGGAGCTGGTGCTGGAGGAACGCGCCGCGGAGGCCGGTGTTGACCGGGACCCAGACCGCGCCGAGCTTCGCCGAGGCGAAGAGCATCCCGATGGACTCGGCCCGGTTGCCGAGGAGACCCAGCACGCGGTCGCCGGCCCGGACCCCGAGAGCGGCCAGGGATCCGGCCAGCCCGTCCGTCCATGCGTCGAGCGACCGGAAGGTGAAGTCCTGGCCGTGCTCGAAGCGGACGAACCGCCGGTCGCCCTGCTCGGCGGCCTGCCGGCGAAGCAGGTGGACCAGGGTCCACTCCCGCCACGGCACCCGGGTCATCAGCGAACCTGTCCTCCCGCGGAGTCGAACCGTGATCTGGCAGGGTCTGCCGCGAGTCTAGGTGGAGGCGAGACCCACTGTCAAAGGCCGGCGCTCGGCCGCGGGGGACGCGCTACGCCTCCGTCAGCTGGCGGCGCCGCGACCCGAGGTAGACCTCTCCGGTGGTGCCGTGGATCGAGACGATGTCACCCTTCTGGATGCGGTACGCGGCGCCGCGCTCCCGATCGAGGATCACCGCCTCGTGCTGGTCCGCGTGCACGCGGAGGTGGGCCGCGCTCATGACGCCCGAGTACTTGCGGTCCTCGATCCCGTTGATGGCGACGGCGGCGTGCGACGTCGAGCCGCCCCGGGCCGTGAGCAGCCCGTCGGCGGAGATGATGAGCGGGATGTCATCGGGTGTCGGGTTCTCGATGACGAGGAGCACACCGTCCACGTCGTCGCGCTCGCGCAGATCCACGGCCGCCAGCTCTCTCAGATCCGCCTCGTCGAAGGCGGCCAGGCCCCGGAAGCCTCCGCCCCGGACCCCGAGCCCGCGCGTGGCCGGCTCACCCGGCTCGAAGAACCGCTCCGTGCTGAGATCGAATCGTGCCTCCGCCCGGCGCGTCTGCAGGATGCTGAGGACCCCGCGGTCCACCGTGAACTCGACTTCCTGGTCCGTGCCCATGAATCGGCGGATCTTGGCGACGGTGTGGGCCAGCCGTCGCGCCAGCATCGGCATGAGCGTCGGCAGCTCGTGGATGGGCCGGACGGAGCCGGAGAACGTCATGCCGCCCACCAGATCGTCTCCCGCCGCCGAGAACTTGATCTCCCCCTCGAACGCGCGGGTGCCCGCGTCGGTGACGTAGGTCCGGGTGATGACGCCGGTGAGGGACGCCCGTGTCTCGTCCATGCCCGGTGCGACCGCGTCGTTGACATGGTTGCCGAAGGCCATCTCCTGCACGATGACGGCCGAGCTCCACGTGTCGGAGATGCCCTTGATGTGGCGGAAGCGCCGCGCCCGTTCCGTCGACCATGAGTCCATCACCGCATTCACCGCGCCGACGAGCTGGGCGAAGGGATCCGTGAGGATCTCGTCCAGCTGCGGGCCGAAGCCGAGGCGGCGGAGGACGTGCTTCGACTGCTCGGCGACCTCCCGCATGGCCTCCCAGGGCAGCTCCTGCTTGTATCGCACGCCGTGCTGCTGCTTGGCCGTCTCGACCAGGCCGTACGGCTCGAGATCCACGCCCCAGGCCGCCGCGGCGTAGGACGCGAGGAACCGACGGTAGGAGTCGTAGGCGCGCCAGGGCCCATCCTGGGCCAGGGCCTTCGCGATCTCGTCGTTCATCCCCACGAACACGACGGTCGAGAGGATTCCGGGCATGGACAGGGCGGATCCACCCCGGACCGCCAGGACGAGCGGGGTGTCGCGATCGCCGAAGCGCTTGGGCGCGCCGTCCCGCGCGGTGATGTCGCGCTCCAGGATCTCCAGATGCCGGGCGATCTCGCCTCGCAGGCGGGCGGGCTCGCGCCGGTGCATCCCCGTGCGCGCGAAGCTGGTGGGGAGGACGAACCCGTCCCGCGTCGGGAGGTTGAGGTAGCTGATATAGAGAAGACCGCTCCCCTTGGCCCCGTAGCGGTCGCGCGGGCTCGCGGCCGTCCCCTCCTCGGAGACCCAGCGGGCGATCTCGTGTCGATGAGAGAGATGGAGGATGAGATCGTCCACCTCCCCGGGCTTCGCCTCATCCGCGGTCGGTCGGTGCGGGATGCCCCGGGCCACGCCCTCGCGAAGGACGGTGGCGGCGAGGTCCGCGAACTGCACCATGCTGTTCAGGTCGTGCAGGTACCGCTGCATGTTGGCGAGGATGAGGCGCAGGTCGTCCGGCTGCAGCGCCAGTCGGTCCTTCAGCTTCTCGTAGGGGATCGTGACCCGCTGGCGGATCCGGTGGTGGACGCGCTCGATGCCGTGCAGCACGTCCAGGAGCTCGGCGTCGGTCTTGGTGGGATCGTCGAGGATGGCCACCAGATCGCCGAGATCGCGCGACTCCAGCCCGTCGTAGCCGAGGTTGAGCGCCGAGAGGCGGATGATCGCGAGGCACTCCTGGATGTCCACGCGCTGTTCCTGGTAGCGGGTCGCCACGTGCCCCAGGGCCAGATATCCCATCTCCTCGAGGAGACCCTCGAGCTGGCACAGGTGATAGCGCTGCTCGGCGAAGCCGCCACGGTCGATCATCCCGACGAGCATGCCGCGAAGCTCGCGGGCCCGCCGGAAGGCCTCGAAGAAGCGCTCGCTGCGAAAGGCGACCATCGCCGCCTCGAGCGCGGCGAAGACCGGCTCCTGGTATTCCTCGCGGAGCCGCTGGACGAACGCGGTGACCCCCTCCGTGAGCTCGCGCGCGGCCCCGGCGGCGTCGAAGCCGTCGGCATCGGGCTTCCGGGTCAGGGCCGCTTCGACCCGGCTGCGCAGGTCCGCGCCGACGCCCGCGGGGTGCGAGAAGCCGTCGGCCTTGCTGGCCAGGATCCGCAGGTGGTGGTAGTAGACCCAGCGGTTCCGCCCGCGGACTCCCTCGGCCAGGATCCGTTCGAGCTCGGCCTCGATGGAGCTGCCGAAGTCGCACCGCATCAGCGCGTCGACATAGCCCTCCTTCCACTCCTCGATCCGGGTGATGATCTCGGCCGTCCCCAGCAGCCGCTGGAGATCGTCCACCACGCGCTGGAGGATCTCGACGAGCCCGCGCCGGGAACGGGCCGCCACGTCGGCCTTGGCGGGCGCGCCGAGCCCCAGACTGACGAGGGCCTCGGTGGCCCCGGTGGCGAGGTAGGCGTGGTAGGCCTGCGCGATCAGCAGGGTCCGCTTGCCGAGGGCGTGGTGGCTCGTGCGCCGGAGCTCGTTGACGATGTCGCTTCCGGGGATGTAACGCTCCGCGAGGTCGATGGTGTCGGTCCAGAGCCGGTCGATGAGGTTCGGCTTGCCGACCAGGGTCGACAGGTTTCGCACGATGAGGCGGGAGAGAAGCAGCAGGCGACGGCGGAGCGGGCTGTTGAGGAAGCGATCGAGCTGGGTGGTCAGCTCGCGGATCTCGGGCTGCAGGTTCTTGGCGCCCAGGAAGTCCTTGGCGGAGAGATTGCAGAGTCGGGCCGCCAGACACCGGAGCAGGAAGACGGCCTGGTTGCGGTTCGTGGTCTGGTTGACCCGCTCGAGCAGGGCGGCGGCGTCGCGGATCCGGGCGATCTCGTAGGCCGGCGTCCGCTCCGGGTCGAAGAGGTAGAGCGGCCCTTCGAGATCCAGGGGCGTGCCGGTGGCGCCCGCGAAGCCCAGCATGAGGCCATCGGTCAGGATGGAGCCGGGCGGCAGCCGGTGCCGGATCCTCGCGGCGGTGCTTCCGTCGCGGACCAGGTGCAGGTCCACGACCCCGTCGATCAGGTACGGCGCGATCAGGAGACCGTCCCCGCGGAAGAGACGGTTGTTGACGAGACCGACCGGGCGGTCGAGACGGGCGAGCCGCCCCTTTGCTCCCAGGTAGAGCCGCACCGCCTGGGCAATGTCCGCCTCGGCGCCGGTCACGACGGCCGCGTAGAGCGCCCGGTCCAGGTCGGCGAGCACGATCTCCTCGTCCTCGGCCACCAAGCGCTCCGGTCCCGGCGAGGTGCACTCGACGAGGCCCGGCTCGGCCACCGCCGGAGGCGGCGGCGGTGGCGCCTCGCGCCCCGGCTCGAGATACAGGCCGGTGACCGCGCGCAGCACGCCGTGCAGGGACTTGCCCTCGCGCTCGACCAGCCCGGCCACCTGGCGGAGCGCGGCGACGTAGTCGGAGACCCGGCTCCCCTGGAGCACCACCCCGTACTGCCCGGTGAGCCGATCGATCACGGATAGCATCTCCTCGCGCATGACCTCGTAGAGCTCCTTACCGTGCATCCGCGCGATGGCCCGGCCGAGGGCGAGCGAAACCGACAGCATGGCGTTCATGCCGATGTTCTGCTTTCGCTGCATCACCCGGATCCGCTCCTCCTCCCCGGCGCCGTCGGCGAGCTTGCCCCGTCGCCGCGCCGTGCGCGCCTCGAGGTGGAGCAGGACCCGGTCGACGTCCAGCAGGGTGAGAGCCGCGACATCCCGCCCCTCGAAGGAGGGCGCGATGATCTGCCGCACGTTGTCCACGGCGCCGAGGCAGCCCTTGCCGCCATACCGCTGCGCTCGCTGGAACAGCGCGGTCAGCGCGTCGTCGGCCTCGGCGCGGACCTTCGCCTCGTCGATCCCCGTCCGGAAGGCGTGGACACCCAGCTCGACGTCCCGGAAGAGGGCCGGAAAGCGATCCACGAGCTCCTTCCACTCCGCGTACTCTACCGTCGCATCCACCAGGTGGATGGCCTCGCCGGAGCCGGCGGAAGTACCCAAGGGGGTCGCGCCCTTGAATACGAGGGACACCCCGGTGGCCGGGAGCGCCACTTCCGCGGTAACTCCGACAGTGGGGATGCCCGCATTCGTGGGCTCCTCATAGGCGCGGATCTTCCGGATGAGCGCCGGCTGGCCGCCGGTGAGACCGTCCCCGGCCCGCGCTTCGTCGAGCTTGAGCAGCAGCTCCGTGACGGCCTGGTACTTGACCAGCCGCTCGGTGTTGGCGCCACCGCCGGCCTTGAGGCCCAGGGCGTTGGCGGCCAGCGCGACGTGCGCTTCCATGTCGTCGTTGGGGCTCTTGGAGCGGTGCGAGACGACGATCTCGAGGCCCTTGCCGAGAGCGACCAGCATCGCCAGCAAGGTCTCGGACAGCGAGCCGATCTGGTTGGCCTTGACGAGCACGCAGTTGATCAGGCCCTGCTGGGCCGCGTGCTCGATGGTCCGGTCATTGGTGGTGACCAGGTCGTCGCCGATGATGAAGATGCGATCCCCCAGTCGCTGCCGCAGCAGCCGCCAGCCCTCGTGGTCGTGCTCGGAGAAGCCGTCCTCGATGGACAGGATGGGGATCTGATCGCGCTCGATGGCGGCGGCGTAGAGATCCAGCACCCCGTCGCGGTCGAGAACCGTCTTGGCCTTGTCGCGCCAGAACAGATACGTTCCCACGCTGTCCGGCAGGTTGAACTCGGCGCGGTAGGCGAGCTCGAGCTCGCTCATGGCCGGGTCGAGCGCGATGGCGACGTCCATACCGGGCCGGCAGCCACACTCGGCGATGGCCCGCTTCATCAGGGCCCAGAGGCGCACCTCGGGCAGCGGGTAGCTCCCCTTCTCGATGTAGGGGGCGAGGCCGCCCTCGAGGCCGATGCCCATGACGCGGCAGCCTTCCTCGCTCTCGATGATCTCCTTGAGGCGGGTCTGCAGGCGGACCGTCAGCTCCTGGGCTTCTTGATAGCTGCGGGTGCCCAGGATGAGGAACATCGCCTCCTGCATGCTGACGTTGGATTCCGGGTATTCCTTCTCGGTGTGCCGCCCCCCCATGCCGCAGTTGCGGAACTGCCAGGGGGCGGTCACCGGTCCCAGCCGATCGTGGGTGGCCTGCTGCATCCGCTCGCCGAGCATCCGGCGCTTCAGGCCGGGCGCCTCCTCGAGCCAGCCGGAAACGGCCCCCACGGACTTTGCCTGCTCCAGGGCCCGGCGCTCGCGGGCAAGGAAGGCGGCGTACTTGCCGCGATCGGAGAGCCAGAAGTCGAGGAGCGCGACGACACCGATGCCCAGGAGCAGGCGCCCGGCGTAGATGGGCCAGGCCTGCCCACCGAGCAGTCCGGCCGCGATCAGCACCAGCGCCGGCGGCAGCGTCACGAGGGCGGTGTTCCGGCTCGCGCGCGGCCCCGCCGCGGCCACCGCCAGGTTATATGGCGCGTCGGGGTAGTAGTTGAGGCCTTCGCGCGTGACGCCGAAGGCGCGGCCGACCGGGATCCTCACCAGGAGCTCGAGGTGGTAGAGCCACCGGAACGGCCGAGGCCGGCGCAGCCGCTCCTTCACGTGGGGGAGCACCCGCGCGTTGAGCGCGTCGAGACGGGCCGCCGTGAGGAAATGCCCCATCTCGTGCAGGGCGATGCAGAGGTGGAAGCTCAGGTACGCGAAGACCGCCGAGACCAGCGTCTCCGGACTGGCGAAGACGAACTGGAGCACCTGCCACTTCAACAGGGAGGTCGGCGGCAGGGCCAGCACCGACGAGATGAAGGCGACGTGGAACGAGACCAGGATGTGGTTGGCGATGACCCACCCTTCCTGGAGCGCGGCGGGGGCGGCGGCGCACGGCGGCGCGCCGCCGGGTCGATCGCATGCGTCGGTCATGCCAGCCCCTTCCTGCCGTCGGTCGACGGCGGCGGCGCCCTCCGCCCCACAAAACAGTGCCCGGTGTCACGGGGACCGCTTACCCCGTGCACCGGGCGGCTCTCATGCGGCACCCTTGGTTGCCGCGTCCCAGCGTGCGCCGGGATCTATGGACTGCAGAGACCTCGCTGTTGCCCCGGCACCGTCGGCGTCCTCAAGCCCAGCGGTGCCCCGTCGGGTCGGGGGGAGTTCCCTCCATCGAGCCTCCCTGGTTGAGGTTCACGGCACTGAAGGAGATGCCTAGGATCACCTCCCTCATATCCCCAGGCTAGCCACCCGCCCCACGAGCGGCAATGGAGCAGCCGCATCATTTCCGTAGGGCAATAGGCCTCAGCCGCCGGGCGGGCGGTATCCGGCCCCCTGCGCCAGCAGCAGGGCGTCGAAGCCTTCGTCGGGCGACATGAGGACGGTGGTCTTGAACTCCTTCACGGCCCCGCTCCCCGCGATGGCCATGGAGAACGCCGCGGCGTTGATGTTGCCGGGCACGTCGAAGAGCACGACCACGTCGTAGTCGCCGAAGGTGTAGTACCACGAGAGCACCCGACCGCCGAGCTTCTCGACGACCGGTTTGAGCGCCTCCATCCGGTTCTCGGGCCGCTGGACCAGCTTGTTCCACGCGCCACTCGTATAGGACGCCTGTACCATGTATGTCGGCATCGGGGCCTCCCGTGCGTTGCGTCGAAAACTCTGCGCCTCCCCGGCCCGAGAGTCAAGACGTGACATGGCGGTCCTGCTCTTCTCATCCCAGGAGAATGAGCCGTGTGCCTCATGTGGAGGCCGGAGCACAGGTGAACCCTTGGGGGTGTAAAGGAGGACGAGCCATGGTCATTCCGTGGATCATTCCCGCCGCCCTCGCCGCTGCCCTCGTGCTGCTGCTGGTCCGTACCCTCGGCCCTCGCCTCTTCGATGGCACCCTGACGTGGCGTTACGCATTCCGGTGCCCGGTCAAGAAAGAGGACGTCGAGGCAGACTTTCGCGAGTCCATGTGGGACGGCCGGCGTCTGGACGTGGAGCGCTGCACGGCCTTCACGCCCCCGGAAGACGTGCGCTGCGACAAGGCGTGCCAGCTCCTCGACCGGCTTCCGCAGGAGCCCGTGCGGTTCCGCCCGTTGGGCGCGCTCTGCTCGTGCTGGCGGCTGAAGGCCCGCTCGTCCTAGCGCCGACGCCAGCTCCGCGGGGGGCTCCTAGCCGCCGGCCATCGCCCCGACCACCAGGAATGGCTCGGCGCCCGTCGCGACCGCGTCGGGCAGCGGGGTATCCGGCGGCTCGTGGGACAGATCGTGCTCGCAGGCGAAGAACCTCAGGAAGGGCCGGCGCTGGTGCGTGACGTGGTCGCGGATCGTCCCGCGCAGCATCGGATAGCCGGCCTCGAGCGCGTCGAGCACGGCGCGCAGGGTGACCGGCCCGTCCACGTCGATCTTCACCTCCCCGCCGACGCGCGCGAGCGTCCGCAGATGGGCCGGCAGCACGACCCGGATCATGGCAGCGTCTGGACCTCGACCGATACCACCGCCGGGAGGTCCCGGACGATGGGCACCCAGTTGTCCCCGGCGTCGGCCGAGGCGTACACCTGCCCGCCGGTGGTGCCGAAGTACACGCCGCACGGATCGAGTGTGTCGACGCTCATCGCGTCGCGCAGCACGTTGACGTAGCAGTGGCTCTGCGGCAGGCCCTTCGTCAGGGCCTCCCACTCGTTGCCGCCCGTGCGGCTCCGGTACACGCGCAGCTTCCCGTCGGGTGGATAGTGCTCCGAGTCGCTCTTGATCGGGACGACGTAGATCGTCTCCGGCTCGTGCGCGTGGACGTCGATCGGGAATCCGAAGTCGGTCGGCAGGTTGCCGCTCACCTCCCGCCACGACTCGCCCGCGTCGTCGCTGCGCATGACGTCCCAGTGCTTCTGCATGAACAGCACGCCCGGACGCGACCGGTGCATCGCGATGCGGTGCACGCAGTGGCCCACCTCGGCGGCCGGGTCGGGGATGCCTTCCGACCGGAGGCCGCGGTTCACCGGCCGCCACGTCTTGCCCGCGTCGTCGCTCCGGAACGCCCCGGCCGCCGAGATGGCGATGAACATCCGCCCGGGCCGGCTCGGATCCAGCAGGATCGTGTGCAGGCACATCCCGCCCGCACCCGGCTGCCAGGAGGACGCCGAACCGTGGCCGCGCAGGCCCGGGAGCTCCTGCCAGGTCCGGCCGCCGTCGGTCGAGCGGAAGAGGGCGGCGTCCTCCACGCCCGCGTAGACGGTGTCCGGATCGGTCAGCGAGGGCTCGAGATGCCAGACCCGGGCGAACTCCCAGGGGTGCGGCGTGCCGTCGTACCATTGATGCGTGCCGGTGGGGCCGTCGTAGGCGAACTTGTTGCCCATCGCCTCCCAGGTCTTGCCCCCGTCGCTCGAGCGCTGGATCACCTGCCCGAACCAGCCGCTCGACTGGGAGGCGTACAGCCGGTCGGGATCGGCGGGAGATCCCTTGAGATGATAGATCTCCCACCCCCCGAAGTGAGGGCCGCTGACCTCCCACCGCTCGCGCTTTCCGTCCGACGTGAGCACGAACGCGCCCTTGCGCGTGCCGACCAGCACTCGTACCCGGCTCATCGATTGCTCCTTTCCTCGCCCTTCGAGCTCGGATGCAGCCCCTCCGCCGCGAGAGGCGGCCTCGTGGCTTCTCACGGCCTTCGCAGCGGGACGAGCGCCTTCAGCCGCGGCTCGCGGAGATAGATGCCGAGCCAGACGAGCGCCCCGACCACGACCTGGAGAAAGAATGGATCGCCGACCCGCCAGTGCGTGCAGATCGCGCCCCCGATGTACCCGGCGAGCAGAATCGCCCCCAGGACCGACGTCGCCGGGATCAGGTAGACCACCGTGCACGCCATCTCGAGGATCGCGAGCGGGACGACCATGGACTCCGGCAACCCCAGATGCGCGATCCCCTCCTTCAGATCGGCTCCGCCCGCCAGCTTCATGACCGCGCTGAACAGGAAGAGGAGTGATACCAGCCCCGTGATCACCCGACCGACCCACACGACCCTGCCGCTCGTTCCTTCCACCTTTTCGCCTCCTCGGGACGTCCTATGGCCTGGGCGCGGCCTCCACCACCGACTTCATCTGCGCCAGGCCTTTCTCGAAATCGCCGCCGACCATCCGGTCCGTGTTCATGAACAGGCCGACCGCCTTCCCCATGAAACTGTTCCGGCCGGCCAGGCTCCATGTCACCGCGGTTCGCTCGCCCTCGGGCCGGAAGGTGAACTCCGCGGTATTGGTGGCGGCAAAGGGCCGCACGAACTCGAGCTTGATCCGGATCAGGTCATGCGGACGGATCTCGATGATCGTCGTGCGGCCTTCTCCCACCTCGTGGTTGCCGGACCACGTGTAGACCGCGCCGACCCCGGCCGGCGCGCCCTCGAAGCTCTTCTTCATCGCCGGATCGCGCCTGGCGTACGGCGACCACGCGTCCCACTTGCGGAAATCGTTCACCTGCGCGAATACGACGGGCGGCGGAGCTGCTATGGTGGCCGCCCGCTCAACGCGAAACTCGGATGGCCGCAGGGCGACGACCACGACCAACACGACCACGATCACGGCGAGGCCTATGAAAATCTTTGCCAGCATGGGTGCTCTCCCTCCGTTCACACCGGGTAGTCGTCCAGGAGTGTCCCGAATCGACAGCGGACCCAGCGATCCGGAAAGCCTGCCGGACGGACGAGCGGTGGGGGCGGGCGGCTTCTAGGGGCGCGGTGCGCCCGCGGGCTTCGTCGGCCGCATCCGCGTGACGTTGACGGTCCGGATGGCCGACGCCTCGTCGTCCACCTCACCGTGCACCACCCGCGTCCGGTCGCCGGCTACCCCGATCGTGCCTTCCCGGCTGCCGCACTTGACGAAGATCAGGTCGCGGTCATCGGCCCGCCCGTGCATGATGCAGCGGCCGGGCGTGGGCGGGTCGGCCAGGAAGGCGCCTTCCTGGGGCCCGAGGCAGTACCGCTCACCCACGAGCGCCTCGACCGACGCGCCGAAATCGCGCTGCTGGAAGTGCTGGTCCAGCACCCGCGGCAAGGCGACCGCGCGTGTCGCGATCACTCCGGGTATGCGCGTGATCGCCGAGGCGCCGAAGCGAGCGAACTCCTCTTTCCGGAACGGCTCCATGGCACGGTGGTCTCCGGTGATGAACAGCAGCCCGTTCTCGAAGAAGCCCGCGGCCGTCAGCCGGTCGTAGAGTACCCCGATCTGGGCGTCGGTCTCCCGGATCACCTGCTCCTCACCGTGCAGCTCGGTCCCTTCCGGCGTCATGAACGGGCGGTGGCTCCAGTACGTCTGGATGACCGAAAAGTACGGCCGGTCCGATGGCATCGCGGCCAGCTCCTCGAGCGCGACCGCGTAGAGCAGGCGGTCCGGCACCGAGTCGAAGGGGCCGCGCACCGTCTGGCCGTCGAAGCGCGGATCGTCGTGCCCGATGAGCTTCTGGAAGCCCTGGGCCCGCAGCCATTCGCCCTGCCCCAGGAACGCCAGGTCTCCTCCCGAGATGAACACGGTGCGGTAGCCCTGCTCCGAGAGCACCCGGGCCAGGGGCCGCGGCAGGTCCATGAAGTCGGTGAGCCGCGGCGATCCCCACTTGTTGAACTCGGTCCTCTCGGGCACGAACGGGAACGTCCGGCTCAACAGCGAGATCAGCCCTCCGATCGTCGTCCATCCATTGGCGTGGAAGTTGGTGAGCGACGTCTCCCGCCGGGCGATCTCGTCGAGCTTCGGCGTCCAGTCCTCCACGCCCGAGAAGTACTTCGAGTGGTACGCCGAGAGACTCTCGACGATGACGAGGACCACGTTGAGCCGCCGGTGCCGGCCGAGCTGGCAGCTCTCGGGCGGCGGGCCCGCCGCGCGCAACTGAGCCCGGAACGAGTCGCTGAAGTTGCTGTGGAAGAAGAAGTTCGTGTTCCGCTCGATGAAGTTCTCGAAGAGCGGCTTGTCCCCGAAGGAATAGACGTGCCCCGGAAACGGGACCACGTAGAAGACCAGCAGCAGAAAGGTGCCCGCGCCGAGCGATCCGCTCCGCCCCGGCTGCCGGGCCGCGCGGGCCAGGAGCAGCCAGCACATGTAGAGCGCCGCCGAGACCATCACCGCGGCGACCGCGAGCTTCCAGGCCGGGATGGTGGAGGCGATCAGCCAGCCGGTGCGCAGCAACGAGAACACCGATCGGAGCTCCGACGAGAAGGTGACGACGTCGCTGACGTAGAGGCGCGTGGCGAAGAAGTAGTAGGCGAAGACGTCCACCGTGTACAGGAGAACGACCGCGAGCCCGGTGGCGATGCAGAGCCGGGAGCCGGTGACGGCGGCCCGGCCGGACCACCGTCGCGCAATCTCGAATCCGACCGCGCAGAACAGGAGCAACAGGGCGAGGATGATGGCATCGTGCTGGATCACCTCCAGTACGATCCACCCGGTGGCGGCCGGCCGCATGAGCTTGAGCTTGAAGACGAGCGCCGCCACCACGAAGAGCACCAGCGCGACGTCCGCCCGCGCGAAGCGGGCGAGGGATTGGAGCCCTGCCCCAGCGGCAATGGGGCGCCCGGGTCGATCGGTCGCGTCAGGCGTCGTGTCCATCACTCCCATCGGCAACTACGTGAATGGAAATGGTCAGCCGGGACGGGATTGAACCGCCGACACCAGGATCGTCAGTCGCCCCAGCCACCGAGTGCCCCTCAGCAAGTATACACACTTGCCGGCGACCCGCCTCCGGGACGGGCTCCGCGGGCGCCGACCGGTAAGCTCAGCTCGACGGGAGTCCCCCCGCCTTGCGGCCGGCGGCCAGGATTCCATCGACGAGCGCATAGGCGCGGTCCCGATCGACGTTACGGAGGTGGTGGTTGATGCGGTTCCGCGCCGCCGACGTCAGGTAGAAGCGTTCGTAGAGGACGTTGCGACCGGCGAGGCTCGAGCCGACGAAATCCCACGCGAGGCGGAACAGCGCGACCCGCTCCTCCGCGCCGACGCCCTTGGCGCCGTGCAGGAACTCGTCGATCAGCGGCCGGAGCACGGCGTCGTCGAGCTGGCGTCGGCTCGGCGTGGCCAGCAGGTTGTGGCTGCCGATGAGCATGATGATCTCGTTCACCCGCGGGAACCACGTCGCCAGCAGTGACCGCATGGGGGCGAGGGGGCGCCCGTCGGGGAACCACACCCCGTCGCCCACGTGCCGCCCGTGCTCGGCGGAGAGCAGGACCGCGCTGCGGGCGACCTCGACGTAGTCGAGCAGCTCTCCCAGCATCTCCTGGGTCGCCGGGCTCGCGTCGCCGATCGCCTCCGCCATGCGGGTGGCGAGCCCGTAGGCGAACTCGAGCTTGGTCAGCGCGCGGACGGTGGTCTGGTTCGTCATGTTGTCGCGCAGCCCGGTCGTGGTGACGCTGTTGTAGAGGTCGATGTGGCCGTTGATGAACAGCCGCTCGCGTGGAATCTCGACGTCGTCGAAGATCACGAAGGCGTCCTGCTCGTCGAAGCGGGTCGACAGTGGCCGGTCGAACACCTGCGCGCCGGGCGCGGCCGCGCTGTCACGGCACATGAAGAGAAGCCCCGGGGTGTCCACGGCGATCGAGAAGGCCAGCGCGTAGGCCTCGGCCCCGGACGGCAGCGGGTGGGCCGGGTAGACGGCGATCTCGTCCGCGAAGGGCGCCAGGGTCGCCAGGATGCGGGCGCCGCGGACCACGACTCCCGCGGACGTCTCGCCGATCTTGTGCACCGGCACCGGGTTCCCCACGATCTGCGAATCGGTCGACTTGTCGATGGTCGGGTGGATGATCGTGTGGGTGAGGGAGATGTCCTCTCGGGCGAGCCGCTTCTGGAACGCCACGAGGTTGTGCGCGCCCTCCTCGTTGCGGCCGTCCGCGCCGAGCCAGTCCTTCCAGCGCCCGGCGAAGCTCGCGAACTTGACGTTCATGTAGTCGGGGGTGCGACCCATGAGGCCGACGGTCGCCTCGGCGATGCGCGCGAGGCCCCGGTTGCGATGCTTCAGATCGTCGACCGAGCGCGGGATCATGTGCCCGATGTTGAGCGGCTCGCCGGTCTCCGGGTCCGGGATCAGGCACTCGTCGGGGAAGGCGCGGAGCCGGTCGAACACGCCGGCCAGCGTCTGCGCCCCGCCCGCGAGCGCCGGGTGCGCGGTCACGTCGTCCACGCGCTCACCCTCCAGCCACAGCTGGCGCTTGGTGCTGCGCAACCCCTGCAGGAACTGCTCGCCCGATCGTGCCCCCATGGCTCCTCTCGTCAAGCGCGAGATCGTTCCGGACACCTGATAGGCTACAGCGCCTCGTACACCAGGTCGATGAGATGCCGCACGTGCCTGTGCTGCCAGCCGGCTCGGCCCTGGTTCATGGCGTATGCGAAGGCGACGCGGGCATCGGGATCGGCGAATCCGAGCGAGCCGCCGGCACCGAAGTGCCCGAACGCGCGGGGGTTCGGACCGAGTGGCCGCTCCGCCATGGTGAGCTGGAACCCGAGACCGAAGCGGGTCGGTCTCTGGAGGACGAGATCCTCTCCGTACACCTGCTCTCCGATCGCCATCTCCACCATCGCGGGGGCGAGGACGTGAACCCCGTCCAGATCCCCATCACCCGCCAGCGCCGCGTAGAGCCGGGCCACCGCCCGCGCGTTCCCGTGCCCGTTCGTCGAGGGCACCTCGGCCGCCCGCCACTCACGCGTGTTGACGACCGCCTGTCCCGAGAGACCGGGCGGGTTCACGTAGGCGCCGGCGCGCATCCGGGCCAGGCCGGCGAGCGCCGCCAGCTCGCCGTCGAGCACCACGCGTGTCGGCTCTCCGTCTGGCCCAGGCCGGGGCGGGATGACGTCGGCGCACCGCGCATCGAGCTCGGGCCCACAACCGATGGAGAAGTCGATGCCGGCCGGGCCGGCGATCTCCTCGCGCAGATAGGTGCCCAGGCTCCGGCCGGTGATCCGCCGGACCACTTCCCCGACGAGAAACCCATACGTGTTCACGTGGTAGCCGTGCCCCGCGCCCGGCTCCCACCACGGCTCCTGAGCGGCGAGCGCCTCGGTCATGACGTCCCACCGCAGCATCGCCCCGGGGGGCAGCACCCGGAATACCGCGGGCAGTCCCGCCTGGTGCGTCAACAGGTAGCGAACGGGCAGATGCCTCTTCCCGGCCTGAGCGAACTCGGGCCAGTACCGTGATACGGGTGCATCGAGATCGAGTGCGCCCTCCTCGACGAGCCGGAGCGCACAGACCGCGGTGATGGCTTTCCCGACGGAGTAGAGATTGACGATGGTGTGCTCGTCCCACGCCCGCGTCCGGCCCGAATCCTTGTGGCCCGCCCACAGGTCGACCACCGCCTGCTTGCCCACGTGCACGGCGAGCGCGGCCCCCACCTCGGCGCCCGTCGCCATGATGTCGGCGAGCGCCCGTCGAAGGGACTCGAACGAGGGCTCGCAGCGCCCATGCACCTCCGGCGATTCGGAGCTCATCGGCGGGCGCCGCTCATGGCGGGGAGATGCGGGGGCGGCCGTCAGCTTCGTCGGCGGCCGGACGGGATCGTCGAGTCGCTCACCCTGGGAACGGGGTCACCACGGGGATCTCCGCGATTCTCAGCTTGACGTTCTGGACCCCCGTGACCCCTCTCGCCACCACGAGGGCCACGTCAGGGTCCACGCCCGCCGGAAGCTCGAGCGTCACCACGCCACGGGTGGACTCCACGTCGATCCGGTACCGTCGCAGGTCGCGATGGCCGGCGAGCGCGACCTCCACCTGGGATGCCAGAGCCCGGTCGGCCACGAGCTGCCTGGCCGCGTCCGTGGAGAGCAGCTCGGGTCCCCGGACCCCGTCGGCGAGCAATGCCACCGCCGCCTCGCGGGAGAGGGTCGCGGTGTTGATGAGGACGTCGTAGAGGCTGGGATCCTTGACGTCGGTGTCGAAGAGATAGCGCATCCGGGCCGTCTTCTGAATGTCATCCCGGCGAATCAGCTGGGCGACGGTCTTCGGCGCGACGCGCTCTTTCCCCTGGGCCGACAACGTGGCCGTGAGACGCGTCACGCGCTCGGAGAAGGGAGCCACGATCCTCGTCCGAAGCGCGTGGGGCACGCCACGGAGCAGCCATTGGCCCCCGCCGCCCATGAGGACGACGTTGTCGGCCTGGGCAAATTCGTACAGGACCGTCTGGAGAGCCAAGATGCAACGGCGAGTCTCCGCGTCGAATCGCTCGATCCAGGATGGCCGGTCCTCCACGAGACGGGCGAGGCGATCCTCGGCCAACCCATAGCGCTGGGCCCGGCCGAGGAGCTCCTCGTTGGCGACATACGTGTAACCGAGGCGGGTCGCCGCGGTCATGCCGATCTCGGCTCCGCCGCTGCCCATTTCGTGGGAGATCGTCAGAATCGCCATGGCACCAACCCCCGCCCAGCATGCCCTCGGGTCTGGCGCGCCGGGCCGAACCGGTCGAACGGTGGCGAGAGCATAGTCCCGCGGGCGGCATGGGTCAATCTGGAACCTCCCGCTGACAAGGGCCTCGGCACCTACCCCCTTTCGGCCGGCCGCACGCCCAGTGAGAAGGGGCCGACCACGGGCCCACTGCCGGCTACCGTGGTCCGTCGCAGGACCCGGCGGTACCGGGTGTAGTCGTAGGGGATCGCGCGATGCAGGAGACAGCGGTTGTCCCACATCACCAGGTCCCGGGGACGCCACCGATGGAGGTAGCAGAAGCGCGGCTCGCTGACATGCTCGCGCAGCCAGTCGTGTAGCTTCTGGCCCTCCTCGAGCGTTCCGCCGCCGATCTCGCGCGAGGTGTTGCACGTGAAGTAGAGCGAGCGCCGGCCGTTCCGGTCGGGATGCACGCGGATCAGGGGGTGGGTCACCGGGGGGAACGCGTCACGCTCGGCCGCCGTGGTGGGGGGCATCGTGGGCTCCAGCCGCCGGATGCCCTCGTAGCTGTGAACCATGTGGAGCGGCTCGAGGCGGCGCTTCATGTCGTCGGGCAGCGCGTCGTAGGCCAGGAACATGTTCGAGAACCCGGTCTCGCCCCCCTCGGCACCCTCCGGCAGCACCTCGATGCCGTACAGGATCGAGGCGAGCGAGGGGACGAAGCGATAGGAGCTGTCCGTGTGCCACCGGGCGTTGTTGCGCTGGAAGATGACCCGCGGGTCCTCCGCGGGCAGGTGCACGCCTTCGGGCGAGACGTTGGCGACGTTGTAGACCTCGATCTTCCCCTTCGTCTTGTCCTTCTCGGGGAAACCCTCGAGGGAACCGAACTGCAGCGAAAAGGCCATGAGCTCGTCGTCGGTGAGGCGCTGGTCGCGGAAGCACAGCAGGTGGTGCTCCTGGAACGCGTCGCGAACGCGCGTCACCGCCGCGGCGTCGAGCGGTTGCGCCAGGTCGATGCCCAGCACCTCGGCGCCCAGCGCGGGCGACAGGCGGTGGATGGTCGCGTCGGTCAACGCTTGAGGCATGGCCTTCCTCCCGTGGCGTGCCGGCCGGCTACTTGATCAGGCCGTAGAATTTCCCCGCGTTCTCGCAGACGATCTTGCGCACCGTCTCGGCCGGCAGGTGGCCGAACTGCTCCTCGATGTACTTCGAGGACTCCGGCCACACCCCGTCGCCGTGGGGATAGTCGGAGCCCCACATCAGCGTGTCCTCGCCGATCTCGTGGATCATCTGGGTGCCGATGCGGTCGAACTGGAACGTCGCCTTGCACTGCCGCCGCCAGTAGTCGCTGGGCTTCATCCGGAGCCCCAGGTCGCGGAAGCGATCTGCCCACTCGAAGTCCATGCGGTCGAGCGCATAGGGCAGCCAGCCGATCCCGCTCTCGCCGAACGAGATCCGGATGCCCGGGTAGCGCTCGAGCACCGCGCTGCCGATCACGGCGGCCAGGATGTTGATGAGGTTCATCTGAAAGCCGGAGACGCTGGTGAACATGGCGGCGCGCCGGGTGAGGCCGGTCGCCTTCTCCCGCACGCTGGGCGGCATGGTCGGGAACGTGTGGAAGTGCAGCGGCAGGCCGACCTCGTTCACCGCCTGCCACAGCGGCTCCCACGACGGGTGCCACATCGGCTCCATGTCCCACGAGCACGACAGCTCGAGGCCGCGCAGCCCCCTCTTCGCCACCCGATGGATCTCGCGCACCGCGGCCCCGATGTCTCCGTAGGGCAGACAGGCCAGCCCGATGTGGCGCTCCGGGTAGTGGCGGCAGAAGTCCACGAGCCAGTCGTTGTAGATGCGAAACATCTCGGCGGCCGCCTCGTGATCGCGCAGGCGCGTGGCCGCGCCGAGGATGCCGAAGATGATCTCGGCCTGCACGCCGTCGCGCTCCATATCCTTGACCCGCAGATGCGGATCGGTAGGACGGCGCACCCCCTTCCGGCCGTCATCGTACAAACCGGTAGACGCCATCACGTCGGCGCGGTAGTGGAGGCCCGGGACGTACTTCTGCCCCGAGGGCCCCACGCCGCCGACGAGGCCGAACGAGGCGCCGTTCCTCGCCGTCCAGCATGGGCCGTCGGGTCCGTCGGTGACGTACGGCATCCGATCGCGCATGGCGGCGGACGCGTTGGCCGTGAAGAGGTCGGGCGGGATCCAGGGCATGTCGATGTGGCAATCGGCGGAGATCCGCGTGTAGTCCATGGCGTCCCCCTCTGGCCGGCCATGATAGGTCATTCC
>DATHSW010000093.1:0-9211 GCA_035463855.1 Candidatus Deferrimicrobiaceae bacterium | reverse complement strand
GGCCGGGACGGCCCACACCAGGGTCAGGCCGAGCCAGACGATCAGAGCGAGCATCGGCCCCAGGAGCCCCTTGAGCCGCTTGCGCGCATTATGCAGCCTGGACATCACGGTCCCGATCGGGCAGTTCAGCACCTCGGCGATCTCGCGGTACGAGAGGCCTTCGACGTCACTGAGCATGATAATCGCTCGGGCCTTGGGCGGCAAGGCGTCGAGCGCCGCGCGGATGCGCTCGCGCTGCTCCGCCCGCGCGGCCTCCTGATCCGGCCCGCCGCCGGGATCGGGCGTGCTGCGGGCCCACTCCTCCTCGGTCACTCGCTCGGGACCGAAGGCGCGCGCCTGCGCGCCGCGCTGCCGGTGGCGATCGGTGGCCACGTTGACGGTGATGCGGAAGAGCCAGGTGTAGAAGGCCGACTGTCCGCGGAATGACGGCAGTGAATGAAACGCCCGCACGAACGCTTCCTGAGCCACGTCCCACGCCTCCTCGCGATCGTGCAACACCTGGTAGGCCAGACGCCACACCCGCTGACGGTACTTCTCGACCAGCGGCTCGAACGCCGCCGCATCTCCGGTGATGCACCGCTGGATGAGGGCGCGCTCGTCGATTCCCGAGGACTCCGGGAGCCCGGCGGGACCGGTTTCGCTGGATGGGGTGCCGGACGACGTCACGGCCGGACCTGGCCGTGGCCCTCGCGCCCCTTATACGATCGCGGGTTGGACGGCAGGAAGGGCGCCCGCATTCACGCCCGGCGCCGCCGGGCTGCCCGCCGGCCGCCGAGCGTGGGCGAAGCCCCCAGCAGAGCATCCACGCCGAGCAGGTAGCTGGCGGGACCGAAGCCGGAGATCTGCCCGACCGCGGCGGCCGCGACGACGGAATGGTGCCGGAACTCCTCGCGGGCGTGGATATTGGAGAGGTGCACCTCCACCACCGGCACCCGCACCGAGGCCACCGCGTCGCGCAGGGCGATCGAGTAGTGCGAGAGCGCGCCAGGATTGAAGACGATGCCGCGGAATCCTTCGCGCCCCGCCGCCTGGATCCAGTCCACCAGCTCGCCCTCGTGGTTGGACTGCCGGCAGACCGCGCGCGCTCCCCGGCTCGCCGCGTGGCGCTGCACCGCCCGATTCACCTCCGCGAGCGAGACGCGCCCGTAGACGGCCGGCTCCCGGGTGCCGAGGAGGTTGAGATTCGGGCCGTGGAGGACGAGGATGGCGGACGCGACGCGACGTGCCATTGAGGGGAGAGAATACACTAAGCGGGGGCGTCCGGGCGCTGGTGGGCCGGCAGGGCGGACGCCACCACCGCGTGCACTCGGTGAGCGAGATCGCGCGCGGCCCGCTTCAGGTCCGCATCGGCGGGCGGCGCGACGACCGGATGGTAGATAATGGTGAGACGGCCGGGCCGTGGGAGCCGGCGACTGGGGGGCCAGGACTCATGCGCGCCGCTGATCGTCACCGGCATGATCGGCACGTTGAGCGAGCAGGCCAGCCGGAACGCGCCCAGGCGGAACCGCTGGACCCGCCCGTCGACACTGCGCCCGGCCTCCGGAAAGATCATGACGGCCTCGCCCGCGTTCAGCAGGCGCACCGCGGCCCGCGTGGCGCCGGCGTCGGCCGAGTCGATGTCCACCGGAAAGGCCCGCAGCCGCCGGATCAGCCAGGCGAGGCCACGGACCCGGAACAGCGCGTTCCAGGCCATGTAGTGCACGGGGCGACGGACCGGGATCGTCGCCAGGACCGGATCGGCGTAGGTGACGTGGTTCGGCACGATGAGGAGAGGGCCCGAGAGCGGGACGTGATGGACGCCTTCGAAGCGGATGCGGAAGTAGACCCGCGCCCCGAGCCGGATCACCGGCCGGGCGACATCGAGCACCGGCGTGCGCACGGCTCGATAGTGCCACGGCCCGCCTGATCCCGCCAATGCCCGCGGCCAGCATGCACCCCCTCGTCATCGGCCACCGCGGCGCCTCCGCCGACGCGCCCGAGAACACCATCGCGGCCTTCGAGCTGGCGCTCGAGCAGGGCGCCGACGGCATCGAGCTGGATGTGCACCTCTCGAAGGACGAGCAGCCGATGGTCATCCACGACTTCACGCTCGAGCGGACCACCGACGGCGTCGGGCCGGTGGGCGAGCGCAGCGTCCGCGAGCTCAAGCGCCTCGACGCGGGCGGCTGGCGGGACCGGCGCTTCCGCGGTCAGCGCGTCCAGACCCTGCAGGAGGTCCTGGAGCGCTTCCGGGACCGCGCGCGCTTCTGGATCGAGCTGAAGGGCGGCTCCGCCCTCTATCCCGGCATCGAGGAGCGCGTCGTCTCGATGGTCGAGATCTACGACGTCGTGGACCGGGTCCTCGTGCAGTCCTTCGACCTGGCCGCCATCGCCCGGGTGCGGACCCTGAACCGGGAGATCCCGGTGGGCGCGCTGCTGGCCCAGTCCCCGCTCGACGGTGATCTGCTGCGGGCGGGTGCCGCCGACGCGATCTGCCCGGGCGCGCACCTGCTGTCCGAGGACCTGCTGGGGGAGATCCGGGGGGCCGAGCTGGACTGCTATGTCTGGACGGTCAACGAGCAGGCCCAGATGGACCGGCTCGTCGAGTGGGGGGTCACCGGAATCATCACCGACCGGCCGGGCCTGCTGCGGGCCCGGCTCGGCCGGATCAGCGACTAGTCGTCTTCGGGCTCCTCGGCATCCACTGCGGCGCCTACCGCCTCCAGGCGGGGGAGCATCCGCTCGAGCCGGTCTTGGCAGCGCACGCAGGTGGTCACTTCCGGCATGGCGCGGAGGCGGGCGGGCGCGATGGTCTCGCCGCACTCCTCACACACACCGTACTCGCCGCCGCGCAGCCGCTCGAGCGCCTCGGCAAGCTTGTTGGCCCGCTCCACCAGCAGGCTCCGCGTGGCGAAGTTCATCTCACGATCCTCGTTCAGCCGGATGACGTCGACCTCGTCGGCCGGCGGCGTATTGTCCCCACGCCCACCGCCGAGCTCTTCCATCGTATGGACCCCACCCATGTGCCGGATACGCTGCATGGTATGGCTCAGTTCCCGCTCCAGGCGCTTCTTGATCTCGTCCATCGTCTCCCTCCCTGGGCCCCGGATCGACATGACCCGGACCGCCCGGCTGGCGCAGCTTGCTGCAAGGCCTGTGCCTCGGCTACGCATGAGAGAGACGGGGGAAAACGTCCGATATTCGCAGGACATCAACGCTTACCCCGATGATCGCCGGGCAAATTGCCCGGCATGGAGTGGGAAAATTCGTCACCGGGTGTGTCAGTTCTGGACGATCTTACCGCGTGGGGCGCGAGCCCGGCGCCTAGACGACGACGCGCCGGGCGCCGCGGACGGTGTCGAGGGTCGCGCCGAGCGTGAGGACGCCGCGCTTCTGGAGGAGCACGAGGAGCCGCGCGAGGATCTCGGCTGTGGTGAGGGCGTCACCGAGGGCGGAATGCCGGCCGGTCACGGTCACGCCCAATCGGAGGGCGACGGCCTCGAGGCTGTGCGATTCCCCGAGCCCGTGGAGGCTCCGTGACAGCAGCCGGGTGTCGAGGATGGGTCGGGCGGTCAGGGATGGCAGCCCCAGCCGCCGCGCCTCGGGCTCCAGAAACCGGAGGTCGAACGAGGCCTCGTGCCCGACCAGCACCGCCTCGCGCGCGAAGCGCAGGAAGGCAGGCAGAACCAGATCCATGGTCGGCGCCGCGGCGACCATAGCGTCCGTGATCCCGTGGAATCTCACGCTCTCCGCGGGGATCGCGCGGCCTGGCTGGATGAGCGCGTCGAAGATCTCCCCGCGCTTGACCTGGCCCCCGCGGACTCGGACGCCCGCCAGCGAGATCACCCGGTCGCCCGACTCGGGGCTCAGCCCGGTCGTTTCGGTGTCGAAGACCACGAAGGTGAGATCGTCGAGTCGCCAGTCGCGCTCGGCCGGAGTGACGCCCAGGGCCATCTCGTCGAAGAGCGAGAAGTCGTAGAGCTCGGACCGGATGGGCCCCGGCACGCCGGCCGCGGTGCCCGAATGCAGACCGGCGCCGGCGAGCCGGCTCGGCCGGTCGCCTTCGGGAGCCGGACCTCGGATCGCGAGGATGATGCCACTCGCCCGGCCCTCCTCGGCGAGGAGGGCCGTCATCGCGACCTCGAGGGCTCCGCCCCGAGTGGTCGGCAGCGTGAAGCGCTCCGCTTCCCCGTCTCCCTTTCGAAGCGCGTCGAGATGCCGGTCGATCGTCTCGCGGTCCACCAGCTCCCCGAGCTGCCGACCGAGGAGGGCGTGGCCGTCGGAGAGGAGCCCGGCGGCGGCACGGTTGGCCAGGGTGACGCGTCCGTCGGCGCTCGTGACCACGACGCCCTCGGCGAGCTCCCCGAGCACACCCGCCAACCGTTGCCGCTCGATGTCGAGCTCGCGGGTGGCCGCGGTCAGCCGCTCGTCGAGCCCGTGCCGGGCCGCGCGCAGATGCTCGGCCAGGCGATTGATCTCGTGCGCGAGCGCCTGCAGCTCGTCGCCGGTCCGGACGTCGAGGCGATGGTCCGGATTGACCGTGCCCATCAGCTCCGCTCCGTGCTGGAGCTTCTCGATGGCGCGAACCAGGGAGCGGCCGAGCCGATGGGCCACCACGGCCACGTAGAGCATCGTGGCGGCCAACCCGAGCAGCCCGACCGCCAGCAGGACCGGCGACTCTCGAAGCTGCCCGCGCTGGTGGAGGAGGATGACCACCAGGCCGGCCGCCGCGACAGGAGGCAGGGCGAGCCCGAGCACGCCCAGCGTCAGCTTTCGCTCGAGCCTCACCGGCCCACCAGGCCGGTCTGGAATCGGTCCTCGACGCCGCGCTCGAGCCAGGCGATGGTCTTGAACGCTTCCTTGAGCAGCAGACCGTCCGTCTTCCCGAGCGCGCGCGGCCGGATGAAGTTGTCCGGCGGGAGACCCGCGTCGAGGCACGCCAACTGGTGTTTGAGCCTCAGCCGGGCGACGAGCCGATAGGCGTCGTGCAGCTCGCTCACCTCGCCCGTGGTGAAGATGCCACGCTCTCCGGCCGCCCGAAGCCGGTCCAGCGTATTCGTGTCGCGCACCCCGAGCGACAGCGCGTAGACCCGCATGGCGTGCGTCACCGGAAGCACCGCTCCGGCCTTGAGGTCGAGCCGATCCTTGTGCGGGCCGGACCGCTCGACCGCGAATCCCCCGAAGAGCCCCAGCGGACGGGGCCGGTCCACAGCCGTGCAGGCCATGTGTCTCAGGAACAAGATCCGGGTGGGCGCCGTCTCGCAGACCCAGTCCCAGAGTCCGCGTCCAATCTCCTCCTCGCCAGCGACCGGGCGGAGATCGAAGAAGAGCGAGGCCCGGAGCACCGGCTCCGGCTGCGGGGTCTCCATCCAGGAGCTGAAGTACCGCCTCCAGACGCTCTCCGGTTGGCGCCACCGCGGATTGGCGGCCATGAAGTCGCCCGGGCAGCGCGGGAACCCCAGACGAGCGAGCGTCTCGCTCATGGCGGTCGCCAGGCGCTCGAAGTAGGCGGCCACGACCGACTCGGCGCCCGGCGGGGGATCGCGGTACACGAGCCCATTGTCCTGGTCGGTCTTCAGCGTTTGCTCGCGCCGTCCCTCGCTGCCCGCGACGAGCCACGAGAAGGCGACGGGCGCCCGCCCCTGTCCACCCGCCTCCAGGCCGGCCTGCACGAGGGCGAGGGCGCGCCGGACCAGCCGATCGTTGAGCTCGGCGACGATGCGCCCGATGTCGGTGGCCTCGGCCCCGCCCGCCGCGAGCCATCGGACGACGCCCTCCACCTGCGCGGCGGCTCCCACGAGCCCATCCACGTCCGCGGCCGTCTCGATCCGGCGCGCGGTCGCCACCGGGTGCGCGGCCTGGAGCCCGAGCAGATCATGGCCCGAGACGACGCCGGTCAGGTGTCCGCCGGTCAACACCCCGAGATGGTGGATGTTCCGGCGCGTCATCTCCAGCAGGGCGTCGAAGGCCGACGTCTCGCTCTCGACGGACACGAGCGGCGACGACATGATGCGCGCGACGGGCGTGCTCGGGTCGAGCCCGGGCGCGAGCACCCGGTTCCTCAGATCGCGGTCGGTCACGATGCCGGCAGGCGCACCGTCCGGGCCGCCCACGACGATCGAGCCCACGGAGCGCGCGCTCATGAGGCGCGCGACCTCGGCCACCCGGGCCGATGGCAGGCAGGTGACCGGGGGGCCCTTGACGAGCTCCCGCACGCGCCGGACGAATAGCGTCAGATCGCCCCGCGGGCTGGTGATGGATTCGGCGTTGCGCTCGGCGCGCTCCGCCGGGATGGGGTCGCCGTTCACGCCGATTGGCCTCGCTGGCGGCCATGATACCGCACGCACCGGCCGGGACGTACCGGACCGACATGGGCTAGAATCCGCCCATGAAGGGGCGCATCCTGGCCCTCTCCCTGCTCGTCTATCTGACCCTCGACCTGGGTAACCCGTTCATACCGGGCGTCGTGACCTTCGTGGACGGGTGCCTCGAGGTGATCGATGCGGGCCGGCCGCCGGGAACGGATCTGCCGATACGGGACGGCACCGGCCAAGCCAGTGCTCCGCGCGGCGAACCCGCGCTGGCCCGTCGGGCGCCGCGCCCTTCCACGGCGGCGATGCACTCCAGGCGCTGGTGGATCCCCGCCAGACGCGTGTTCTCGATCGCCCCCGAGCCCGTCCGCTCGTCCGACGACCACTAGCCTCGCCCTCCGCGCCTGCTCGACGGCGAACGCCGCCCCCCGCGGCTCCGCCAACGTCCTCTCCACACACGCCATCGGAGGATGTCATGGCCAAGATCGGAACGTTCGTGACGGACCCCAAGGCCGGCGGCTATTGCCGGATCACGCTCGACAGCGGTCAGAAGATCATCGTCAATCACGCCGAAGGCGGCTTCAAAGGCGGACCACTGACCATCGAGGAGGTGAAGTGGATGGGGCTCGGGAGCGGCGAGATGCTGTTCAAGTGCGACCTCGACAGTTCCCAGGGCAAGGAGGTCCTGTCGCGGCTGACCCGGAGCGCCACGCCGGGCACGGCGGATGCCACCCCCCTGGGCGCGTTCGTCAACTACGTGAAGGAGTGCCGGTCGATCGCGGAGATCAAGGCGAAGTGCGCGGCGCTCGCGTGAGCGCTCGGCGCCGGTCTTCCAGGCGGGCCGTGATGCGCCTGACCAGCAGAATCGCCAGCGCGGCCGCCCCGATCTCGAGGAGCTCGGCGAGCAGCAGCAGCTGCATCGGCCCTCCGAGATCGAGCGGTCTCAGCCGGTCGGTGGCGAGGCCCGCCGCCAGCGCGTGAGCCAGCGCGGCCGCGAGAGTCAAGCCCGGGAGGAACAGCACTCCGAGAGGCCCCCACCGGGCTGCACCGGCCTCGGCGCCGCCCAGCGCCCGTGCGGTCTCGCGCGCGCGGCGGAGCCAGGCCAGGAAGCCCACGACCGTGGCGATCCACGTCGCGATCTGGAGCCGCCGCAGCGCCAGGAACTGCCGGCCGTGAGTCTCGATGGCGCCGGGCGCGAGCGACTCTCCGGCCAGCCCATGCCAGATCATCCCGAGATACAGATAGGCGCCCTGGATCAGCATCCAGGCCACCACGATGTCCAGGCCCAGGAGGAGGACCGCCGCGACCGCCAGCCGCCCGACCGGGCGCGCGAGAGTCAGGTCAGGTTCCGTAGCTTGATCACCACGACGCGCGCGACCATGAGCCAGACGAGGGAGACCAGCCAGAGCCAGCGCTCCGGCACCCGTCCGCCCGTCAGCAGGCGGCTCACCCGGTACGGGGGCGCGGTGGCGATGAGGAACACCTGCCATACCGCGTTCGCCGGGTTGCGGACGAAGAGCCCCATGACGAGACGGCCGGCGATGAGCCACTGGGCGGTGGCGAGCAGATAGTTCACGACCTGGAAGGCGAAGTCCACGAGATCTCCGGACACGACGATGCGCCGCCGGGGGCGGGCTCCTCGCCCCCGGCGACGCCCGTCGCGCTCGCTGGAGAAGCCGACTTACTCGATACCCGCCAGCTTCATGGTGGTGCCGCGCGGATACCGCACCTCCTCGACCAGATCCTGGGTCTGCTGATCCGGCGGCGGGTACATCAGGGACACCGCCCAGATCACGAGGAAGCCGATCGGCACGCCGAAGACTCCCGCGCCGATCTCCTTGACCCCGAGGATGTAGATGCCCCAGTTGCGGCCCACCACGATCAGGATCAGCGCGGTGAGGAACCCGACCACCATGCCGGCGATGGCCCCCTGCTTGTTGGCCCGTTTCCAGAAGATCCCCATCACCAGCGCCGGGAAGAAGCCGGAGCCCGCGAGCGCGAAGGCGTAGGCGACCACCGCCACGATGATGTTGATCCGGAAGGTGGCCACGTAGGCGCCGGCCACCGCCGCCACCACCAGCAGGATGCGGGCGGTGGTGAGCCGCTTCACGATGGAGGCCTGGGGATTGATGATCTTGTAGTAGAGATCGTGCGACAGCGCGTTGGAGATGGTCAGCAGCAGCCCATCCGCGGTGGAGAGCGCCGCGGCCAGGCCGCCGGCCATCACGAGGCCGGTGACGACGAACGGCAGGCCCGCGATCTCGGGCGTGGCCAGCACGACGAAGTCGGTGGACTTGATCACGAAGTCGGTGAGCTGCAGGACCCCGTCCCCGTTCTTGTCCGCGATGTCGAACAGCCCCAAGTGATTGGTGTCCTTGCCGAGGATGGTGTCACCCCACCGGAAGACCCAGTTGGGGAGCTCGGTGACCTTCTTGCCGATCACGTCCTTCAGCACCGTCCACCGGGCGAAGGCCCCGTAGGCCGGCGAGGTGAAGTAGAGCAGGAAGATGAAGAACAGTGACCAGCCCACCGAGGACCGGGCTTCCTTCACGGAGGGCGTGGTGTAGTAGCGCATCAGGATGTGGGGCAGCCCCGCGGTGCCCACCATCATGCAGAAGCAGAGGGCGAACCAGTTGAGCATGCCGCCCGGAGCCATCTCGACCCAGAGCTTCTGGACACCTAGCTGCATCTCGATCCGGGTGATGTCCTGCAGCACGATGCCGTAGGTGAACTCGGGCAGCGGGACCCCGAAGTGCTTGTACGACAGCATCGCCACCGGCGTGATGTAGGCGATGATCAGGATGATGTACTGGGCCACCTGGGTCCAGGTCACCGCCCGCATGCCGCCCAGCATGGAGCAGACCAGGATGCCGGCGAGCCCGACGAAGGCGCCCACGTTGAAGTCCATGCCCAGGAAGCGC
>DATHSW010000092.1:0-11518 GCA_035463855.1 Candidatus Deferrimicrobiaceae bacterium | reverse complement strand
CCCAGATGGTGGCGCAGCTCGATGGCCACCCGCTCGACGTGCTGCACGCTGAAGGAGATGTGCCGCCGCACGTAGTCGCTGGGCCGCTGCGCGGGGGGCCGGAAGCCGAGCAGCCGCTCCGACCAGTGCCGGTGCCGCTCGTACCAGTAGTCGGCCTCCTCCATCCAGAACGGCACCCAGCCCAGCCGGGTCTCGGCGAAGAAGATCTCGAGATCGGGCAGGCGATCGAACACCCCCGACAGCGTCAGCTGCGCCATGCTGAGCGCCGGGGCGATGCCGAGGAACGGCAGCGCCACCCAGTCCACGATCTTGCGCGGGCCGACCTTCTTCAGCAGCTCCGGGTCGGCGCCCGGATACTCGAACGTCGGCTGCGCGGCGCGCGGGCCGAGCCGGTCGAAGCCGACGTGGACCGTCAGCGGCATCCGCATGGCGATCGCCGCTGCCCAGAATCGATCGTCCTCCGGCGTCGGGTACGACCGGCCGCTCGGGAACACGCCGAGGTTCACGCCCCTGAGCCCGAGCTTCGCGCAGTGGTGGAGCTCGGCGATGGCGTCGTCGACGCTGGTCCACGGGATGACTCCCAGACCAATGAGACGGTCGGGTGAGACGGGACAGTACTCCTCGCCGAGCCAGTCGTTGTAGGCGCGCACCGTCGCGCGATAGAGATCGTCGTCGGCGATCCCGCGCCAGAGCCGCGGCCCCACCTGCATGTTCGGGAAGAGCACCTCGGCCAGCAGCCCGTCCAGGTCCTGCTCCTGCAGGCGCTGCTCGGGTGGGCCGACTCCGGCGGTGTCGTCCACCGTGGCGGCGAACGGCTGCCACGTCTCGTTCGTCCGGCCGGCCCGGAGATCGAGGAAGGGCGCCGGATAGGGCGCCTGCCCCTCGACGAGGATCGCGTCGCCGCCGTCCGCCAGCTTGACCGTCCGCGGCGCCCGCTCCCGGTACCGGGCCGGCATCCGCGGCGTCCAGCGCTCGGGCCGGACCTCGAGATGCCCGTCGCTGGAGATCAGCGGGGGAAGCGCCGGCGCCGTCATCAGCGGAACCGCGCGATCACGTCCTTGCCGTAGCGCAGGACGTCATCGGGCGTCTTGACCTGCGCGGGCAGGCCCGCCGCGTTGCTGATGGGCACCGCCACGCGCGCGATGCCCTGCCGCGCCAGCGCCTCGATCTCGGCGGGATCGGCCGGCGCCGACACCGTGATCTCGATGGCCTTCGGATCGCGCCCCGCCGCGTCCGCGGCGCGCCGCATCTCGTCCAGCAAGGCGGGCGACGGGGTCCGGGCGGGAAAGTAGCCGTCGCCGAGCCGTCCGGCGCGCCGCGCGGCCGCCGCGGTGTCGCCGCCCACCACGATGGGGATGCGGCGCTCGGGCGGCAGCGGCCGGCAGTACACCTGCTCGAACGAGATGAAGCGGCCCTTGAACGTCGCGCACTCCTGGCTCCACAGCGCGCGCATCGCCGCCACGTACTCGTCGGTGCGCGGCCCGCGGTCCGCGAACGGCAGCCCGAGCGCGGCGAACTCCTCGGCGAGCCAGCCCACGCCGATGCCGAGCAGCACGCGGCCCCCGCCGGCCAGGTGATCGAGCGTCGCCACCGCCTTCGCGGTCACCACCGGGTTGCGCTGGGGCAGGATGAGGATCGCGGTCCCGAGCTTGATCGCGCGCGTGGCCGAGGCGACGTAGGCGAGCCAGATCAGCGGGTCGGGAATCGGGTAGTCCTCGAGCCCCGATCCCATGCGCCCCGAGGGCGAGTACGGGTAGCGGGACTGGTAGCCGTGGGGCACCACCACGTGCTCCACCGTCCAGATCGACTCGAACCCGGCGGCCTCGGCGGCCTGCGCCAGCTCCACCGCGGCCGGTCCGGTGCTGTAGCGCCCCAGGCTCGCGTATCGGAGTCCGAACTTCATGGCAGGTCCTCCTTCCGCCATACCCGCTGTGGCACGCGACTCTATCCTCGCGGGCGGGAACGGTCAAGGAGATCCGTGATAGTCATCTCCCTGACGCTACAATTGTCGCGCAGCGGACAGACGGGCCCCTTGCTCTCACGGCGGGTGGAGTTTCCGCGCGGGAACGGCGGGAACTTGCTTGGCACAGGGCTTGCGCGTGGACTGCCCCCGAGACCGGGGAGGCTCGCGCCATGATCTTCCAGAGCGCCAACGGCTACCTGCTGCTAGAAACGGCTCCCGCCTGCATCGCCATGCGGGCTCCGATTTTCGGAGAACTGCTCGTCGAGTGGAAAGGCAAGGCCGACTGGCAGGCTCGACCGCCGGACGCGCCTCGCTGGGAGATGGAATTTCGCCAGGACGTCGACGCCTTGAGAGGATATCGCCAGGCTGTTCTCGTGCTCGGGTGGTATACGCTGACGTACTGGCCGTGGGACGTGGTGAGGAAATGGCGCCTTCTCTCAAGATGGAGGCCCGTTTCGGAGAGTCGCGCTCGAGCGTCCGAGGACGGGTCCGAGCCCCCAAGCTCTCAGCTCACGGTCGAATAGGTCTTCGCTGCGCGCTGAGACGGTACGAGCGCCGAGGCGCGGCGGCGCTCAGGGGCAGGTCAGGGCCGCGAGCGCACCGATGTCGGCAAGCGCGGGCAAGCGCCTGAGGGACTCGAGGAGACGACCGACCTGCGCCGCCGGCAGGACGACCCCCGCGAGCCGCCGGAACTTCTCCTCCACGTCTTGCCGAGAAACCGGGTGGCCGGGCGTGCCGCGCGCGGCCCGCACGACCTCGTCGAGCACGCGGCCGTCGCGCAGCCGGACCCGCATCCGCGCCTCGGGAATGCCGAGGGCGGGGTCGGCCACGGGCCGGATCCGGCCGGCGAGCCCGAGGAGGGCCGGATCCGGCGTCGTGAACTCCGATTCCGCGGCCTCGCCGCCGGTCAGCGCGAGCGCCGCGCAGTAGGCGGCGCTGAACTTGGCCTCGAGCCCGGTGCGGGGCTCGGGGATCGCCGCGACCTTGACCGCGAGCGGATGCACGTGGCACTCGACATCGGCGATCGCCTCGAGGAGCGGCGCCGAGCGCGCCCGGATCGCGCGGCCGGCGTCGATCGTCGCGTGGAGCAGGTGGCAGGCGGCATAGAGCTTCGTGCTGTTGTCGAGGATCTCGAAGCGCTTGCCGAGATCCTCGAGCGCCGGGGTCAGGTCGGTGACGCCGACGAATGTTCCGGGAAGGCCGGGGGGCTCGTCGAGGATGCCGGGGGGCCCCGTGAAGCCCTCGCGCGCGAGCAGCGCGGCCAGGAGCCCGTTCATCGCCGCCTTGCCGGGATGGAGCGGCTTGCACATCGTGCCGAGCGACTGCTCGAGCCCCGCGGCCTGGGTGCCCGCGATCCCGAAGGCCTGCCCGAGCTCCGGGGCCGTGAGGCCCAGCAGCTTCCCCGCGGCCGCCGCGGCGCCGAAGTGCCCGAGGAGCGCGGTGACGTGCCACCCGCGGGCGGCGAGCATCGGGCCGATGACCCGCCCGATCCGCGTCTCGACCTCGAAGCCGGCGACGAACGCCTCGAGGGCCTTGGCCCCCGGCCGCCGGCGCCACTCGGCCATCGCGAGCACGGCGGGGGCCACCGGCGCCGACCCGTGGACGATGGAGGCCAGGTGCGTGTCGTCGAAGTCCAGCGCGTGGCCCTGGGCGCCGTTGGCGAGCGCGGCCAGCAACGCGCTCGTCCGGCGGCCCCGCCCGACGACCGTCGCCTGCGGGTCACCGCCCGCGGCGGCGATCACCGCGTCGAGCGCGCCGGCGAGTGGCTCGGTCGAGCCGCGGACGGCGACGCCGACCCAGTCGGTGAGACAGAGGCCCGCGGCCTCGGTCACCGCGTCGGGGAGCGATCCCAGCTCGAGCCCGAGGACGAAGTCGACCAGTGCGTCCGCGACGGGCGTGCGCGCGTCGTTCACGGGATGACCACGTGCTCCGTGGTGATGATGAACGGCGGATCGCCGGGCGCGATGAAGCTCGGCTCGTCGGCCCGGACGCGCGCGTACTGGGCGGTCGCGGCCGACGCGCGCATCGCCTGGGTGTCGTCGAACCACGTGATCGCCACGCCGTCGTACGCGGGGGTCCGCCCGCGCTCGTAGGCGGACGCGCGGGTGTGGCTCTGCACGTACCGCCGGATCATGGGGATCTGCGCGGCCAGCGGCCCGTGGACCTCGCGCCAGTAGCGCTGGAATTCGTCCACCTCGAGGCCGGGCTTCCGGGTGACGAACTCGACGCTCTTCACCCCGCCGGGCGGAGCGGGGCCGTCCTTGATCACGTGCTCGTCGGTGGCGATCACCCGCGTCGTCGCGCGGTCGATGAAGCGGACCTCGTCGGCTTCGACCGCCGCCAGCGCCTGCGTGCCGCGGAGGGCGTGCATCGCCTTGCCGTCCTCGAACCAGACCTCGGCGATACCGTCGTAGATGGGCTCGCCCTTCCCGTACCCGGCGATCCGCGTGTGCGACTGTACGTACCGCCGTACCCCCGGCAGCCGCACGACCACCGCGGGATGGCGCCCGCGCCAGTAGGCCTGGAAGTCCTCCACCGACATCCCGGGCTTCCGCTTGATGCAGGTGACGACCTTGATCACGGCCGGGATGATAGCAGCCGGCGTGCCGACGGGCTAGCCGCGGAGCCGGGAGGCGATCCGCTCGACCGCCTCGGCGCTGTCGGCGCGGGAGCCGAAGGCGGTCACGCGGAAGTAGCCTTCACCGCTCGGCCCGAAGCCGGATCCCGGCACGCCCACCACCTGGGCCTCGGCCAGGAGCCGGTCGAAGAAGTCCCACGACGACACGCCCGCCGGCGTGCGGATCCAGATGTAGGGGGCGTTGCGCCCGCCGTACACGGTGAGCCCGGCCCGCTCCAGGCCCTCCCGGAGGACGCGCGCGTTGTCCATGTAGTGGTCGATCAGCGCCCGCACCTGCTTCTGACCCTCCGGGGTGTAGATGGCCGCGGCCGCCCGCTGGATGACGTACGGGGGCCCGTTCGACTTGGTCGACTGTCGCCTCAGCCAGAGCTGGCTCAGGCTCACAGCGGCGCCGGCCCCGGTCCGGCCCTGCGCCTCGCGCGGCACGACGGTGTAGGCCATCCGCAGCCCGGTGAACCCGGCGTTCTTCGAGAAGCTGCGGGACTCGATGGCCACCTCCCGCGCCCCCTCGATCTCGTAGATCGAGTGGGGGATCTCCGGGTCCCGGATATAGGCCTCGTACGCGGCGTCGTAGACGATCACCGCCTCGTGGGCGCGCGCGTAGTCCACCCAGCGCCGCAGCGCCGCGCGCGTCATCACGGCGCCGGTGGGGTTGTTGGGATAGCAGAGGTAGATGAGGTCCACGTGCCGGTCGGGCAGCGCCGGCTGGAAATCGTTCTCGGCGGTGCACGGCAGGTACACGAAGCCCGGGTAGCGGCCGCTCGCGTCGGCCGGGCCGGATCGCCCCGCCATCACGTTGGCGTCCGCATACACCGGGTAGGCGGGGTCCATCAGGGCCACCACCGCGTCCTGAGCGAACAGCTCCTGGATGTTCGCGGCATCGCTCTTGCCGCCGTCGCTGACGAAGATCTCGTCGGGGCCGAGCGGGACGCCGCGGGCGCCGAAGTCGTGGGCGGCGATCTCCGCGCGGAGGAACTCGTAGCCCACGTAGGGCCCGTAGCCCCGCAGCGTCTCGGCCCGAGCCTGCTCGCGGGCGGCCTCCTCGAGGGCCTGGACCACCACGCCCGGGAGCGGCAGGGTGACGTCGCCGATGCCGAGGTCGATCAGGCGGGCGCCGGGGTGGGCGTCGCGATGCGCCTGGGTGCACCGCTTGACCTCGGCGAAGAGATAGCTCGCCCGCAGGTTGAGGAACGCCTCGTTGATCCTGGGCACGGCCCGCCTCCTTTCCCCGGTGATTCGCTCGTCACACCCGCAGCGGATCGATGCGCCCGGCCAGCCCGAGCAGGCTTTCGAAGAGGTAGTAGCTGCCCACGATGAACTCGCAGCGGTTCGCCCGGTCCTGGGGCCGGGCGTCCGTCCGCTTGTTGAAGCACGCCTCGCTGAGCATCCCCGGGACCCGGCGATCGCCGGCGTGCGTCGGCGTGAGGTATCGCTCGACCAGCGCGCGCGCGGTGGCTTCGGCCGCCTCGCGGTAGCGCGCGCGGTCCGACTCGGTCGGCGCGGTCCGGCCGAGCTTCAGGAGGGCCGCGGTGGCGATGGCGGTGGCCGCGGTGTCCCGCTCCGTATGCGGGATGGCGGGGTCGTCGAAATCCCAGAACGCCACGCGATCGGCCGGCACGCGGGCCAGCCACCAGTCGGCGCCCCGCATCGCCGCCTGGATCCACGCCTCGCGCGTCCGCTCGGCCAGGTAGCTCTGGGTCGAGAACAGCATGCCCCAGGCCTGGGCGCGACCCCACGTGCTGGTGTCGCTCACCCCCTTGTGCGTGTAGTGGCGCACCAGCCGTCCGGTGGCGGCGTCGAGCGAGCTGGACTGGATGAACGAGCCGTCGGCCCGGAGGTGGAGATGGATGATCGTCTCCGCGTGGTGGGTCGCGACCTTTCGGAGCGTCGCGTCGCCCGTGACGCCGGCCGCCCAGAACAGGAACGGGGCGGCCTGCAGGCTGTCGATGCTGGTCTCGGTGGCCCCGACGTGCGCGCCTTCCTCGGCCTGGGCGCCGAGCGGGACCAGGCGCAGGGCGGGCGCGTAGAGGCGCGCGAGGCTCCGCGCGGTCTCGAGCGCGATCTCCCGCGGGCCCGGGGCCTCGTGCAGGATCGCCCCCAGGGCGGCTCCGTAGTAGACGGGAAACGACTTGAACACGGTCTCGGCGTGGACGCGCGCGCGCAGCCGCTCGGCCAGCGGCGCCGCCCAGGACACGTAGCGGCGATCGGCCGTTGCGGCCGCGGCCAGCCACAGCATCCCGACCCAGTAGCCGCCGGTCCAGTCGCCGTCGGGTGTGGTCTCCCACCGCCCGGTCTCCGGGTCGGCCCAGTGCGGGAAGCGGTCCTTGACGCGCGCCGCCGTGTCCTGGATCCGCGCCAGCATGCGATCGATCGCCTCGCTCCACACGTCCGCCATGGCGCTCAGTCCTCCTCCCAGCCGAAGTTCGGGAGGGGGTAGGGCAGCGGCGGGAGGTCCCAGCTCCCGGTGGCGAGCGGCCGGATGTCGGGATCCACCCGCACGTCGAGGACCGTCGGCCGCTTCGAGGCGATGGCCGCCTCCAGCTGGCCGGCGAGATCGGCGGGCTTCTCGACGAGCCAGCCGTCGGCGCCCATCGAGCGGGCCATCACCGCGTAGTCCGCGCTGAAGGGCTTGCCCCCCTTCCCCCTGAACATGGTGGCGAGCTCGCGCCCCTTCCCGAAGTAGCCGAGCTGCTGGTCGCGGATGACCGAGAAGCCGCCGTTGTTCCAGACGACCCAGACGACGGGAATGTCGTACTCGACCGCGGTGAGCACGGCGCTCGCGTTCATGACGAAGCCGCCGTCGCCGCAGACCGTCACCACCGGCCGGTCGGGCGCCGCGAGCTTCGCGCCGAGGGGGCCGGCGACGCCGAAGCCCATGGAGGCGTAGCCCCACGTCTGGACCAGCGTGCGAACCTTCCAGGCCTCGTACTCGGCGACCATCCAGTTGTGGTGGGCGCCGACGTCGACCAGCACGATGCCGTCCTCCGGGACCACCCGGCGCACGTCGGCGACCACGCGCTCGGGCCGGATCGGCACCGCGTCCGAGAGCCGCGGGGGCTTCGTGGCCTCCTCCCACTTCTTCCGCCAGCCCTCGATGCGCCCGAGCCAGCCCTCTCGCGCGCGGCCCCGATCCGATCGGAGCGCGAGCAGCTGCTCGAGCGCGAGGCGCGCGTCAGCGATGATCCCGATCGCCGGCTGGAAGTTGCGGCCGATCTCGTTCGGATCGATGTCGACGTGGATGAGCCGGGTGGGCGGGATGCGGTAGGTGAGCCCGGGCAGCCAGGCGCTGGTCGCGCGGTCGTCGAAGCGGGTCCCGAGGGCCAGGATGACGTCGGCGTTGCGGCAGGCGGCATTGGCCATGTAGGGGCCGTTGCGTCCGGTCACCCCCAGGCTCAGCGGATGGCGGGCGTCGAACACGCCCTTGCCGAAGGGCGTCGTCGCCACCGGGATGGACGTGGCCTCCGCGTACGCCCGCAGCGCGGCCCCGGCATCGCTCAGCTCGACCCCGTGCCCGGCGACGATGACCGGCCGCTCCGCTTCCGCCAGCAGGCGGGCGGCTTGCGCGATGGCCCGGGGATCGCCCGCCGGCGCCGACCATCGCGGCTCCGGCCAGTGGTCTTCCCGCTCGGCCGATTTCTCATCGACGGGCTCCACGAAGACGTTCAGCGGAACGTCGAGATGCACCGGGCCCGGCCGCCCGTTGGTCATGAGCGCGAAGGCCTGGCGTAGCGCGAGCGGGAGCATCTCCGGGCGGGTGGGCTGGAAGCTGCGCTTGACGTAGGGACGCAGGACGTTGACGAAGTCGCCCTGGAAATAGCGCCCGGTCTCCTGGAACGGCCCGCGGTTCCACTGGCTGGTCGGCACGTTCCCGGTGATGTTGAGCATCGCCGAGGAATCGGCGAACGCCGCGGCGACCGCGACGACGATGTTCGCCGAACCCGGGCCGCAGGAGGTATAGGTCGCGACGGGCTTCCCGGCGATGCGGAAATAGGCATCCGCCATGAACGCGGCGACCGCCTCGTGATGCACGGACAGGGTCTTGATCTCGGTCTGGCGATCGAAGAGGCCGTCCAGGAGGCCGAGGATGCCGTGGCCGCAGAGCCCGAAGACGTACGGCACCTTCTGCTGGACGAGGAAATCCGTGATGTATGCCGCTCCCGTCGCTGTCGGCCGAACGCTCATGGGCGAGCTCCTTGCACGCGGGGTCGTCGTGATGGGCCGAGACTAGCCCCGGGGCGACAGGGGGTCAAGAACACTCGCGGCCTCGCAAGTCGGCCGCTCGGACCGGCCCAAGCGGACCGAGGAAAACTGAGCTACAGTGGGGCTCCTGTTCACCGTTCCCTTCGCCGACCTCATGGGTTTGATAGTTCGCTGGCTCGACGTACGAGCTGCCGATCGCCAACCGCTACTGAGCTCTCCACGGCCGGGAGAGACAGGGAGAGCCGAATGAGCCCGTATCCGAAGCAGACGAGCATCGTCCTCCTGTTTGGCGTGTTGCTCCTGGCGGCGCTGGCCCACGTGGCCGCCCCCCGCGGGGCCGCGGCCCTGGACGTCGGCGAGAAGGCGCCGGACTTCACGCTGCCCAGCACGACCGGCGGCACGCTCAGCCTCAGCCAGTTCCGCGGGAAGAAGCTCGTGCTCCTCGAGTTCTACGGCGCGGACTTCTCGCCGGTCTGAGCGGCAAACCTGTCGGCCAGGAAGGCCGACTACAGCCGGTTCGAGGCGCTCGACGTGCAGATCCTCGGGATCAGCGCCAACAATCCGTTCTCCCAGAAGACGTTCGCGGCCTCCCTCAAGCTGCCCTACCCGCTCCTGAGCGACTTCCCGGGCCTCACCACGATCAAGAGCTACGGCGGCCTCACGACCGACTGGACGGCCACGACGGCCCAGCGATGGCTCTTCCTCGTCGACAAGCAGGGCTTCGTCCAGGGGCAGTGGCGGGGAACGGCGACGGACGTGTTTCCCAGCGAGCCAATCCTCAAGCGCCTACAGGAGCTCGGGCGGAAGCCGTAGGTGCGACCGCGAGAACCGAAACCGCGCGGGCCGGGAGGACTGCGCCCGATCGCCTGGGCGCTCGCCGCCACGCTGGCGCTTGCCGGTCCGGCGCTGCCGCAGCCGCCGCGATCGATCGACGCCGTCCGGCTCAACCGCTATGCGCCGGACACGAAACCCCCGGGGTTCCGCGGGCGCACCGTGGCTGGCCATCTCGTCTCGCTTGCCGAGATCAGGGGACGGGTCGTCCTGCTGAACTTCTGGGCTACCTGGTGTCTCGAGTGTCGCCAGGAGATGCCGGCGCTCGAGCGCCTGCACCGGGAGCTCACGCCGCAGGGGCTGACGGTGATGGGTGTCAACGTCCGCGAAGACGTCACCGTCGTCCGCGACTACGCGAGGGAGCTCGGCCTGACCTTCACGCTCGTCCTCGACCTCAACGGTGACATCAGCAAGGCGTACGGCGTGATCGGCATCCCGACCACGTTCCTGATCGGCCGCGACGGGCGGGCGGTGGCGCTGGCCATCGGGCCCCGGGCGTGGGACGGGGCGCCCGCTCGGGAGATCCTTCGCGTCCTGCTGGCGGAGTCGGCGCCGCCGCCAGGCACGCCGTGAATCCAGCCCTCGCCATCGCGCTCGTCGTCCTGGGCACGACGCTGCTCGGCACCGTGGCGGGCACCGCGCAGATGCCACGCCCGGTCCGCATCGGAGCGCTGACGGAATCGTGGGGCCCCACGAAGAGCATCGTGGGCTTTCGGGACGGGCTGCAGGAGCTGGGCTATCGCGAGAACGAGCACTTCGTCCTGGGCGTCCGATTCACCCAGGGGGAGACCGCGGCGCTTCCCGCCGCCGCCCGGGAGCTCCTGCAGGAGGGGGTCGACCTGCTGCTCACCGCGGGCCCCGATGCCACCCGGGCGGCCCTGAAGGCGACGGACCGCATCCCGATCGTATTCGTCGGGAGCAGCGATCCGGTGGGCCTGGGGCTGGTGCAGAGCTTCGCCCGGCCGGGCGGCAACGTCACGGGCGTCACCGACCTCGACACCGAGTTGACGCCGAAGCGCCTGGAGCTCTTCAAGGACATCATCCCGAGCCTCCGGAAGGTCTTGCTGCCCTACGATGTCGAGGACCGGCAGACGGTCGCACAGCTGCCCGCGTACCGCGCGGCGGCCCGGGGGCTCGGGGTCGCGCTGGTGGAGCGGCCGGTCCGCACCCAGGCGGAGGCGCAGGCGACAATCGGTAGCGTACGAAAAGGAGAGGTGGACGGCATCCTCGCGCCCCGATACCTCGCATTGAACATTCCCGGGTTCATGCTCGAGGCGACCGCCCGGCGCGCGGTCCCCACGATGTTCCACGATACCTTCTTCGTGGAGCAGGGCGGGCTGGCGAGCTACTCCGCGAGCCGGTACGAGTCGGGCCGCCAGGCGGCACGCCTGGCGGACAAGATCCTCAAGGGTGTCAAGCCCTCCGACCTGCCCGTCGAGCGACCGACCAAGCTGGAGCTGGCGATCAACCTCAGGACCGCCCGCGCGCTCGGGCTGACGATTTCCCGGTCCGTCCTGCTGCGCGCGGATCAGGTCATCGAGTGAATGGGTCGCCGATTCGCTTCGCATGATAGGCTCGCGCCATGCCGCGATCGTGCACGGCCGATGCAGAAGGACACGGTCTCCTGGCACCGGATGAGACCTCGCTCCTCGCGGGCGTGTGCCTGCCCGCGGACGGCGGCTACACCGCAGAGTAGCCCCGGCCCCGGCATGCGCGTCCCTCTCGTCCCGTGAACGGCCCCGCTGGCCCGACCGCGCGCCCCCGCTGGCGGGCGCGGCTCGCCGACCCGATGACGGGCGCGGTGCTCGCGCTCGGCATCACCCAGATCACCGCCTGGGGGACGAGCTACTACTGTCTCGGCGTGCTGGCGGGGCCGATCAGCCAGG
>DATHSW010000091.1:0-11809 GCA_035463855.1 Candidatus Deferrimicrobiaceae bacterium | reverse complement strand
AGGACGCCACCGCCACCCGGCGGCTCTACGAGGCCGGCGCCGTGCTGCTCGGCAAGCTGGCCACCCACGAGATGGCGCACGCGGGCCCGTCGTTCGACCTGCCGTGGCCGCCCGCGCGCAACCCGTGGAACCTCGCCCACTTCACCGGCGGCTCCTCCACCGGCTCGGGGGCCGCCGTCGCGGCCGGCCTCCTGCCGGTGGCGCTCGGCTCGGACACCGGCGGATCGATCCGGGGCCCGGCGTCTCACTGCGGCGTGGTCGGCGTGGTGCCCACGTTCGGCCTGGTGAGTCGCGCCGGCGTGATCACCAACTCCTACACGTTCGACCACTGCGGTCCTCTGGCCCGCACCGTCCAGGACTGCGCGCTCACCCTGCAGGCCCTGGCCGGCTACGACCCGACGGACGCGGGCAGCCTCGCGCGGCCGATCCCGCGATTCGACGCCGAGGTGGGCCGGGACCTGCGCGGGCTCCGCGTCGGGGTGCTCCGCCATCACTGGGAAGACGACATCCCGGCCTCCGACGACGTCCGGAAGGCCATGGAGGCCGCCCTCGACGTGCTGCGACGGCTCGGCGCCGAGCTCGAGGACTGCCGGGTGAAGCCGCTCGGCCGCTACCACGACGTCAAGATCATCATCGCGGAGACCGAGATCCTGAGCGTCCATCAGCACGATCTGATCGCGCGCCCCGGCGAGTTCGGCGCGGACTTCCGCGCGCGGGCGCTCCCCGCCGTGCTCTTCACCGCCAACGACTACGTCCAGGCCGGCCGCGAGCACCGCCGGATGATGGTCGAGATGGAGCCGCTCTTCGCCCGGTTCGACGCGTTCGTCACCGCGGGCCTGGGCGAGGCCCCGCGCCTCGCCGACTACCGCAGCGTCTCGTTCTGGCAGAAGCCGAGCGCCCTCACCGCCTGGAACGTCACCGGCCAGCCGGCGCTGGCCCTGCCCAACGGCTTCGGCCGCAACGGCCTGCCGCTCGGGATGCAGATTCTCGGCCGGCCCTTCGGCGAGGCGACCATCCTGCGCATCGGGCACGCCTACGAGCAGGCCACCGAATGGCACCGGCGGCATCCCGCGCTCGGGCCGGGGGCCCCGGCGCCCGCGGTCACGCCGCCGCCCGTTCTCTCGGTGACGGATCAAGCCGACGCCGCCACGCGCGATCTGTGCGTGACCGCCGCCCGGCGCGCGGGGCTCCGGCTCGACGACGTCATGCTGGCCCAGCTCCTCGAGGGCGCGCCGTACGCGCTCGGCATGGTGGAGCGGCTCCGCCGGGACCACGGCCTGCGGCACGAGCCCGCCAACGTCTTCAGCTTTCCTCGGGGGAGCGCGCGGGATGCTCGCTGAGCTGCTGGAGCGTGACGCCACCGGCCGGCTCGCCGTCATCTACGACGAGATCCGGCGGCTCTGGGCCGTGCCGTACGTCTCCTCCCTCCAGCGCCACCTCGCCACGCGCCCGGGCTGGCTCGAGTGGACGTGGGCCGCGCTGGGGCCGGCCTTCACGAGGGGAATCGCGCAGGTCGCGGCCTGGCGCGCCGCCGAGGGGCTGGCCGTGCCGCGGCTCGCGTCGCTCTCGCGGGACGCGCTCGCCGTGTGGGGCGTGGACGCGGCGGGGGAGGCGGCGATCCGCGCGGCCTGCGCCAGCTTCGTCCGCGTGAGCCCGGTCAACCTCGTGCTCTCCGGCCTGCTGCGACGGCTTTTGACCGGCGAGCGCCCGGCGGCCGCCGTCGGCGCCCCGTCGCGGTGGACCGCGCCGGCCCCGCTGGGACCGCTGCCCCCGCTCGCGGCTCCCGCCGCGCTGCCCCCGGCGGAGCGGGCGGTGCTGGCGACTCTCGGCACCACGGTAGCCGGGCAGGTCTTCGTCCCGGGGCTCTACCGGATGCTGGCGTCCTGGCCCGGCTTCCTCGCCCACGTGGCGACGGTCCTCCGCCCGCATCTGGACGACGCGGCCACCCGCGCGGCCGGCCAGCGGCTGCTGGCCGCGGTGGACGCCGAGATCCCCGCGGTCTTCGCCACGCTCCCACCGCTCCCCGACACGCCCGCGATGCCGCCGGCCGCCGAGTTCGCGGACGTGCTGGCCGCGCTCGACACGTACCGCAAGACCAGCCCCGAGATGGTCGTCTTCGGCCGCATGCTCGGGGACGCCCTGCCAAAGGAGATCGCATGAGCATCCGACCGAATCGCGTGAAGCAGCGGCTGGCATCCGGCCAGGTGGCGACCATCCTGTCCGGCACCAACGACCCCGACCTGATCGACCAGCTCGGCCCGCTCGGCGCCGACGGCATCTGGCTGGAGGGCGAGCATGGCGCCGTGGACTACGCCGATCTCGGCAACCTGACCCGCGCCTGCGACCTCTGGGGCGTGACCTCGGTCGTCCGCGTGATGGACAACGACTACGCCACGATCTACCGCACGCTCGACCGCGGGGCCCAGGGCATCGTGGTGCCCCACGTCAACACCCGCGCGGAGGCCCAGGCGGCGGTCGAGGCCGCCAAGTTCGCCCCGCTCGGCAAGCGCGGCATGTTCACGAGCCGCCAGGGCTTCGGGGTGGGCGACTACCTCAAGACCGCCAACGACCAGAGCCTGCTGATCGTCCTGATCGAGGACATCGTGGCGGTCCGCAACCTCGACGAGATCCTCAAGGTCGACCACATCGACGTCTTCTTCGTGGCTCCCAACGACCTGGCGACCTCGATGGGCCACATCGGCGAGATGGGCCATCCGGAGGTGCAGAAGACGGTGGACGGCGCGATCGCCAGGATCGTCCAGGCCGGGCGCACCGCCGGCACCCTGGTCAGCTCCGCGAACGTGGAGGGTTACACCCGCAAGGGCGTGCGCTGCATCATGACCGGCTTCTTCCCGTGGATCCAGGCCGGCGCCAAGGACCTGATGGACCGCGCGGCGGCGGGGGCGAAGGGCTAGATCGAGGCGGGGCGCCGGTTCGCGTCCGGCCGGAAGCGGATGCCCGGCCGCGCGAGGCCTCCGCTCACGCCGATCGGGGTGCCGTCGGCGCGCCAGCAGGCCGCGCCCTCCAGCGTGCCGTCCGCGGCGAAGGCCACCGCGTTCATCCCGCCCGCCACCGCGGGGACGGCGACCACCCGATGGCCGCGCGCCGCCACCGCGTCGCGCACCGCCGTTGGAATCTCCTGCTCCATCTCGAGCTCCTGGCCCTGGCTCCAGATCCGCGGGGCCTCCACCGCCTCCTGCAGCGTCATGCCGTGGTCGATCAGGTTGATCACCGCCTGGAACACGGACGTGAAGATGCGCACGCCCCCGGGCAGGCCGAGCGCCCACGCGGGCCGGCCGTCGCGCAGCACGAGGGTGGGCGCCATGCTGCTGGTCACCCGCTTGCCCGGGGCGACGGAGGCGGGCGTGCCCGGGTGGGGGTCGAAGAGCGCCATGGTGTTGTTGAGCAGCATCCCGGTGCCGGGCACGGTGGCCTTCGCCCCGAACAGGTTGTTGATGGTCTGGGTCATCGCGACCACGTTGCCGTCGGCGTCCGCGGTCGTGACGTGCGTGGTGTGGGCGGAGCCCGCCGCGACGTCCGGAGCGGCGCCGTAGTCACCCGCGCGATCCGGCCGGATCTGCGCGCGCCGGGCGGCCGCGTGCTCCTTCGAGAGCAGGCGCTCGACCGGGATGCCCACGAACGCGGGATCGCCGGTGCAGGCATTGCGGTCCGCGAAGCCGATCTTGAGCACCTCGGCGATCAGGTGGAAGTACGCCGCGGTGCCGAAGCCGAGCCCGCGCGGATCGCAACCCTCCAGGACGTTCAGCATCTCGACGAGGTGGAGGCCGCCCGCGGTCGGCGGCGGCGCGCCCGTGATCTCGAATCCGCGGTAGCGGCCGCGAATGGGCTCCCGCTCGATCGTCTCGTAACGCGCGAGATCGTCCAGAGTGATGATCCCGCCGTCTCGGCGCATGTACTCCGCCACCGCCGCGCCGAGATCGCCGCCGTAGAGCACGCCGGGGCCCTTGGCCGCGATCAGGCGCAGGGTGGCCGCGTACTCCGGCATCACGATCGGGTCGCCCGCCTTGACCGGCGCGCCGCCGGGCAGGAACGTCCGGGCGGTCTCGGGGAAACGCGCCAGGTCGGGGGCGGTCTCCCGGACCGCCTCCACCAGGTAGGGCGTGGCCCGGAAGCCGCGCTCGGCGTGGCGGATCGCGGGCTGCATCACGGTCTCGAGGTCGAGGCGCCCGAAGCGCGCCACCGCCTCCGCCCACGCCTTCAGCGTCCCGGGCACGCCCACCGAGAGGAGGCCGACCAGGTTGACGTCGCCTTCCGCGCGCAGGTAGTCGGGCCAGGTGTCGGAGACGGGCCGGTACATGTCGGGGCGCGCGGCCGCGGGCGCGGTGGTGTAGTTGTCGATCACGAGGTGCCGGCCGTCGGCCAGCCGGAGATGGGTCATCCCCGCCCCGAAGATGCCGACCATCATCGGCTCCACCACGGTCAGCGCGAACAGCGCGGCGATGGCCGCGTCCACCGCGTTGCCCCCCGCCGCGAGCATCTCGGCCCCCGCCGCCGAGCCGAGCGGATGATTGCTGACCACCATCCCACGCGACGCCGTGGCCGGCCTCTTCTCGGTCATGGCGCGGGCCAGGCTCGGGGAAGCTGGGTCGCCAGCCACTTCGCCAGGGCCGCGTTCACGGCGCGCGGTTTCTCCTGCGCCATCCAGTGGCCCGATCGCACGACCACCTCGGTGAGGTTCCGGCAGTCGCGTCGCATGGGCTCGGCCAGCCGGGAGTCGACGGTCTCGCACGTGTAGTCGTACGCGCCGTGCAGGAACAGGACGGGCAGGCCGAGCGTGCCGCCGTCCTTCGCCCGGCTCGCGTACTCCAGGTTGCGCGCCGCGTTCATGTACCAGGAGTCCGGGCCGAAGAAGCCGCTGCGCGCGAGACCGGCCGCGTACGTGTCGAGCTCCTCCGCGGTCACCACGTCGGCGTCCATGGGCACGTCGGGCGCCCGGCCGGTGCCGCCGAACCAGCCGCCGTCCTTGCGGGTCTGCGCGGTGCGGGAGGGCTTGCCCTTGCCGCCGGGGCTCCCCTTCCGGAACAGGGCCTTGACGGTATTGCGCGGGTCGGCGTCGAACGCGGCGCACGCCTTCTCGAAGCTCTCCTCGTAGAACAGCATGTAGTCCCACTGGCCCGCCGGGTACTGCGCTTCCGGATAGACCGCGCGGTCCACCAGAGGGATGAGGTTCCGGGGGGCGAAGCCCGCCGCGAGGTACGGCACGCAGAGGTTGGCCACGCCCCAGCAGCGCTCCGGATGGTGGCTCGCCAGGCTCCAGACCACCGGGCTGCCCCAGTCGTGGCCGACCCAGACCGCCTTCTCCCGGCCGAGCGCGTCGAGCAGCTCGATCATGTCGCGCACCGCGTGCTCGAGCGCGTAGTCCTCGTGGCGCGGGTAGACGGTGGATCCGCCGTAGCCGCGCATGTCCGGCGCGACCGCGCGGAACCCGAGGTCGGCGAAGCACGGCAGCTGGTGCCGCCAGGAGAGCGACAGCTCCGGCCAGCCGTGCACGAACACGATCAGCGGCGCGTCGGGGGCGCCGGCGTCGAGATACGCGGTGGTGTGGCGATCCGTCTTCACCACCCCGTCCGTCACCGGGAGCCTCATCCGGCGCCGCCCGTCACACCACCGCGTCGCGCCGGAGCCGCTCGATCTCCTCCGCCGTGTAGCCGGCCTCGGCCAGGATCTCGTCGGTGTGCTCGCCGAGGGTGGGCGGCTCGCGATCGATCCGCGGGCTGCCGTGCTCCAGGCGGAAACCCGCGCCCACGAGCCGCATCGGGCCGTAGCGCGAGTCGATGGTCTGGAGCACGTCGCGGTGCTCGAGCTGCGGATGGCCGACGATCTCGTCGATCTTCCAGATCGAGCCGCAGGGCACGTCGGCCGCGGTGAGGCGGGCCTCCCAGGTGCGGGGGTCGTCGGTGGCGAGGGCCTGCTCGATGATCTCGCGCAGGGCCGGCTCGTTGGCGGTGCGGGCCGGCCAGTCCTTGAAGCGCGGATCGGCCAGGGCGTCGGCCCGCCCGAGCGTCCGCATCAGGCTGCCGAACTGCTTCTCGGTGAGCACCGCCAGCACGATGTAGCCGTTCCCGCAGCGGAAGCGGCTCGCGGTGGGCTTGCGGCTCACCGACCCGTTGCCGATCTGCCGCTGCTCGACACCGGCCACCGTGTACTCGGACACGGGCCCCGCGATGAAGGCGAGCGCCGCGTCCAGCATCGCCACGTCCACGAGCTGCCCGCGCCCGGTGTGGGTCCGCTGGTAGAGGGCGCTCGCCACCGCCAGGGCCGCGGTGATGCCGCCGATGGTGTCGCACAGCGCGAACCCGGCGCGGGTGGGGCCCGAAGCCGGCTCGCCGGTGATGGACATGATCCCGGACATCGCCTGCAGCTTGCCGTCGAAGGCCGCGGTCGCCTTCTCGGGCCCGGTGCGGCCAAAGCCGGAGACGCCGCAGTAGATGAGCCGCGGGTTGATGGCCGAGAGCGTCTCGTAGCCGAGCCCGAGCCGGTCCATGACGCCGCCGCGGAAGTTCTCCCAGACCACGTCCGCGCCGGTCACCAGGCGCTTGACGACCTCGATCGCCTCCCGGCGCCTCAGGTCGAGCGTGATGGACCGCTTGTTGCCGTTCATCGACAGGAACGAGGGCGCCATCTTCCGCTCCGCCCACTTGGGATCGGCGGGGGAGATGCGGGTCTCGTCGCCCTCGTGCGACTCGATCTTGATGACGTCGGCGCCCAGGAGGGCGAGCTGGTAGGTCCCGTACGGGCCGGCGAGATAGCGGGTGAAGTCCAGGATGCGGACGCCCGCGAACGGCTTGCTCACGCGCCCTCGCGCTTGGCCTTCGCCACCGCCTTCACCACGTCGAACTCCTTCCGGCGCTCCACGATCTCCTCCGGCGAGAGCTTGGCGGCGTCGAGGTAGTTCCGCTTCCAGCCTCCGTCCGCGGCCCACCGCTGCGGCGAGTGCACCGTGGTGCGGGCGGCCGGGGCGCTCTCGAGCAGCCGCAGGGCCAGCTCGAGCGTCCGGGCCTGGGACAGGACGTCGAACGGCCGCCCCGCCGAGTTGCCGAGCGGGAAGTCGCTCCACACGAAGCGCGGAACGCCGCAGTGCTCCACGATGTCCTTGGCGCAGCCCATGATCACGGTCGGGATGCCGTTCGCCTCGAGATGCCGGGCGGCCAGACCCACGGTCTGGTGGCAGACGGGTCAGCTCGGGACCAGGACGGCCGCGTCGACCGCGTCCTCCCGGCACCGCCGCAGCAGCTCGGGCGCGTCGGTCTCCATCGTCACCCGGTGGCTGCGATTGGTCGGCGCCCCGTGGAAGCGCGGGGCCAGGCTCCCGATCCGCCCGGCCGCGACCGCATCGTGAAGCCGGGCCAGCGGGAAGTACGCGTTGATGTCCTCCGGCACCGTGTTCGCCCGGTCGTAGCCCACGTGCGAGATCCGGAGGTCCGGCTTCTCCTCCACCGGGCCCGAGTAGACCTGGTAGAACTTCGCGGACGCGTTGTACGGGGCCCGCGGCCCCTGGTCCCCGGCCTCGGGCTGGAACGGGGCCGCGGTCGTGATGAGCGCGATCCGGGCCCGCGCGAGGGGCGTGGCGAGCGGGGTGAACGGCGCGTCGGTGAAGTGCGCCCAGCGATACGGGCTGAAGCCGAGCGCCTGGTAGTACGCGCGCGTCCGATCCATGTACCGGATCGGGACGTCGTCCTCCGGGGCGAACGCGGCGCTCATGCCGAGAAGGTCCTGATGACGAGCCCGCGCGCCTTCTGGGGATCCACGCCGTTGGCGGCCATGCAGGGGCTCGCGTCCTCGAGGATCCGATCGGGGTCGCCCATGTGCATGTACCGCTTGTAGGTGTCCTCGAACTCGATGCCGAGCGCGCGCGCGAACAGCGTGAGGTAGTGCTCGACCACGATCGGGCGCTCCCGCTCGAACCGGCACTGATCGCGATGACAGCCGTGGTAGATGCCGGCCAGGTGGCTGGCCCCCGCCGCGAGGGCCCGGTCGACGTCGGCGAGCGCCATCTGCCGCCAGACCGCGGGGCCGAGCTGCTCCTGCAGGGCCGGCGTGCACGTCCGCCCCCAGCGGCCGTCCGGCTCGAACTCGACCACCGTGATCCCGGGCACCGCCTCCAGCAGCCGGCGCGCGGCCAGCCCCTCGCGCTCCCGCGCCTCCGTGGCGCGGTGGTAGTGCAGCGCCACGGTGGCCTCGACCCGCCGGGTGAAGGTGAAGAGCCCGCGGTCCAGGCAGTCGGCGAGGAACTCGGCGGTGTGGCGCTTCGGGAACGGCAGGTCGGCCTGCAGCACCTCGTCGTAGAACTGGATGCACGACGGGCACCACATGACGACCTCGCGCGGCGCCATGCTCTGCAGCAGCTCGACGGTGTGGTTGGCGTAGCGCTCGCCCGAGGCCTCCTGCCCGCGCCGGTGATGCTGGATGCCGCAGCAGTACGTCGGGCCGCCCGCGGCCACGTAGTCGAGGCCGAGCCGGTCGAAGACCGCGGCCACCGTCTCGACCAGGTGCGACGTCCGCAGGACGTTGCAGCCGAGGTAGAGGACCACGTCGTGGCGCTCGCCGTCGCGCGGCGGCTTGAGCAGCCACGTGCGCTCCTCCCTCTTCGAGAGGAGATCGTGGGTCAGCTTGATCTCACCGTAGTACCGGCCGTAGTCGAAGCTCATGGTGTCAGGAGTTTACCACTAGGGGCCGAGCCCCCGCAGCCTCGCCCGTCCGACGGCGGGCGTGTGCTAACGTGGAGGTGACCGTGAACGCGCCGATCCGCACGATCGCGATCCTCGGGCTCCTGCTCCTGGCCACCGCCTGCTCCAAGGCGGTCTTGACGCCGGAGCCCCCCGGGGTGTCGGCCAACGGGGCGGAGCCCTCCCGCAACGCGACCGCCGCCCGCATGGCGACGCGGTACCTCGGCTCGCCCTACGCGCGAGCCGGGTCGAGCCCGTCCGGCTTCGACTGCTCCGGCCTCGTCCGCTACGTCTACGGGAGAGTCGGCGTGTCGGTTCCCCACAACGCGGCGCAGCAGTACCGCCTCGGCATGCCGGTGGATCGGGATCGCCTCGCCCCCGGCGACCTGGTGTTCTTTGACCGCCTCCGCCACAACGGCATCTACCTGGGCGGCGGACGGTTCGTGCATGCCACCACGCCCGGCGGCGTACAGATCGCGCGGCTGGACAACGAGTGGTTCCGGACGCGCTGGGTCGGAGCCCGCCGGCTCTAGGCCTCGTACTCCTGCACGACCTGGATCAGGACCAGGCCGTCGTCCTCGAACTGCAGCGTGATGAGGTTGGGCCGGCAGCACACCGCGCAGTCCTCGGTGAACGTCTGGTGACACCCTCCGCTCGCATCGGCGAAGACCTCGTTCTCCTCGCCGCAGAACGCGCAGTCGTATGTCACGGGGCGCCATTGTAATCCGGCTTCGGGGTATAGTCCCGGTCGGAGGGAGAGCGATGACGCGATTCCAGGGCAAGGTGGCGCTGATCTCGGCGGCGGGGGCCGGCATCGGCCGGGCGACCGCGATGATCGTCGCGCGCGAGGGCGGCACGGTGGTGGGCGTGGACGTGGAGCCGGTCGCGCTCGACCGGCTGACCGCCGACGTCGGCGCCGCGGGCGGCCGCGCGCTCGCCTTGCGGGCCGACGCCCTCGACGCCGCCTCGGTGGAAGGCGCGGTCCGGCGCGCGGTGGACGCCTACGGGCGCATCGACATCCTGGTCAACGGGGTGGGCGGCAGCACCATCGTCGGCCGCCCCGCCGCGGAACTCGACGAGCTGACGCTTGAGGAGTGGCAGAAGCTGCTCCACTTCAACCTGACCGGGACCTTTCTTTTCTGCCACGCGGTGATCCCGGTGATGAAGCGGCAGCGGAGCGGCAAGATCGTCAACCTCTCGTCGATCGCCGGCCGCGGCCTGAGCCGCGAGAGCTCGAGCGCCTACGCCACCGCCAAGGGAGGCATCATCGCGCTCACCCGCAAGCTGGCCTTCGAGCTCGGGCCCCACGGCATCACGGTCAACGCGATCGCGCCCAGCCTCACCCTCTCCGAGCGCATCCGGCCTCGCTGGGAGCAGCGGTCGGCCGAGGCCCAGGCCGCCGAGATCAGGCGCGTCCCCCTCGGCCGCGTGGCGACCCCCGAGGATCAGGCGCGGGTCATCTGCTTCCTGGCCTCCGCCGACGCCGACTTCGTCACCGGCGTCACCATCGACGTGACCGGGGGGCAGTAGCTACCGCATCACGGTCTCCGCGATCCGGGTGAGCTCGCGCACCATCTCCGGCTCCGACTTGGACGTGGCCGGCCGGATGACGACGCGGGTGGCCCCCGCGTCGAGGTAGCGCCGCACCTGATCCCGGTCGGCGGGCTGCCCGTGGACCGAGATGGTGATGGCGGCCGGATCGCGCCCCGCCTCCTTGGCGAGGCGGTCGAGGGTGGCGCGGCTCTCGCGGAGCTGATCCGGCGTCACCCGGTTGGGCAGCCAGCCGTCGCCCCAGGCCGCCACCCGCTGGAGCACGTTCTTGGCGCCCCCGCCCAGCAGCACCGGCGGGTGCGGCTTCTGGGCCGGCTTGGGATAGGAGCGCACCGGCGGAAAGTCGTAGTACTTGCCGTGGAACTCGGCCTCGGTTTTCGTCCACAGCTCCTTCATGGCCAGCACCGACTCGCGCGTCTGGGTCCAGCGGTGGTCGAAGTCGCCGCCCATGATCTGGGTCTCCTCGCGGAGCCAGCCCGCCCCGATGCCGAACAGGAAGCGCCCGCCGCTGAACAGGTCGAGCGTGGACACCTCCTTGGCCAGCACCAGCGGATGCCGCTCCGGCACCAGCACGATCCCGGTGGCGAGCTTGATCCGGCTGGTCGCGCCCGAGGCGCGCGCCAGCGCGACGAACGGATCCACGAAGTGCGAATACTCCTCCGGGATCACGCCGTCCGCCGAGCCCGGGAACCGGCTGCTCGTCTGGACCGGGATGAAGGGATGCTCGGCGCACCAGAAGGACTCGAAGCCGAGCTCCTCGGCCTTGCGGGCCATGGCGCCGACGTCGACGAGATAGGCCGGCAGGGGCACCGAGACACCGATGTTCATCGTGAGGCCTCCTTGGTGGAGCGTCAGTCGAGGATGATACCGCCGTCGACGTTGATCGACTGGCCGGTGATGTTCCGCGCGCCGGGGGAGGCCAGGAACACCGCGAGCCCGGCCAGGTCCTCGGGGTCGTTGGGCCGGCCGAGCGGGATGACCGCGTTGCGCCGGCGCGTCATGTCCTCCACCGACAGGCCTTCTTCGCGGGCGCGCACCGCGACGTTGGCCTCGGACAGCGCGGTGACCGTGATGCCCGGGCAGATGGCGTTGACGTTGATGTCGTGGCGGGCGAGCTGGAGCGCGGCGGTGCGGGTCAGCGAGATCACGCTCCCCTTGCTGGCCGCGTAGATCGCGTTGGAGGTGCCCGCGTACCCCTTCCCCGCGATCGACGCGATGTTGATGATCGTGCCGCTCCGCCGGGGAATCATCTCGCGCGCCACCCGCTGCAGGCAGAAGAAGACGCCCTTGGCGTTGACCCGCATGATGCGGTCCCAGTCCTGCTCGGTGAGATCCATGATGTAGGCCCGCCGGGTGACCCCCGCGTTGTTCACCAGGACGTCGATCCGCCCGAACGTCTCCATCACGCGCTGGACCATCCGGTCGATGCTGGCGAGATCGCCCACGTCGGTGTCGACCGCCAGGCTCCGGGGGCCCCGCGCCGCCGCGGCCTCCGCGGTCGCCCGGGCGGCCGCGCCGTCCACGTCCACCGAGGCGACGTGAGCCCCCGCCCGGGCCAGGGCCAGCGCGAT
>DATHSW010000090.1:0-2110 GCA_035463855.1 Candidatus Deferrimicrobiaceae bacterium | reverse complement strand
ACGCGCAGCTTGGTCTTTCCTTGCGCGGACGACATGCCGCGGAGCGCGTGGAGGCCCGCCGCGGTACCGCCGGTGATGACGGCCGCCTTGCGAAGGAACTCACGGCGGGCGATGAGACCTGCGTCGAGCTGCTCGGCCAGATTCTTGAGGCGAGTGTCCATGAGGAGGCTCCTCCTTTGGAGCGCGTGGAGCGGTGCCGGGGATGGTGGAATGCTACCGCAGGCCCGGCCCACGGGCAAGAAGCCGGTTGGCCGCGTGCGCGATTGCGCCGCCGTCCACCCCGTAGTGCCGGTAGAGATCGCGCCGCGCGCCGGACTGGCCGAAGTGGTCCACGCCGAGCGGGATCTGCGGGACTCCGAGGGCGCCGCCCAGGAAGGCCAATCCGTGGGAGTGGCCGTCGAGGACCGACACCACCGGCACGCCTTCCTCGTCCGCCGATACCAGATCGAGTACGTAGGGGCCCGTAGTGCGAACGCCTCGGTGCAGCAGATCGGGGCTCGTCACCACGAAGACGCTCGCGCAGACGCCCGCGGCGCGCAGCGCGTGGCTCGCCTCCACCGCCTCGGGCGCCATGATGCCGGCCGCGAAGATGTGCACCGCGTTGTCCTCGGGGTCGTAGCCGGGCTGCTCCCGCGCGTCGATCAGGCGGTAGGCGCCGCGCAGCACCGCGTCCCGGTAGGCGCCCGAGGGCGCGGGGGCCAGGGCCTGATCGATGGGCTTGGTGGACAGCCGCAGGTACAGGCTCTCCGCGTCGCCGCGCCGCAGGAGACCGCGCAGGCCCTCGAGCAGGATCCACTCGACCTCCTGCGCGAACGCGGGCTCGTAGTAGGTGATCGCGGGCAGCGCGATGCCGATGCCGGGCGTGATCACCGACTGGTGCGCGCCGCCCTCCGGCGACAAGCTGATCCCCGACGGGGTGGCGGCCACGATGAAGCGCCCGCCCGCGTAGAGCGCGTGGTAGAGGGCGTCGAGCCCGCGCGTGACGAACGGATCGTAGAGCGTGCCGATGGGCAGGAGCGCCGTCCCCGACAGCTCCGCGGTGAGGCCGAAGGCGCCCAGCGCGAGGAACAGGTTGTGCTCGGCGATGCCGAGCTCGACGTGCTGGCCGGCCGGTGACTCCTTCCACTGCACGGCCTGCGGCCCCTCCGCGGCGAAGCCGGGCTTGGCCCGCGGAAAGTAGACGCCCTTGCGGTTGATCCAGCCCGCGAGGTGCGTGGTCACCGACACGTCGGCGGAGAGCGTCACCACCCGATCGCCGATCGGCAGGCGGCTCAGCCGGCCGAGGACGCGGCCGAAGGCTTCCTGCGTCGAGCTCTGCGGCGGATACGCCTCCTCCAGCGTCTCGGGGACGGCCGGGCCCACGTCGCCGCGCCGCGCCGGTGGCGCGTAGGGCGCGGGGCCCCCGCGGATCAGCTCCGCCTCGGCGCTACCGGGCGCGAAGCCGGCCCACTCGCCCCCCGGCTCCACCCCGAGCGCGACGCGCAGCTCCTCGAGCTGGCGCGCGGTGAGTAGCGCGCCGTGGTTCATGGGGTCGCCGCCGAACGGATAGCCCCAGCCCTTGATGGTGTCGGCCAGGATGACGCAGGGCCCGCGCCGCGGCCGGCCCGCTTCCTCGTAAGCCTCCAGGATGGACGGCAGATCGTGGCCGCCCACGTCGGCCACGAGCGCGCCCACCGCGTCGTCCGGAGTATCGGCGAGCAGCCGGTCCACCGCCGGATCCGTCTCCCCCGCCGCGGTGGCGGTCACCGCCTTGCGCGCCGCCGCGGGCGGCAGGCGCAGGAGCGACTGGTACTCCGCGTTGCCCATGCCCTCGAGCCGCGCGCGCAGCCGCGCCCCGCCCGGCCGTTCGAAGAGCGCGCGCAGCCGCCGCCCCCAGCGCAGCTCGATCACGTGCCAGCCCGCGCCGCGGAACCAGACGTGGAGCTGGCCGCGGCGCGCGTCGGGCACGATGCGGTCCAGGCTCTGGCGGTTGAAGTCCACGATCCAGAGCAGGTTGTCCAGCTCGCGCACCGCCTCCTCGAGCAGCGCCTCCCACACGTTGCCCTCGTCGAGCTCGGCGTCGCCCGTCATCGCGATGAAGCGCGCGGGCATGGCCGGGCCCGCGTCCGCG
>DATHSW010000089.1:0-8725 GCA_035463855.1 Candidatus Deferrimicrobiaceae bacterium | reverse complement strand
CCGCTCCTCGACGCCGTCGCGGCGCCGCTTCACGCCGAGCGACACGCGCTCGCGCCCGCGCTCCGGCGACTCGATCTTGATCACCCGCGCGCCGAGGTCGGCGAGCAGCATCGTGCAGAACGGCATCGCGATGACCTGGCCCAGGTCGAGCACGGTGACGTCGCTCAGGGCTTGATCCATGTCTCGGCGATGGGCGCGGCCGGTCTCGTCCGAGCCCGCGCCCGCCCCTCACCCTGCCCTCTCCCCCTCGCGGGGGACAGGGTTCGGGGCCGGGCCGCCCGGGGCGCCGGACCAGAGGCCGCCCGCCAGGTAGCCGCCGTCCACCGCGAGCGTGTGGCCGGTCACGTAGCTGGCGTCGTCGGAGGCGAGGAAGAGCGCGGCCCGCGCCACCTCGTCGGGCTCGCCGAAGCGCCCCATCGGGATGCGCTCCTCCCGCCGGCGCCGCGCGCCCTCGGGCAGGCCCCGCGTGAGCCGAGTGTCGATCTGGGCCGGGGCGATCGCGTTCACCGAGATGTGGTGCTTCGCGAGCTCCACCGCCATGGTGCGGGTCAGCTCGATGACGCCGGCCTTGGCCGCGTTGTAGCCGACCAGGTTCTCGACGCCGCGGAAGGCGTTGATCGACGCGGTGGTGATGATGCGGCCGCCGCCCTGCTTGACCATCTGGCGCGCGGCGGCCTGGCAGCAGAGGAAGACCCCGGTCAGGTTGACCCGCAGGACCCGGTGCCACTGGGCCTCGGGATGCTCCAGGAACGGCGCCGAGTGGGCGATCCCCGCGTTGGCGAACATGACGTCGAGCCGGCCGAACTCCGCGACCACGCGGTCCACGAAGGCCTGCACCTGCGCCGCGTCGCCCACGTCCAGGCCGATCGCGATCGCCTTGCCGCCGCGCCGGCCGATCTCCTCCGCCACGCTCGCGGCGGCGTCGAGCTGGACGTCGCCGAGGGCGACGGTCGCGCCCTCCTCGGCGAAGAGGAGCGCGGTCGCGCGCCCGATGCCGAGCGCGCCGCCGGTGATCGCCGCCACCCGACCCTGCAGGCGCATCGGCGGGATCATAGCGCATTGCCCGGACCGGGCGCACGACGGGCTCGGCCCCCGGCGATCAGGGTTGGATCGTCGTGCCGGTGGCGCCGCGGAGGGCTCGCTCCAGCGAGCCGATGGTGGTGATCACGGCCGGACGCCGGGTCGCCGCGACGAACTCGATGGCGCTCTCCACCTTGGGGGCCATCGAGCCGGGGGCGAACATGCCCGCGCCCAGGTGGGCGCGGGCCTCCACGAGGCTCATGGTGTGGATCTCGCGCTGGTCGGCCTGGCCGAAGCGGGTGAAGGCGTGCGACACGTCCGTGATGAACACGAGCCGCTCGGCGGAGAGGGCGGTCGCGAGGAGCGCGGCGACCCAGTCCTTGTCGATGACCGCGGGCCGGGCCCGGCGCGCGGAGCCTTCGCTCACGAGCGGGACGCCGCCCCCGCCCCCCGCGATGACGTGGTGGGTGGTGAGCAGCGCGGCGATGGCGGCCTGCTCGATCACCTTCGCGGGCCTGGGCGAGGCCACGACCCGGCGCCAGCCCGATCCGTCCGGCGTGCGCGCGGCCGGCACATTGGTGGGGGCCGCCGAGAGGACGGCGCCGATCGGCTTGGTCGGATGGGCGAAGGCCGGATCCTGCCCGTTCACGAGGACGCGTGTCACGAGGGCCGCGCACGCGTCGCGCCCCAGCCGGGCGTCGAGGGCCTCCGCCAGCAGATAGCCCAGCTCGCCCTGCGTCTGCGCCACGTGGACGTCCAGGGATTCGGGATCGCCGAGGCCGCCGGCCCCCAGGAGCCGACCCACCTGCGGGCCGTTGCCGTGCACCACCAGGAGGCGGGCGCCGGTCCGCGCAAGGGCGACGAGCTCGGCGGCCGCGCCATCGATCGCCGCCCGCTCGGTGGCGAAGGAGAGGTCGCCGCGGGGCGGGGAGACGGCGTTGCCGCCCAGGGCGATGACGTGGAGCGGCGGGCGGCCGGCGTCATTCATGGCGGAAAGTACCTCGCCAGCACCTGCTCGCGGCCGTAGTGATCCGGCCGGAAGTGGGCGAGCCCGGCCTCGTCGACCCAGCTCGGGAGATACACCACGTACACGGGGATCGGCTCGGGCAAGGGAAGGACCTGGTGCCTGAGGGCATGGATCTCCTCCTGGATGCGCTCCTCGGTCCACTCCGGGGCCCGGCGCAACGTGTGCAGCGCGAGCGCCATCGCATGCTCGATGCGCACGCACCCCTCGCTGCAGGCGCGGACCTCGCGCTCGAACAGCGAGCGATCCGGGGTGTCGTGCAGGAACACGTCGAAGGGATTGGGGAAGGTGAACGAGAGCCGCCCCATCAGATTGCCCGGTCCCGGCTCCTGCCGGAGCTGCGGCGCGGCGCCCGCGAGGCTCGTGGCGTCCGGCTCGCGCCACCGGCCGGTGCTCGGGTCCAGGACGCGAAACCCGCGCGCGGCGAGATAGCCGGGGCGTCGGCGCTCCCGTGGCACGAGCGTGTCACGCGCGATACGGCGGGGGACGTTCCAGTAGGGGTTGATCGTCAGCGACCGGAGCGTGGCGGTGAACGACGGGGTCGGCTGGTCCGGCGCGCCGACGATCACGCGCATGCCGAGCACGGTACGATCGCCCTCGACCACCGAGAGCTCGAAGCCGGCGGTGTTGACGAACACGTAGTGGCTGCCGAGGTCACGGGGCAGCCAGCGAAGCCGCTCCATCGCGCGCTGGAGCTGCGCGATGCGGTGCGCCACCGGGGTGTTGAGCGCGGCGAGGGTGCGGGGCCCCACGACGCCGTCCGCGAGGAGCCCGTGACGACGCTGAAAGCCTCGCACCGCGTCGGTCAGGGCTGCGTCGTAGCTCCGATCGAGCGAGGAGGGGGCGGCATCGCGATTCCCCTCGCGCCGAAGCCGCTCCCGGAGCGCCGCGACCCGTTCGCCCGCGTCGCCGGGGCCGAGCGCCGGCCCCCGCGGGACGGGGTCCCACCCGCCCTCTTTCGCCAGGTGCCGGTAGCGCGCCAGCGCCGCGCGTAGCCGAGCGTAGAGACCGTGCGCGGGCGCGAGGGCGTCGAGCTGCTTCTCGAGGCTCGCATCCGAGGGCGCGGCGCCCAGGGCGGCGACCGCATCGAAGGCGGCCGGCGCCGGAAGATGCCACGTGGCATCGGCTTCGCGCGGCGCCACCACTCCGCTCGCGAGGTCCCGCCCGTAGCGATCGAAGGCCGCGGTCAGGAGGAGATCGAGACAGGCCCGGTCGGTGGGCCCGGGCGCCTCCCAGCGCGCCGCGATGCCCGCGAGCCCGTAACGGTCGGGCGGCAGCCCCTCGGCCTCCGACCGCTCCAGGGCCGCTCGCAGCCGACGAGCGTGCGGGAGTGGCCCGCGGTCGTCAACCCACCGCGGCTTCGGGGAGGCTCCCGGATAGAAGCGCGCGAGGCCCTGGACGTCCAGGTGGGACTCCCGGCACGTGTCGATCGGAGCCGCCAGCGCTTCGCGCAGCGCAGCGCCCGCGATGCTGGCGGCGGCCTCGCCGGCAACGGCCGGTCGGGCGACCAGCAGCAGGAGCGCGGCGAGCCCCGGAGCGCACCGCCGCAGCGCGCCGGTGATTCGCAACGGGGAATGCTCCTGATGCCGCGCCATCGGCCTATTTTCCTCCAGAGTGTCGCCATCACCCCGGCCTTTCGAGCCCCCTCGTCCCGCGCGGCAGACGAGGAGCGTGCTGATCGAGCCGCTGTTCACGCTGGGCCTCGCGCCCGACCCGGCCCGGGCCCAGGACCGGGCGGTGGAGTCCGTCGAGATGGTGGGGCTCGAGCGGAGATCCTGCGGCGGCTGCCGCACGAGGTGAGCGGCGGGCAGCGGCAGGGGGGTAGCGCCGCGGAGCGCCCCGACGCCGGACCCGGGGCGCTAGCCCGGGCTACTTGGCGAGCGCCTCGCGCATCCGCGCCAGGGCGGGGCCGTACACGTGGTCGGGGCGCAGCACCATCGCGACCCGCTTGTCCGCCTCCGTGATGCGGTCGTACTCGTCCCAGTCCCGGCTGCGGCGCCGGGTGGTGGCGCTGAAGATGCGGCGGCGCGCCAGGCGAAGCGCTTCGGGATCGGTATTGCCCGAGTGGGCGAGCTCCGCCTTGCCCTCGAAGACCAGGAAGCCGGACCACCAGTCGGCGTGGGAGATCAGCACCGAGCAGCGCGGGTCGCGGAGCAGGTTCTTGAACTTCATCCGGTTCTCGGTGATCGAGATCCCCACGCCCCCGTCCCGGGGGTAGACGGTGACGATGCTGAGCTGGGGCATGCCGTTCCGCCGGAACGAGGTCAGAACGCCCTGCGGGTTGTCGTGGATGAACTGCTCGATCTGCGGGGCCAGGGGCGCGTGGGTCGGCATCGGGGCCTCCTCGAGGTAGGGTCACGTCCGGGTGTGTCCGGTGCGGCATTGTCGGCGATCGGTCCGCGAGGGTCAACCGCCGTGCTACGATCGCGCCATGGTGACGCTCGAATTCTTCGATCCGTCGGGCCGGCTCGAGGTGAAGCAGCCGCACGCGCGGCGCCTCGATGCGCTGGCCGGCAAGCGCGTGGGCTTCGTGAGCAACGAGCAGTGGCAGGCCTACCGCATGCTCCCGCTGCTCAAGTCGTTGCTCGAGCGGGACTTCGCCGGGATCGAGGTGCTGCCGATCGACGCCTTCCCGCAGGGCAACGCCCTGATCGGCACCGAGGAGACGGCCGAGCGGGTCAAGAAGAGCGGCGTCGACGCGGTCATCATCGGCAACGCGGCCTGAGGGTCCTGCGCCACCGCGTGCGGCCGGGCGGCCGCCAGGATCGAAGCGCTGGGGATTCCGACGGTCACGCTGACGCGCGCCGATTTCGTGGGCGTCATGCAGAACGCCATCTCCGGGCTCGGGCTCACGCCCGACGCCGCCATGGTGACGTTCCCGATCGGGCTGTTCCTGCCGGGCAGCGACATCGCCCCCGTCGAGGCGCGCAAGCGCGAGTTCTACGACGGGCTGACGCGCTGGACGCCGAGCGTCGCCGGCGGGGCCGGCGGGGCGAGCCGGGTCATCGCCGTCCCGGGCGCCACGTTCGAGGACGCCCTCGTCAACGCGAACCACGCGATGCTGGCCAACCAGTGGGGCGACGGGCTGCCCCTGTGGCCGCCGACGCGCGTGCGCGTGGACTGGATCCTGCAGGGCACCCCGCGGCCGCGCGCGCACGCGCTCGGCACCTTCCCGCCGCGCGGCGGCGTGGCCACCGTGGAGACGTGCGCGATCGCGCTGGCGATGGCGGGCGGGCGGCCGGAGTACCTGCCCGTGCTCGTGGCGGCGGTGGAGGCGTTCCTCGATCCCGAGTCCGGCAGCGAGCAGCTCCAGGCGGCGTCGGGCAGCGCGTTCCCGGTGGTGATCGTCAACGGACCGATCGGCCGGCAGATCCGGCTCAACTCCGGCTTCGGCTGCCTGGGGCCCGACCCGCGGCACCCCGCCGGCGCCAGCATCGGGCGCGCCCTCCGGCTCCTGCAGCAGAACGTCGGCGGCGCGCGGCCGGGCGTCGGCACGATGGCCAACTACGGCGGCCTGCGCTACACCAACGTCGTCTTCGCCGAGGACGAGGACAACCTGCCCGCGGGCTGGCCGCCCCACGGGACGGAGCGGCACGGCTTCGCGCCCGGGCAGAGCTCGATCTCGCTCGTATTCGCCAACGGCGCCACCAACATCCGGCGGCGGGGCGCGAAGAAGGAGACCCCGGAGGAGGACGCGCTCCAGGGCATGCATCGCATGGCGGACTTCATGCGGGTCCCGAACCTGGCGGGGCTCGCCGGCTACGAGCGCGGCGCGCCCGGCATCCTGATGATTCCCGGTGTGGTGGCCCAGACCATGACCGGCCTGGGCTGGACCAAGCGCTCGATGCGCGAGTTCCTCTGGGAGCACTCGCGAATCCCGGCCGAGCAGCTCCGCCGCGCCGGGGGCTACGCGTGGATCGAGATCGATGCCAGCCAGGTGGCCCGGGAGAGCGCCGCGCTCGACCCGTGGCCCATCACCGCCTCGCCCGACAACTTCGTCCTGATCGTGGCCGGCGGCGGGCATCCGACCAACAGCTACTGGCTCCAGGGGTACAGTCCCGGCGTGGTGGGGCGGGAGATCCGGGTGCCGGAAGGATTCGGGCGGCTGCTCGCGGAGGCGGAGCGCGATCTGGGCGGGTGAGGGGCCGGCGGCGGCTCAGGCCGCGGTCACCCCACCGTCGACCGGCAGCGCCGCCCCGGTGATGAACGACGCCTCGTCGGACAGCAGGAAGAGCGCGGCGTTGGCGATCTCCTCGGGCCGGCCGGTGCGGCCGAGCGGCACCGCCCCCGCGGCGCGCCGGCGCACCAGGTCTTCCGGGTCCAGGCCGGCCGTGGACTTCTGATCGGGCCGCGCCACGAAGACGCGCAGCATCGGCGTGTCGATGGGCCCGGGGCACACCGCGTTGACGCGGATCTTCTCGGGGGCGAGCCGGACCGCCAGGCTCTTCACGAAGCCGACCACCCCGAACTTGCACATCGAGTAGACCGGGCTGTACGAGGAGCCCTGGAGCCCGGAGGTGGACGCGGTGAAGAGGAGGCTGCCGCCGCCACGCGCGCGCAGCTCCGGGATGGCCGCCTCGGTCGTGATCAGCACCGTGCGGAGGTTGAGGTCGATCGCGAGGTCGAAGGCGCCGAGGTCGATGCCCTCGACCGCGGCCGGCCCGGGGTGGCCGACGTGGTTCCACACGAAGTCCAGCCCCTTGAACCGGCTCACCGTGTCCCACACGATGCGGCGCGACTCCTCGTCCTTGGTGAGATCGGCGACGATGCCGTGCGCGGTGCCGCCCGCGCCCGCGATCTCGCTCACCACGCGCTGGACGCCGGCCGCGTCCACGTCCACCACCGCGACCTGCGCCCCCTCGCGGGCGAAGCGCAGCGCGCCCGCCCGCCCCATGCCCGACGCGGCCGCGGTTACGATCCCGATCTTGCCGGCCAGTCGCATCGCGAGTCCTCCCGGAGTGGGGTCAGCGGCCCAGCACCTTGCGCGCCTTGCTCGGGTTGCCTCCCACGGTCAGCACGACCATGGCGCCGCCCCGGCCCACCGTCGTGGCGTAGATCGAGCGGACGTTGATCCGCGCCTTGGCCAGCCGGGCCGAGACCCGGGCGAGCGCGCCGGGCTTGTTCCGGAGCCGGAGGGCGAACGCGGGCTCCTCGTTGACGCGGTACCGGGCCTTGCGGAGCGCGCGCTTGGCTCGGACCGGGTCGTTGACCAGCAGCCGGATCTTCCCGCGGCCGGACGTCTCGGCGGCGCTGAGCGCCGTGATGTTGACGCCGGCGTCGGCGAGCGTGCGGGTCAGCGCGGCGACGGTGCCGGGCCGGGAGACGAGGCTGAGCGTGAGCTGGGTCGTTCGGGGCATCGCAGTCCCTCCTTGTGGGTTCGTGAGGACACCACTCTACCCGGGAGCGCCCGCCTGGGGGAAAAATAGCGAGGCCCACCGGGGCGTCTGGAGTTCGGGCCTTCCTGGCGCTTACAGTATCGAGCGATGGGCAGCTCCGGCCGGGTGTTCTGGACCCTCGTCATCCTCGGGATGGTCGCGCTCGTCGTCGCGCTGCCGCTCGCGGTGCGTAGCCGCTTCGAGGGGGTCTGGATTCCGTCGACGTCCATGGCCCCGACGCTCCTGGTGGGGGACTACGTCCTGATCGACAAGGCGGCGCATTGGCGGGCGCGGGGTGATCTCGTCGTCTTCACCGACCCGAGCGATGTGAACGACACCCTGGTCAAGCGGATCATCGGCCTGGGAGGGGAAGAGATCGTCGTCCACGGGCGCGACGTGTACATCAACTGCGAGCCCCCGGTGGACGGGTGCCGGCCGGTCGCCGAGCCCTACGCGGACTTCTCCGACGAGGTGCGCGCGCCCACGGAGGTGGGACCGATCCAGATCCCGCCCGGGGCCGTCTTCGTGATGGCCGACAACCGGAATGCCGGCGAGGACAGCCGCCACTGGGGGCCGGTCTCGCAAGCGCAGATCATCGGCCGGCCGGTGTGGATCTACTGGTCCTCGGATGCCGACGGCCACACGCGGTGGAGCCGTATCGGTCGCCGGGTTCGCTAGCGAGGACGCTCGCGGCCCGCTACCCGCCTCCGTCTCGGTGAGGCAGGCGATAGACGCGGGCCGCGGTATCGTGGAACAGCTTGGCCTTCTCACCGGCCGAGTACCCCGACGCGAGCCGCTTGAACGCGTTCCACAGCACGGTGTAGCTGCAGCTCACCGCGTCCACCGGGAAGTTCGACTCGAACATGCACCGGTCCACGCCGAACCGCTCGATGGTGTACTCGTAGTACGGCCGCGTCGCGTCGGCCAGCTCCTGGCTCCCGGGCGGGCGGGGCCGCTCGTGCCAGCCGAAGCCGTTGACCTCCATGTTGATTCCGCCGAGCTTGGCGACCACGTTGGGGCACGCGGCGAGCTCGCCGAGGTAGCCGCGCCACTCCGCGTAGACCTCCTTGGCCCGGCCCGCGTAGGAGCCGATGCCGACCGGCCCCCCGAAGTGGTCGAGGACGATCGTGGTGTCGGGGAAGGCGCGGGCCAGCGCGGTGACGTCGGGGATCTGGCGGTGGTAGCACCAGGCCTCGAACGTGAGCCGCCGGGGCGCCAGCAACGCGAAGCCGGCGCGGAAGTCGTCCTGCAGGAGCATCCCCTGCGGCGGCCGGGTGCGGTGGTTGGGCACGGCCGGGTCGGGGTC